>JBGTFQ010000141.1:0-16252 GCA_041747155.1 Rubrobacteraceae bacterium
GTCGAAGGTGACTGCCTTGCCGATCAGGACTGTGGGAGGCGCGGATTCGTCGCGGGCGTGCCAATACTCCATCACGATGAACCGCGGCTCGTTGCTGGCGCTCCGGCCAACGGTCGCGAGTCCCGTGAGTCCCTCCGCTTCTATGCCCGCTCGATCTAGAACCGTAATGTCCATACCGTGCTCGGTGGCTATGTCGCGGGCTTTGTTCGCCAGGTATTCAGGGGTTGCGATATTCGATGGCTCGTTTGCGAGATCCCGCGCGAGCACAGCTGCTCTGGCCGTTCGCTCACCAAGATGAACCCCGCCTTCGACATCCTCGGCATCTTCGGAATCTTCGAAGATGATGGTGAACGTCTCTAGGTCTTCAGTCTCTCGACCGTTGGTCCGGTATCGATCAAAGCGGTACAAGCCAAGAATCGCACCCTCCGAGACGGTTTGGGAACTGTCTATCATGTTGCCAGCATCGACGAGGGGAAGCGACACCGCAGCGGACTCGACCTCCAGCGATCTCGCCTTACGAGTAATTGTGGCCGCGACCCGGCGCAGCTTCTCCGGAGTCAACGAGCCGCGCTCGCCGAGACCAACCAGCATCAGGCGCTTGGCGGGTATCTTGCCTCCGGTGTACATCATTACTGAGGTGCCGGACTTTCCCTTGAAGTCACCGCCCGATGTCGCTTCTTCGGTGACGCTGGACAATTCCTGCGCGGGAGCTTCGTCTTGGTAGACACCCACCGCGAGTAGCGGAGTCTCTACCTGATCTAGCGCCGACGATTGAGTCTGGATCCCAAGCACTAACAATCTCCTATCTAAGATGGCCCAAGCCGATTTTCGCGCAAACGATACACTGCGCCGACAGAACGTCTCAAATTATATACAGAGCACAATGCCAACTCGTGCCACAGTCTAATGGTTAATCTCCCCACTTATCCTAGAAAACTAGAGATCTCGTTCGTATCCCGAACCAGAGGATGCTCTTGGCGGGTGGAGATACAGTTTCATGGAGTTGGACTTGAGATACTTACCGCATGAAGCTATCTGTCATCATACCGACGCTGAACGAAGCAGAGAATCTGGATAAGCTACTCGAACGACTTGCTGATTCGCCTGGGATATTCGAGGTCGTGGTAGCAGATGGTGGTTCGACGGATGGGACTCGCGATCTCTGTGGAACCGCGACTTTGGTACTTTCGGAACCTGGGCGAGGGATGCAGTTGCGAGCCGGAGCCAGTGCAGCTACAGGTGATGTTTTGTTGTTCCTGCACGCTGATGTGATGCCGCCGAGGGACCTTGCGACCCAGATCTACTCGGCGCTCGATACTGGTTTTGTCGGGGGGAATTTTCGATTGAAGTATCCGGAGGGCGGGTTTCTCGGACGTTGGTTGGAGTCACTCGCGCCACTGTACCGGCGAATGGGAAGATACTACGGGGATTCTGGAATCTTCGTCCGGCGTGATGTCTATGAGGCGTGTGGTGGATTTCCGCACGTCCCGATCATGGAGGACATTATCTTCGTAGAGCGTATGGAACAAACAGGACACACCGCCTACCTCCCAGGCCCGATGGAGAGTTCCATCCGACGTTTCAAAGGCCGCGCTATCCGCACGATCCTCCTCTGGGGCGTTATGCAGCTTCTCTTCGCGCTTGGCGTTAGTCCCTGGCGATTGGCGAAGCTCTACCGGGCGCACAAGCGTTGAACGCTCGAATCGTCGTCCTGGCGAAAGCTCCCATACCCGGCACAACCAAAACTCGCCTGCGTTTACCGCCCGAGTCGGCGGCGCGGTTGCAGGAAGCCTTGATCCCCGATGCCGTAAACAAGGCTAAAGAGATAGCTCCCGTCACCGTAGCCGGAACTCCCGCCGACGGTCTCGATCTGATAGCTCCGCTAATTCCTGACAACGTAGAGATCATCGCGCAAGTCGAAGGAGATCTTGGAGCGAGAATGTTCAGCGCAGCCCATCATCTCTTCGATGAAGTGCTCTCGCCCGTGATAATCCTCGGGACCGACGCGCCGACATTGCCGCCAAGCTATATCAAAGATGCTCTTCTCGCGCTACGAAGCCACGATGTTTCGTTAATACCCAGCGAAGATGGTGGTTATGTCTTGATCGGTTTACAGAAGCCTCACGAAGCCGTTTTCAAGAACATCGACTGGTCCACCGAAAAAGTCCAGCGGCAGACGCTTGAAAGAGCTAGGAGTTCCGGCCTCACGGTCTTTGAGACGGCTCCTTGGTACGACGTGGACGAGCCCGAAGATTTAGAACGTTTAGCGCGGGATCTTATGTCGGATCCCACGCTCGCGCCGCGGACGGCTACTGTTCTGCGGAGTCTGCGGACATGAAAAAGGAGCGCGGCTTGTAGCCACGCTCCGGGTAACAACTGTGCGGGTCGCAGACTAGAGGATCGGGAGGAACTTCTCGATCTCGTAGGGTGTGACCTGCATCCGGTACTCCTCGAACTCTTCGCGCTTGAGCTGGAGCAGACGGGTGTAGGTGTGCTCTCCGAGTGCCTTGTGGAGCAACTCGGAGTTCTCGGCTTCCTTGATGGCTTCGCCGAGGTCCGCCGGGAGACTCTCAATGCCCATTTTCTCGCGCTCATCGGGTGTGAGGTTGTACAGGTTACGCTCCATCGGCTCGGGAAGCTCGTAGCCCTTCTCGATACCTTCGAGGCCCGCGTGCAGCAGAGCGGCCATGCACAGGTAGATGTTGGCGGACGGGTCCGGGCAACGAAGCTCCATGCGCGTGGCTTTCTCCTGGCCCGGATGGAAACCCGGAACCCGGACGAGCGCGGAGCGGTTGCGGCGGCTCCAGGCGATGTAGACCGGAGCCTCGTAGCCGGGAACGAGCCGCTTATACGAGTTCACGTTCTGGGCGAAGATGATCGAAAGTTCCCGCGCGTGCCGGAGCTGACCCGCGATAAACGCCTGGGCTTCAGCGGAGAGATAGTACTCGTTATCCGCGTCGAAGAAAGCGTTTTTGTCGCCGGTGAAGAGGCTCTGGTGCGTGTGCATACCCGAGCCATTCTGGTTCATCAGAGGCTTGGGCATAAACGTCGCGTAGACCCCGTGGCGAGTGGCGATCTCCTTGACGACCGTCTTGTAGGTCATCACCTTATCGGCCATCCTCATAGCCTCGTCGAACCTCAGGTCGATCTCATGCTGCGAGATGCCCACCTCGTGGTGCGAGTACTCTACCCGGATGTCCAACTGCTGCAATGACTGAACGGTCTCGCGCCGAAGGGCGGTCGCCGCGTCCAGGGTTGTCAGGTCGAAGTAGCCACCGTAGTCCAGTGGTTCGGTCCCGGCGGAATCCTTGAAGTAGAAGAATTCGAGCTCCGGGCCGACGTTGAACGTGTCGAAACCCATTTCGTTGGCCCGTTCGAGGGCGCGGCGCAAGATATGCCGGGGGTCTCCGACATAAGGGTCGCCATCCGTGGTCTGAACGTCGCAGATCATGCTTGCCGTTGGAGCGTCTTGGGGGCTCCACGGAATTACTTTGAAAGTCGAGGTGTCGGGCATGGCGATCATGTCGGACTCTTCGATGTCCTGGTAGCCCGTGATCGAAGACCCGTCGAAGCCCGCTCCACCGTCGAGCGCGTCCTCCAACTCCTCCGCTGTAATGGCGAAACTCTTGAGCGTCCCCAGGATGTCGGTAAACCACATCCGGATGAACTGCACGTTCTGATCCTTCACCTGCTTTAGTACATCGTCGCGGCTCATACCAGCCAACACTGCCTCCTTCTCTCTAGAAGAATATTTCCGCCACAAAGGCGGAGAACTCAACAACACGAGCCATCATAGTGACACTACTCAGACCTTTATACGGCCCTGTGTATAAGTCAGGCACGCATAATTCACGCTATTGTTGGCCGAATGTACAAGAAAGGGTGATGTGAGTGGCTATGCTGCTGCCAAGACCCAGCTTACATCATCGAAGGTGGATAGAGAAGCGCGAGTCGCGGTAGAATCCAAAAGATGACAAGCGAAGAACAACCATTGCCGGTCTTCAGACCGGCGTAACGCAAGGGGGAGAGATGACGGAGAGGCCGGAAGATACCTCCGGGGATCGCCGCAGGACAGGTCCACTGGCGGGCGACGACGATGAGACCCGCGTTGAGACACCGACCAACGATGATGAGTCAACGCGCCACATGCCATCTCAACAGCCAGCCGGACGCACGGACGCCTCAGATTCACCCGAGGATGGAGGTGGGGAACGCCGCTCTCGCAGGAACCTTCGACGGGCAAAACCCGCGAACGCGGACAGCGACGACGCCGCCGAGACTCGCATAGCCCCGGCACCGACGTCTGCGTCGCAAGGGACGACGCGAAGTGCGGTATCCGGCGACACGCAGGAGGGCGCGTACGCTCGCGGGTACTTCGAGGCTGCCGAGGAGCGCGAGGAGCGTCTACGTGACATCTACGGCGGCGTAGATTGGTTGGCTAGTTTCCTGGGCTTTATCTTTGTCGCGGTGGCCGGAGCCATCTTCGCCGGGATAGCCAGCCTCGTGCTCGTGCCGCTTGGTTTCTCGTTGGACATAGTTAGTGTCGAGGGAGTCGCCGGTATCACGACGCTAGTCATTCTTGGAATTCTGGTCTTTTTCTCTTACCTCTTCGGTGGTTACGTCGCCGGACGCCTCTCTCGCTTCGACGGTGGCCGCAATGGCGCGATGACTGTGGTGTGGGGAACTGTGGTCGGTGCGTTAGTGCTAGCCGTCTTCGGTATCCTGCCTGGTGCGCTGTTTCAGACGGTGCGGGATTTCCTGGCCGAGAACGTCACGCCGGTTATCGTGGGCCTTCTGGAAGCCGGGTTGATCGGGCTGGCGATAGTCGCTGGAGCCATCATAGTAGCCGTACTCGGTGGCATCGCTGGTGGTCGCCTAGGAAGCCGCTTCCACACTGAGATCGACCGTACCACCTGAGATCCCACATTACAGATTGTGTTCGTCTTCGCGTCGCTGATCTAGAACGCGCAAGATAATCCGACCGTGAGCAAGCACGTACTCTTTAAAACGGGAATACTCCGAATCGGCTCGAAGGAGCAAGGTTTCTCCTACCGCTACCCGGACTCTGGAGGCACCGTGCGCGAACAGCGGGTTCTGGATCGCATCGACGCGCTGAAGATACCGCCTGCTTGGCGCGACGCTCGCATAGCTCGGGGTCCGTCCGCGAAAGTCCAGGCCGTTGGCTACGACTCCGCCGACCGTTTGCAGTACCTCTACAGCGCGAAGTATCGAGAGCGGAAAGAACGTGAAAAGTACGAGCGTGTCCTGCGCTTCGCCGACGCGCTGCCGTTGATGCGGAAGACTACCAGCGAGCACCTGCAGCACGAGAAGCTCGACAGGGAGAGAGTCCTCGCAACGATGACCCGCTTGATAAACGCGGCCTATTTTCGGGTGGGCGACGAGCGTTACGCTCGACAGAATAAGACTTACGGTATAGCAACTTTGCGGCGAAAGCATCTAAAGGTGGATGGCGACACCATGACCTTCGAGTACCAGGGGAAGTGGGGGCAGGCCCAGCGCAAGGTGGTCACGGACCCGCTGCTGCGCGAGGTTGTCGAGGAGTGTGTTGCGTTGCCGGGGTATGAGATCTTCAAATACGTCGATGAAAGTGGCGACGTGCGGGATGTCAAGAGCCGCGACCTGAACGAATATATAAAAGAAGTCATGGGAGCGGAGTTCACGCCAAAAGACTTTCGTACCTGGGCCGGAACCCTGATCGCCGCTCTCAAACTAGCCGAATACGGTCCCGCCACCGAGGGTAAGGACTCCGGAAAGAATGTGCTGCGGGCCGTTGACGCAGTCGCCGAGAGGCTTGGGAATACACGCGATATAGCTAGATCCTCGTACATCAGTCCGAGGGTTCTGGACCATTACGGGGAAGGTTACGTGGTAGCCTACAACGGAGAGCATATAGAAGAGGTCATCGCCGCCGAGCAGGGCGACCTTACGGAAGGTGAGAAGGCTCTCCTCGAACTGCTCAAGAAGAAGCTCCGCCGCGAGATAGAAAAATCTCATGAGGCCGCGTAGCCGAACACGAACCAGGAGGAACCTGCATGAAGAAAGCTATCGCTCTAAAGCTGCTGAAAAGCCCGACCGCCCGCAAAACGGTCGTCAAAGCCCTGAAGAACAAGAAAGTACGAAGCGTGGTCACCAAACAAGTCGCCCGCCGAGTCCTGGGCAAATAACCGTTCACCCCGGAGGAATTTCTTAGCCCGAGGCAACCGCCGAAAGAGGCTCTTCGAGGATTCGCAGGGCAGCTCCTGACTCCAGAGCGTCACGGGCTCGGTCGATATGGTCCTCCACTCCTGACCGCGCATCCTCGTCGCCCATCCACAACCTCAAGGCGGCGTTGTACAGGATCAGAGCCCTCGCTTCCGGGCTCCCGGAATTCTCGAAAATAGCTCTCAGACCCTCTAGCTCATCTTGTCGCCCGTTCCACGGAATGTGCGCCTTCGTGGATCTCGGCAGTCTCAAAGACTCTGGCGCGACCGTAAACTCTTCTATGGAGCCTTCGCGTACCCGGAACAACGATGATGAGCCGTCCAGCGGCGCTTCGTCGGAACCTTCTATCGCCTGGTATACGAGTGCGTGTTCGACGCCTAGTAGGATCAAAGTCTCCGCGATCGTCCGTAAAAAGGGACGATGCGTCACACCGACCATGAGTCGGGTGTCTGTGAGGGGAGAGACAAGCTTCTCGGCAACGCTCAAAACCGTTCGGCGAGCGATCTCCCATCGCAGGGGAAGAAGTGCGTGAAGCTCTGGCAAATAGTGCTCGACACTTGTGGCTGCGAATCCGCGCTCCGCAAGAGAAATTTCTGTCCCTTCAAGCGATTGCGGCACGGAGATTCCGAGGACTCGCAGGGTGTCGAAGAAAGTACGACCGGCCTTCGGTGGGGTTCCTTCGCAGCCGAGGAGCAGTGTCCGACCGCCAGCCGCCGCCGCTACGATCGAGGCCGCAGCCCCGACATTGGAGGTACGGAGCTTTCCATCGAAGCCGCCGGTTACGGTAACGGTCGGGGGGCCGCTTGGGGCTTCCATCTTTCGGGTGAGCGAGCGCATTGGGCGGGTGTAGCCGGCTGTTTCGGCTGCGGTGTCGCCTACGGCACGACCGACGAGCAGGAAACCTCCGATCTGAGCCGGTGTCGCCTCACCTGCGAGTATTAGCTCCATTGCCCGCTCGCACATCGTGGGGTCCAACTCTCCTAGGTGCGTTGGCCCACGGGCGCGGAGTTTCAGTATCTCCCGAAACTCTTCGCTCACGCTACTTTTTCCTCGCCCGAGTCCTCTTGCGGAGCGGGCTGATCGTCCAGCAACGTTGCATCCACGAAGATTTTACCGTCCTCGACCTTTACCGGAAACGTGAGGACTCGTGAGAGGTTGTCGTTGGTGACTTCTCCGGTGGAAAGCTCGATCTTGCGAGCGTGCAACGGACATGAAACCGTGGTCGCCGCCACGTCGCCGTCGGAGAGCGGGCCGCCTTTGTGCGGGCAGACATCTCCGATAGCGTAGAAGCCTTCTTCGGTATTGAAGACTCCCACAGAGAAACCCTCGATCTCGACGCGGCGACCCTCAAGGCTCGGCACGTCCTCTTCGGCGCAGACCGCGATCCAGCGGCTCATCTGCGGCCTGTCGTTACGACGTAATGATGTTGGGTCATTGGCTTTCGGTCTCCTCTCAGCGATTGTCCGCCATTTGTTTTCGCGCTTAGCTCTTTAGGCTTTACCTGCGGAAGTGTTCGCCCCACTCAGTTGACCGCGCCTGCGTTAGGTTGACGCGGTGTGGTTTTGTAATGGGTCGCGTAGATTATCGTGCCGACGAAGGTGAGCCCTCCCACTATGTTTCCGATTATCGTTGGGATCTCATTCCAGAGCAGGTAGTCTCCCCAGGTGAAAGCGCCTCCGAGCATGATGCCTGAAGGGAACAGAAACATGTTCACCACCGAGTGCTCGAAGCCCATGTAGAAGAACACCAGGATCGGCATCCACATCGCCATGATTTTACCGGAGACCGAACTAGACAGCATCGCCGCGACTACCCCGGTCGAGACCATCCAGTTGCACATCACGGCTCGCACGAATAGCGTGAGCATTCCGCTAGCACCCGCATCGGCATAGCCGATTGTACGGCTCTCGCCTATCTTGCCGATTGTCTTGCCGATCTCATCGGGTCCGGTACTGAACCCGGTAGTGAAGACTATCGCCATGAAGAGTGCGACGGTCATTGCGCCAGCGAAGTTTCCGACGAAAACCAGGCCCCAGTTTCGCAGCAGACCTTTCATCGTCACGCCTTTTCTCTTGTCGAGCAGCGCCAGCGGCACGAGCGTGAACACGCCGGTCACTAGGTCGAAGCCCAAGAGATAGAGCATGCAGAATCCGACCGGAAACAGCAGGGCTCCGACCAGCGGGTTTCCGGTATTGACTGTGATGGTGACCGCGAAAGCGGCGGCGAGAGCTAGAATCGCGCCTGCCATGTAGGCTCGGATCACCGTATCCTTGAAGGACATATGGACCTTGTCTTCACCGGCATCGATCATCTTGTTGGCGAAATCGGGCGGACTTACGTATGACACAGTGGTTCTCCTATCGGTTGTGGGCCATTCAGTGCTGCGAGTGCTGCGATGTCTAACGAAATTCGGCTATAGTCGACTCGATCCAGTGCCTCACTTGCGTCTTATCGTGCCGACGAATTGGTTGTTCGTGGCGTTCTCCCGGCGCTCCAGCCACGGGTCACTAGTCGCCGCCTGAGCCTCGACGAGTCGTTCGCGTAAACGTTCGGGCTCGCCGGATGACTCGTCCATCACCACGGCCCGGATGTTGTCCAGCCCGATGCGCGGCACGAAATCGTAGGTGCGCTCCTTGAAGTTGCCGTTCTCGCGGTAGTACTGCATGAACGCCATCATGAGGTTTTTTGCCTCTTCTTCGGTCTCGACCGTGGCGATCACATCGCCTTTGCGTACCTCCATACCTGCGGCGCCTCCGACGTAGATCTGCCACCCACCCTCTATGGCTATGACCCCAATGTCCTTGACGCTCGACTCCGCGCAATTTCTCGGACAACCCGACGCGCCCATCTTCACCTTGCCGGGCGTGTACAGGTTCTCGAAGGTCTTTTCCATCTCTATTGCAAGCTTCGTCGAATCTCCCACTCCGTAGCGGCAAAATTCTGTCCCGACGCAGCTCTTTACCTGTCGAAAAGCCTTCGTGTAGGCGAAACCCGACGGCATGTCGAGGTCTTCCCAGGCTTTTGGGAGGTCTTCCTTCTTCACGCCGAGGATATCCAGGCGTTGGGAGCCGGTTATCTTGATCATGCGGGCGTTGTATTTCTCCGCGACGTCGGCGACTTTCCTGAGTTGATCCGGACTCGTCACACCACCATAGCTCCGCGGCACGATGGAGAACGTCCCATCGTTCTGGATGTTTGCGTGAACCCGGTCGTTTATGTGGCGACCGTGACGTTCTTCCTTGTGCCGATTTGCGTTAACTTCGCTCACGATGTACGTCAATCCAACCTTGCAGTCCGAGCAGACCTTACCGGACCCGCAAGCCTCGCCAACCTCGCTCACGCTCCGCAAACCGCGTTCGGTCACAATTTCTTTGAGATCACCGTGGGTAAGCTCCATACATTTGCACAGATAGCTTTTGTCTTCTTCGACGCTCTCGGCAGACTCCTGGAGGATCTGCCCCAAGAGCGGCTTGCAGCTTCCGCAAGAGTTGCCCGCTTGCGTCTCGGCGACTACTTCGGAGACTTTGTTGAGACCGAGATCTTGGATGGTGGCTACTATTTGTCCTTTGTTGATGCCGTTGCAATCGCAGACTTGCGCGTCGTCGGCTAGTTCCAGTGGAGCCACATCGCCGCCGGTTCCAATGATCCAATCGGCGACTTCGTCGGCGTTCGCGCCACGTTTTACAGCATCGGTCAGTTGTGGGCCGGTGCTCACGTCGCCGAGCAGGACGGTGCCGATGATTTTGCCGTCCCGGACCACGGCTTTCTTGTACACGCCGGTGAGGGGATTGGAGCTTACGATGGATTCGCAGCCTTCGTCGTCGCCGTAAGCGTCGCCTGCGGAGTTCAGATCCACTCCGGCGACCTTTAGTTTCGTGGCTGCGCCGGAGCCCTTGTAGACAGATTCGCCGTCGCCGAGGATCTCATCTACCACTACGCGCACTTGTTCGAGGGCGGGGGCGACCAGCCCGATCAACTGCCCGTTGAACTCGGTACATTCCCCGACGGCGTAGATATTCTCCACGCTGGTCCGCATGTGCTCGTCGACGATAATCCCCGCGTTGCAGCGGATATTGCCGTGACCGGCGGGCTTCGTGTTCGGGACGATGCCCGTGCAGATCACGACCATATCCGCCGTAAGGAACTCGCCGGTCTTTAGCCGCACGCCCTGGACGTGTCCGTTGCCCAGAATCTCCTCGGTGTTCGCCTCTACGCGCACGTCGATGCCCATCTTCTCGATCTCGTGCTGCAACATCCGCCCCGCCGGTGGGTCTAGCTGCTGGTTCATAAGATGCCCGGACCTGTGCAGAACGGTCACCTCCGCATCGTGCGTCAGCAACCCATAAGCCGCCTCAAGACCCAACAGACCACCACCGATAACGACGGCTTTCTCCGGCCCGGATTCGAGCATCTCTTCGACGTCTCGCACCGTGCGGAACACGAACACGCCAGTCTTGTCGCGACCTTCGATGGGTGGGACCGAGGACGACGAGCCGGTAGCCAAGATGAGGCGGTCGTATTCCACCCATTCGTTATCGGTGCCACGGACACGCTGTTTTTTTGTGTCTATCTCTTCGAGGAGGATGCCCCGGCGGAAGTCTACGTTCTGTTCTTCGTACCAGTCGTCGGAGCGCATTCCGAGGTCTTCGAGGTCCACGCTTCCGGCCATGTATTCTGAGAGACGGACTCGGTCGTAGGTGCCGACTTCCTCGCCGCCGTAGAGCGTGATCTCAACGCCCGCCGCGTCTTTGGCGAGCAGGCTGTCCACCAACGCGGCCCCGGCGTTCCCGTTTCCTACAACCGTAATCCTCAAACGCTCACTCAACTGTACGCCTCTCTTTTTGGATTATTTGTCTGCTGTCGCGAAGTCTTGCTTGTCTGCCTTTTCCTTGAGGTCAACCGGCTCCAGACGAACCGCCGCGCCTTTTAACTCGGGTTGCTTGCTGATGGGATCCACGGTGTCGTGAGTCGTCTCGTTGAGGCTCCCGCCGTCGGTCCAGAGATCCCCCCAGTGAAATGGGGCGAATACTGTTCCAGGCTCGATGGTCTCACTAACGACAACTCGCGCCGTGAACGATCCTCGTGACGACGAGATGAGGGCTGCCTCCCCGTTCTTTAGACTGGCTTCTCCGGCGGCCTCTGGATGTACTTCCACAAATGGGCCATCTTCGAGTCCCTTCATCAGCTTGGGTGAGCGACCGGTGCGGGTCATCGTGTGCCACTGGTTTTTTACTCGTCCGTTGGAGAGCGTGAGCGGATACTCGTTGTCCGGCGGCTCGTGTAGTTCTTCGTGCGGGGTTGCCTCGAATCGCGCTCGTTTATCCGGGGTGTTGAAGCGTTTGTCCGTGTAGAGTCGGGGCGTTCCGGGATGCTCGGCGTCTCGATCCATGATCCGCTCGAACCTTCCGAACGGAACCTCGCTGTCGTAGAGGCTGTCCGGCACCGGCCACTGAGCAGGCCGCCGTCGCAACCGCTCGTGCGAGAGCCCGGTCACGTCCAGGACCGTGCCTCGGGTCAACTCGACGTACTCGGCGTAGACCTCCGCCGAAGACGTCCACGCGAAATGCTTTCCGTAACCCAGAGCGCGAGCTACGCTGCTGAAGATCTCCCAATCCGCCAGTGCCTCGCCCGGCGGCTCCACAAGCTTCTCGACAAAGCTCACTCGACGCTCGGAATTCGTCATCACGCCAGCTTTCTCACCCCACTGAGCTGCCGGTAGCACGAGGTCTGCGTAGGCCGTCGTCTCCGTGGGATATGCGTCCTGCACCACGACGAATGAGGCATTCTCTAAGGCTCGGCGAGTGCGGGTGAGATCTGGCATCGAAGCGGCGGGATTGGTTGCTGCGACCCATAGAAACTTCGTATCGCCTTTTTCCAGAGCCTGGAACATCTCCGTAGCCGGAAGGCCGGGTTTGTCGGAGATCGAACCAGGCTTCACGCGCCAGGCCTCCTCAACCTCGCTCCGGTGACGCTCGTTCTCCACGAGCCGGTATCCGGGTAACAGGTGCGCGAGTCCACCGACTTCCCGACCACCCATCGCGTTCGGCTGTCCGGTGAGGCTGAACGGGCCCGCTCCCGGCTTGCCGATATTTCCCGTGGCGAGGTGCAAGTTGATTATAGATCGGTTCTTCTTGGTCCCAACTGCACTCTGGTTGACACCCATCGTCCACAGGGTAAGCGCGGCTTTCGCCTGACCGAATTTGCGAGCTGCCCAGACTATGTTGTTCTGGTCGACGCCGCAGACCCGAGCCGCCTTACGGGGCGTCCACTCGCGGGCGGCTTTCGCTGCCGCCTCGAAGCCCGTAGTGCGATGTTGGATAAAGTTCTGGTCCAGGAAATCTTCGTCCATAAGAACCCGGAGCATCGCGTTGGCTAGGGCGAGATCGGTGCCGGGTTTGATAGGAAGATGCAGGTCGGCGATCTCGGCGGTCGCTGTGCGACGAGGATCAATGACTATTACGGAGACTGCGGGGTCTTTGGTTCGCTGCTGAATCCTGCCGAACGTGACTGGGTGGCAGTCAGCGGTATTCGACCCCCACAAGAGCAAACACTCCGCAAAACCAATGTCCGCATACGATGTGGGAGGCCCATCCGTCCCAAATGCTCCCGCGTACCCGGCCACCGCGCTAGACATGCACAACCTGGAGTTCGAGTCCAGATTGTTCGTCCCCAAAAACCCCTTCGCCAGTTTGTTGACCGCATAGTAATCCTCCGTCAACAACTGTCCAGAGATATAGAATGCTGCCGCTTCTGGACCGTGATCCTCGACGGCATCGTGCAGCTTTTCCGCGATCTCCGCGAAAGCGTCTTCCCATGAGACTCGTTCCAACTCGCCGTTCGCGTTGCGTCGTTGGGGATGTGTGAGTCTATCGGGAGAGTCCAGAGCCTCCGGTAGTCCCGTCGGCTTGGGGCAGAGCTTCCCGAAGTTGGCCGGATGTGACTTGTCGCCCCGGATCTGGACGATCCCACCATCCTTCATTCCAGCTTCGACCCCGCACCCAACACCACAATACGGACAAGTCGACTTCACCCAGCTCTCCGGCTGCTTTCCCGCTTTTCCTTTAGCCAACTCTCTACCTCGAATCCCTGATTGCTTCGACTACGAAACGATCTCAAAGAATGTTAGTCACCGAACGATAAACGATGCATCGGCCCGATGTACATATATGCAACACGGTAATAGACGGATTTTGGGACAGTCGTTAGACCCAGCGTTGGCACATGAATCCGGGGCATCTCGGCGTGGAAATTCAGGACATTGGGACAAAGATTTTTTGTCGCCGGGCGGATTAGCATTGTGCTGGTTGAGTCGCATCGCACTGAAGTGGGCATTACAAACTTATCGGCTACCGTCGATCGTTGGAGGGAGATATCGTGCAGGAGAGCGCAAGTGTGCGTAGGACTGATTCCGATGCCGATACAAACACCGGGTCCAGTTGGATCGAGAAGTGGAGGCCGGAGGATGAGGCTTTCTGGCAGAACGAAGGTAAGAGCGTAGCCTACAGAAACCTCGTATTCTCGATATTCGCGGAGTTTCTGGCGTTCTCTGTGTGGCAGGTCTTTAGCGTTGTCGCGGCGATCATGGTGACGCTTCAGTTTGGGTTCTCCACAAACCAGTTCTTCTGGCTTGCGGCTTTGCCGGGGCTTTCGGGGGCGACGCTTCGCATACCGTATTCGTTTACAGTGCCGATCTTCGGTGGCCGCAACTGGACGCTTATCAGCACAGTGATGCTATTAATTCCCGCCGTCGGTATCGGTTTGGCGGTTGCGAATCCTGAAACTCCGTTCTGGGTCTTCGCGATTCTGGCTCTCACAGCGGGCTTCGGCGGAGGTAATTTCGCCTCCAGCATGGCTAACATAAGCTACTTCTTCCCCAACAAGAACAAGGGTTTTGCCCTGGGAATGAACGCCGCAGGCGGCAACATTGGCGTTAGCGTCGTGCAGGCGTTAGTGCCGATAGTCATTGGTGTGGGGTTTCTTAGCACGTTCACTGGAGGGTCTCAGACCAGCACCGACGACGGCGCAACAAAGACCATCTTCGTTCAGAATGCCGCGTTTATCTGGGTGCCACTGATAATCGCCGCTATCATCTGCACGTTCTTCTTTCAGAACAACCTGAAGGTGGCGCGGGCGTCCTTCGCGGAGCAGAGCGTTATCTTCAAGCGCAAGCACACCTGGCTTATGAGCGTGCTGTACACGGGTACCTTCGGTTCGTTTATCGGCTACGCGGCTGGTTTTCCGCTTCTCATAAAGCTTCAGTTCCCGGAGAATAGTCTAGTCTGGGCACCATTAGGCGCGGCCTTTGGGTCCCTGATCCGGCCCGTCGGAGGACTCCTGGCCGACAGGTTCGGCGGGGCTCGCGTGACGTTCTGGAATTTCGTGGTTATGGTTGGGGCGGTACTCGGAGTGCTGTTCTTTCTCTATACGCACTCCTTCTCGGGCTTTCTTATCTCGTTTTTGGTCTTGTTTACCTGCACGGGCATAGGAAACGGTTCCACGTTCCGCATGATCCCGATCATCTTCCGCAAGCACCACGAGCGTGATTCCGAAGGGATGGATGAGGAGGGCAAGGCCGAGGCGACCCGAAATGGCCTCAAGGAAGGCGGCGCTGTGCTGGGCTTTAGCTCCGCGATCGCGGCTTATGGCGCGTTCATCATCCCCAAGAGCTACGGCACTTCCACGGAACTCTTTGGTGGTCCGGCACCGGCTCTGGGACTCTTTGTCGCGTTTTACGTGGTCTGCGTATCGATCTGCTGGTGGTTCTACTACCGCCGCGATGCTGAGATTCACTGCTAGACAGCGGCACGAGGAGTAAGGCAAACATGGCGGGCGATGGGATAGTCCGCCGTTACCGAAAGGAGCTGGTTATGGCGCGAATACCGATTTGGAAGGATGAAGATCCCACGACGCCACTGGAGATCCGCGAGGCTTTGGATTACTCCGGTGAGAAATTCGGGTTCAACCTGAATATCCAGCGCGAGATGGCGAACCATCCCCGTCTGGCGAAAGCGTTCAGCGATCTGGCGATAGTCTCTTATGGTGAGGAGAGCACTATCACCCCGTCTCAGCGGGAGCTTGCGTATACGACGGCGACCGTGGTCAACAACTGTCACTATTGAATACCCACCCACATCATGCTCGGTCGGAGCGTGGGGCTGACGACGGAACAATTGAATCATCTTGGGGACGACCCGCTGCCGGAAGGTGTCTACAGCGAGTCCGAAGCGGCCATCGTTCTTTACGCGCAGGTCTCAACGTCGTCTATAGCTATCAACACTGAGATCTACGACGGATTGACGGAACACTTCGACACACAGCAGATCATGGAGATCTTCCTGATGGTGAGCATGAGCGGTCTTGTGAACCGCTTTCACGCCACCTTTCTGACCGACGTGGACGAAGAGACCCTCGAAGCCGTAGCCACCGGGGACGCGCAGGCTGGCGCGTGCTCGTTGCCCCGCCCACGAGTCGCCGCCGGATAGAGAAGGAGCGCGGTTTGGCTTACACGACGGTACTACTGCAAACCATCGCGGAGATCGAGGGCGAAGGGCTGAATGCTCCGCAACCGTTGAACCTCTCTTACACTGTTCCGCAAGGATGTTCCGCTGGAGTTCAGTACGTGCGGGCCGGTAGTACCGTAACGGGTATGACCAATGTTACGCTCCTAAAGAACGGCAAGGTGATGCGCTACGTGCCGGTCGCCGCTGGGGGCGTAACACACGTACCGCTCGCCATTGTGGATGACCTTCAGACTGGCACGGAGATCGAAGTAGTGGCCGCGGCGGAAGGTTCGGGGACGCTTATCCTGGATATTGGAGTCCTCGAAGTCAATACTGCCTGAGTCTAGTTTCGAGCCTCTACGAAAGCTCGTGTTCGATCCGCGATGTCCCGTGTGACTTCCTCCACGGAGCCGGTGTCTCTGTAGACTTCGAGTTGACGCTCGGACTCGGTTGACTCTTGGAGCAATTTCTCCACGCCGGAGAGATCCCGCTCCGTGGACTGCGCTACGCGTTCCAGGAGAGTGCTCAAA
>JBGTFQ010000142.1:0-16637 GCA_041747155.1 Rubrobacteraceae bacterium
CGCTCATCAATTGCACGCCGACAGGCAATCCATCCGACAGGCCACCCGGCACGCTGATAGCCGGTATCCCGGCGAGGCTCACAGGGACGGCGCACACGTCTTGGGCGTACATTGCCAGGGGATCTTCGGTCTTGGACCCGATCTCAAACGCCACCGACGGCGAGGTCGGTGAGACGAGCACATCATACTGCGAAAACGCCGCCCGAAAGTCCTCCACGATGCGCGTGCGGACCTTCTGGGCCTGAGCGTAATAAGCGTCATAGTAGCCGCTGGAGAGCGCGTAGGTGCCGAGCATGATGCGTCGCTTGGCCTCGTCCCCGAAGCCTTCCTCGCGCGTCCGGCGGTACATCTCGTGAACTCCCGGAGCGTCCGGCGACCGGTAGCCGTAGCGCACACCGTCGAAGCGGGCGAGGTTGGACGAAAGCTCCGCAGGCGCGATGATGTAGTACGCCGCGAGCCCGTAGCGCGAGTGCGGCAGGCTCACCTCGCCGACCTCCGCCCCCGCTTCTTCGAGGGCGGATACGGTTTTGGCGACGACCTCCTGCACGCCGGGGTCTATGCCCTCGGTCGCAAGCTCGGTGACTACTCCAACTCGCAAGCCCCGCACACCGTCTTCGAGACCAGCGAGGTAGTTCGGGACTTCCACGTTCGCGCTAGTGGAGTCGCGGGGGTCGTGCCCAGCTATGGCTTGCAGAAGGAGGGCTGAGTCTTGGACGTCGCGGGTCATTGGGCCGATCTGATCCAGGGATGAGGCGAACGCGATGAGTCCGTAACGAGATACTCGTCCATAAGTTGGTTTAAGGCCCACGATGCCGCAGAGGGCTGCTGGTTGACGGACGCTGCCGCCGGTATCCGTGCCGAGCGCCCACCAGCCCATTCCCGCCGCGACCGCCGCCGCCGAACCGCCAGATGAGCCGCCGGGAACGCGGTTGAGATCCCAGGGATTGCGCGTCACGCCATACGACGAGTTCTCCGTCGAAGAGCCCATCGCGAATTCATCCATGTTCGCCTTGCCCACCATGATCAGATCTCCCCCAAACTTCGAGAGCGCGGAAGCATCATAGAGCGGAGTAAAATCTTTCAACATCTGCGAGCCGCAAGTAGTCCGAACCCCACGAGTGCTGAGGACATCCTTCACTACCAGAGGGACGCTCTCCCAAAGGTTGCCCGAGCCGTTCTTGGCATCCACCCGTTCGGCTCGTTCCACGGCCAATTCAGGGGTGGTGGTCACGAAAGCGTTTACGTCGTTCTCTACTTCGCCGATTCGAGCATTGGCGGCTTCGGCGGCTTCGCGGGCGGAGGTTTCGCCGGACTTTATCTTCTCCGCGAGATCGTGGGCGGTGAGATCGAGCATCAGTCGATCCTCGGAACGGCGAAGAGGTCGTCTACAGCGTCCGGGGCAAGAGAGAGGGCTTCCTCGCGCGGGAGTTCGACACGGGGCTCGTCCGGCCGCAGGACGTTTATCAGGTTCAGGGGGTTGGCGGTCGGTGGAACACCGTCGAGGTCGAGTTCACCTATGCGGTCTATGCTTTCGAGGATCGCACCAAGCTGTCCGCTCATGCGCTCTATCTCTTCGTCCGTCAATCCCAGCCGGGCGAGGTTCGCCACGTGCCGCACCTGTTCTTCGGATATCATCGTGTAGTACCTCCGCGCTAGCCTTCGCGCCTATCTTAGCGTAACGCCGCAAGCTATGGACGACACCGGTTGTTCGGCGAGAAAATGGTGGTGATTCAAGGTGTTTTCAAGAGGAAGTTTGGCTCGGCGAGTATGCTAGTATCAGGAGCGTCGAGTTGAGCGAGTCGGGTGGAAAAGACATGCTGGTCGAAGTCGATAGAGAGCTTCAGATCAAGAAGAGGCTCTTCAACGTCGCGGAGTATCATTTGATGGTCGAGACGGGCATTATCTCTGAGCGGGATCGCGTCGAGCTCATCGAAGGAGAGATTGTAGAGATGAGTCCTATAGGCAGTCGTCACGCAGCGAATGTAGATAGTTTGGTCGCGTTTCTCAGTCGTCAAATTAGAGAATCAGCCATCATTAGGGTTCAGAGTACCGTCCGATTCTCCGAAACGATGGAGTTGGAGCCGGATCTTGCCCTCCTCAAGCCTCGCGAGGATTTCTACGCGGGCGCACACCCGAAACCCGGCGATGTTCTTATCCTGATCGAAGTGGCGAACACTTCCCTAAAATACGACCGCACAGTAAAGTCGCCACTCCACGCCCGCTCAGGAATTCCCGAAACCTGGATAGTAGACCTGACAACCGACACCATCGAGCGACATGCCAACCCGACCTCGGATGGATACCGCGAGACCGTTCGGTTCAAACGCGGCGACACACTCGAATCCAGGATAATCCCGGATCTAAGGCTCGCGGTAAGCGACGTTCTGGTCTAAATCCTTCACCAGAATTGGACTCTACCAACAAGAGTCCGTTGGAAATTCTCCACCACTTGACTACTCGAAACATCAATCAATGAAGCTTTTCCGCGCTTAGATGGACTCTCCCGCTGTGGCCGCCTCCAACGTGTTGTATAGCAACATAGCTCTTGTCATCGGCCCGACGCCGCCCGGCACCGGCGTGATGTGCGACGCTATAGACTCCACTTCTTCGAACTTTACGTCGCCGGTCAATCCACCTTCTTCCTTGCGGTGAATGCCAACATCCACTATGACCGCGCCTTCCTGGACGTACTCCGCCCCGATCATCTCCCGCTGACCTGCCGCCAAAACTAATATCTCCGCCCGCCGCGTAACCGATGCTAGATCCCGCGTGCGGCTGTGACACACCGTAACCGTGGCGTTCTCGCGCAGAAAGAGTTGCGAGAGCGGTTTTCCGACGAGATTCGAACGTCCCACCACCACGACTTCGTGGCCTGAAAGTTCGATCTCATTTCGCTTGAGTAGCTGTATAACTCCGTGCGGCGTACACGGCAGCAAACTCGGCAATCCCACGGAGAGCCGCCCTGCGCTCATCGGGCTGAGACCGTCAACGTCTTTGGCCGGGCTTATCGCAGAGACGAGCGGCATCGCGTCGAGGCCGTCCGGCAGCGGGAGTTGGATAAAGAACCCTGAAACCGCTTCTTCTCCGTTCAATTGGTCTACCAATGCAGCCAATTCCCTCTGATCCACATCCGCCGGGTAGCGGTGCGTCTTGGATTCTATGCCAACTTCGTCGCAGTCGCGTTGTTTCATGTTTACGTAGGTGGCCGAGGCCGGGTCATCGCCCACGAGAACCACATCCAACCGCACGTCTACACCGCGCTCCTTCAGTTTACGCACGCCGTCAGCGACTTCGGAGCGTATCTGCGAGGCTATCGCGTTGCCGTCTAGAATCTTTGCCGAAATCATCCTAAACCGCCGCGAGTAGTTTGGGCGCGACCTGCTTCTTGCGGCTCATCACGCCGGGGAGATCCAGAACCCCATCCCTCGCCGGGGCATCGAAGACTCTTTCTAATATGCCGCAATCTCCGGCGCAAAGTAGCTCCGTACCGCCCGCAATGATATCCGTGACCATGAGTGCGGAGAATAGGTAGCCGTTGTCGTCACGTAGAGTTTCGAGCGCGCTCATGAGCTCGTCCTTGCGTTCCAACAATCCCGCGCCCACGATCTCGACTTGGGAGATGGTCATTGTGTCGCCGGTGGAGGTTCCGTACTCTTTCGCGTCGCGGTTGACGATCTCATCGGAAGATAGCTCGGAGACATCGGATGAAGCCTCGAACATCTCCATCCCGAACTTTTCTGCATCGAGATCCAGCATCTCTTCGAGGGCCTTCACAACCTGGCGGTCGCGGTCGGTGGTCGTCGGCGAGTTCAGGACCACGGTGTCCGAGAGGATCGCCGCGAGCAGCATCATAGCGGTGGACTTTTCGGGTTTTAGGCCAGCTAGTTTGAAGCGTTCGAGGATGAGGGTCGCCGTGGAGCCTACGGGGTCGAAGATGGCCGGTATGGGCGTGTTGGTCTCTATGTCGCCGATATGGTGATGGTCTAGTATCTCGACGACTTGCGCCTTCTCCACGCCTTTTACACTCTGACCGATCTCGGCGTGATCCACGAGCAACACGCGCCGGGGCTCCGGGTTGAGTAGGTCGGTCCTCGTGATAACGCCCAGCGGTACATTCTCCTCACTCACAGCTATGGCCGCCCGGTAGTGAACCTCCATCACGCTTTGGGTGATATCCGTCAGAAGGTCATCGGGCCGCACGGTGAGCGGATTCTCACTCATGACCTCCCGACACGGAACCGAGAGTTGTACTAGACGACTGGTCACGTAGGAATCCAGCGGTGAGAGTAAGACCGTCGTGCCGTTCGCTTTGGCAAAGGCTAGAACCTCATCGTCCGGGCGCACGCCGTTGGAGATCACAATAGCCCCAGCTCCGAGTTCGATGGCTCGTTTCTGGGCCTGAGAGCGGTCTCCGACCACCACGATGTCCCCTGGCTTCATGGATTTGCCCATCGAGTCCACATCCATCGAGATCACCCACAGTTGACCGGAGATCTCGCGGTGCTCCCCGACGAGCAACTCGCCTTCGAGCACCTCCACGATGGAAGCGGTCGAGACCGGGCTATCGGCGAAGGTCGAGGCTCCTCGGGACTCGCGCACGTACATCCTAGCCAGGTTGCGCTCTGTGATGATCCCGACCAGAGAACCATCATCGTCCACAATAGGAAGCTGGCTGATGTTGCGCCGGGCCATAACCTGACCGATGTTGCCAAGAGGGTCTTCCTGGTGAACCGCCTCGACCTCGGCGCTCATAACGTCCTTGACCCGCAACATAACGTGACTGATGCGCCGGGGAGACTTCGCGCCACTCTTCTCCAAAGCCCACGCCGTCTGCGCGTTGACCTCCCCGAGCCGCGCCGGAGCGTAGTGATTGTCCGGGTCAGTGAGGTTCTTGAACTCAGCGTAACCTATCGCTGAAGCTATAGTGTCTGTATCCGGGTTCTTATGCCCGGTAACGTAGATATGCCCCATACTATTCTCCTCCGTTGCAACAACTGCGTGGCGGAAACATCTCCGCAAAGCCCACCAATACGCTGCTTCTACCCAAAACTACACTTTGCTCAACGGCGCGAGTCCTGGAACCAAAATTTTCTCTTCTTGACCAAACTTCACCACGAGCCGCGTCTCTGTAGCCTCCACGACTTCACCCTCTCCAAACTTAGGATGTCGCACCCGTTCCCCTGAACTGTAAGATTCACTCGCCGGTGCCGCAGGCCGTGAACCTCCTTTTCGAGGCAACGCGCCACCCCACCCACCGCGTCCCGCCGTAGCGGTAGTGCCGCCGGAGATGGTGCCGGATTTGTACTCGTCCGGGATCTCATCGAGGAACCGCGAGGGCATCTGGTACTCGCGCTCGCCCCAGTTTGACCGCAACTTGGCGTAGGAGAGCGTCAAAGTCCCCATCGCTCGCGTAATGCCAACGTAGCACAGCCGCCGCTCTTCCTCCAAATTCTGCTCGTCCATCGAACGGGCATGCGGGAAAGTCCCCTCCTCCATCCCCACGATAAACACGTGCGGATACTCCAATCCCTTCGCGTTGTGCAACGTCATCAGTGTGATGCGTCCCTCTGTCGCCGTTTTGTCCGCCTCGGAGTACAACGCTTGCTCCTGTAGAAATCCATCCAGTGTGGCTTCGGGCTCGACGCTCTCGTATTCGCGGGCGGCGTTTATAAGCTCTTCGAGGTTTTCGAGGCGGGATTCGGCCTCTACCGTCGCTTCGGTTTCGAGTTCCTTACGGTACCCCGACTCATCCAGGACGGCGGAGATCATATCCGCCGGGGGCACTTCTCTCCCGGCCACTCGCCACCCGTCGAATAACTCCCACACCGCCCGACAAGCCTTCTTCGCCGCTCCCGTAAGGTCCAAGTCCTCCGTCTCGCCTAAAGCCTCGAAGAGCGAGATGCCGTTGTGCCTAGCGTACTGCTGGAGTTTGCCGACCGAAGTAGCACCGAGGCCGCGTTTGGGGACGTTGATTATTCGCTCCAGCGAAGCCGAATCGGCGGGGTTGACAATCACGGCGAGATACGCCATTGCGTCTTTGATCTCCGCCCGCTCGTAGAACCTTACGCCGCCAACGATCTGATACGGAACCCCCTCCCGCACCAGCACATCCTCCAACGCCCGACTCTGAGCATTCGTCCGATAAAAAACCGCCACATCTCGCGGCGAACTCCCGGACTCCATCAACCGCTTGATCTCCGAGACCACAAACCGCGCTTCGGCGTACTCATCCGCAGCCGTAAACACCCGGATGCGCTCTCCCTTGCCCCCCGCCGTCCAGAGTTCCTTCCGCTTGCGCGAAGCATTGTTTGAAACCACCGCGTTCGCCGCCGAGAGGATCGTCTGCGTCGACCGATAATTCTGCTCCAGCTTCACCACTCCAGCCTCAGGATAGTCCTCCTCGAAGTCCAGAATATTCTGAATATCTGCTCCGCGCCAGCTGTAGACTGACTGATCGTCATCGCCGACGACACATAGGTTACGATGTTGTGCGGCCAGAGTATTGACGAGGCGATACTGAGCGTGGTTGGTGTCCTGGTACTCGTCTACGTGGATGTACTTGAAGCGCGTCTGAAAGCGTTCGCGCACGTCGGGAAAGAGTTCGACGAGTGCCACAGTCTGCATAATGAGGTCGTCGAAGTCCATCGCATTGTTCTCGTACAGGCGTTCCTGGTAGAGACTGTAGACCTCCGCGACGTTCTCAGCAATGTAGCCCTCGGTTGCTCGCAGGTAGTCGTCCGCGCTCATGAGTTTATTTTTGGCGTCGCTTATCTGGGATTGGAACGAGCGGGGGTTGAAGCGTTTCGGGTCCTTGCCAAGTTCGATGATGCAGCGTTTGACCAGTCGGACTTGATCCCCCCCATCATAAATGGTGAATTCGCGTTTGTAGCCGAGTTTCTCAGCGTGGGCGCGTAGGATTCGGGCGCAGAAAGCGTGGAATGTCGAGACCCACATCTTGCGCGAGTCCGGGCCAACGAGGAATGCTACGCGGTCCTTCATCTCCCGAGCGGCTTTGTTGGTGAACGTGATCGCCAGTATCTCATCCGGTCCGGCGAGCCCCTGCTCAAGAAGATAAGCGATGCGATGCGTCAATACCCGCGTCTTGCCACTCCCGGCCCCGGCCAGGATGAGGAGCGGTCCCTCCATGTGCTTGACGGCGTCCAACTGCGTTGGGTTTAGTGATTCCAGAAGCATTAGAGCAGAATTATAACAGCCGTCAAAGAGCTAATTCCGCAGCCGATGAACCCTCACCTCAACCGTCGATTCTGGCTGCTCGACCGGAATATTCTCCGAAGTCTCCCGGAAGCCATGCTCCTCCATCCCGTGCACGAAGACCATCGCCGTGTTGCGTTTCGGGTCCGCGAAGACCGCCTCTCCGCCAGGCGAGAGGAGCTTCGGCACGAGATTCCCCAACGCTATAGCATCGTGAGCTTCGTAGATGATGTCGGCCCCAAGCACTAAGTCGAAAAGCCCGAGTCCATCAGTCTCTGGATGATCCCAGTCGAGCAAAAACGCTCCGGGTTCCTGGCCTTCATTCTCGCGGGCGTTGAAGACAGCGAAATCCATCGCGGACTGGTACTGATCCGTGACGACGACCTCCGCCCCCTGCGACACCGCGACTATCGACGGCAGTCCTAGTCCACAACCGAGTTCGAGGACTCGCTTACCGGCAATGTCTCGCTCGCAGAGCCACCGGGCTAGAGCGATTGCACTCGGCCACAAGTCGGCCCAGTACGGAAGGCGCTCGTCCTTCTCGAACTCCGCCTCGTCTATTAATGCATCGGCCTGGGCGGGGTGTGTGATGCGGTAAGTACGGTTCCCGACGTTCACTTTGGAGACGGTCAGGCGCGTTCGACCCTGGAGGTGTTTTTCTAGGTTTTTCAGGGAGTTAGTTTAGAGAAGGTGTTGTTTCGCGGTCGCGGTGCGCGCTACGGCGTTCGCGTTCTTCATCGGCGAGTTCGGCGATGCTATAGCGTCCGAAGACACCTTCGAGAGCCACGCGGGCTTCGTCCCAGATCTTGCTGGTGGCGCAGAGTGGGGCTTCGGCGATGTAGCAGACACCGCCAGCCGAGCAACGGGCAGGGCGGATCTCACCATCCAGAATCTCTACAATATCCAGCACGGTAACTTCCTCGGTGGGCATGGCGAAGCAGTAACCACCGTGGGCTCCCCGGCGGCTGGTCAAGATGTCCGCCCGGCGAAGGTCGCCGAAGATTTGCTCCAGGAAACGCTCGGGAATTCTCTGCCGGCGAGCGATCTCCGCGACTCCCATCGTGGAGCCGCATTCGCCCAGCGCCAGTTCCATCAACGCCCGCACAGCGTATTTACTCTTCTGTGTAAGTCTCAAATCGAAATTCACCCGCTCTTGATGTAACCACTGTCCCAAATGATACCAGACAGAACGGGTCGGGTATAAGCAGAACGGGTGGGTTCGGCTACTCATCCCCGAGATCGCGCCGCAGGTATTGCTGCATGGCGTTCTCGATACGTTCGCCGGTGATCAGAAAGACCGTCCGGCCCCCGATGCCAACGCCGTGGTCCGCGATGCGTTCGAGATAATGTACCACCAGAGCCGCCCGCATCCGCCACTCCGGGCTCCCGGCGCCGCGTTCGGAGGGGTTGGCGATCAAGTTAAGGGCTTCGGAGTACAGTAGATCGACTTTGTCATCGGTAGCTTGAAGGTCGCGGGCGCGATCTATATCCCGATCGCGGAAGATGTCTAGACCTTCGTGGAAGATGTTGCGGGCGGTGCGGGCCATCTCTTGCAGCGTGCCTTCGAGGTCTTCGTCCCGGTCGTGGCCTTCGGTCTCGGTCACGGCGACGCAGATGTGCTCGCAGAGCGTCCCCGAGCGCACGAGGTGGTTTGTCACGGTCTGCACCGTGTACAGCAGACGCAGATCACGGGCAACTGGAGCCTGACGAGCCTGCAGAATCATGCATTCCTCGTCGATCTCCGCGCCCCGCACCTTGTAGCTGAGGTCCACGCCAAGCTCTCCGCGAGCTGCCTCGACATCACCCTCCATGCCGAGCACCATGTTGTTCATGGAACTCTCGACTTCCTCCCCAAGCGTCAGTACATCCGAGAAAAGAGAATCAAGCTCCTGCTGAAAGGTCTCGCGAGGCATCTCTAGCCGAACCGACCTGTCACGTAGTCTTCGGTCTCTTTGCGCTCGGGATTCGAGAAGACTTTCTCTGTCTCGTCGAACTCCCAGAGTCGACCGGGGTCGCCCATGTTCTCGATGTAGAAGAAGCCCGTGTAGTCCGAGATGCGGGCCGCCTGCTGCATGTTGTGCGTCACTATGACGACCGTGTACTCCTTCTTCAGCTCGGACATGGTGTCTTCGATCTTCTGGGTCGAGACCGGGTCCAGGGCACTTGCTGGCTCGTCCATCAAGATCACCTCGGGTTCCACCGCGAGCGTCCGGGCGATGCACAACCGCTGCTGCTGACCGCCAGAGAGCCCCATACCGCTGGCCTTCAGACGGTCCTTGACCTCTTCCCAAAGCGCGGCCTGCTTCAAGGAATGCTCGACCAATTCGTCCATGTCGCCCTTGTAGCCGTTTATCTTCGCGCCCCAGGCTACGTTCTCGTAGATGGATTTTGAGAACGGATTCGGCTTCTGAAAGACCATGCCGATGCGCCTACGTATCCGCACGGGGTCCACGTCCTTGTCGTAGATATCCTTCTCCCCGAGCATCACCTGTCCCTCGGCGCGAGCACCGGGGATAACCTCGTGCATCCGGTTCAGGCAGCGGATGTACGTGCTTTTGCCGCAGCCCGACGGTCCAATAAGCGCGGTCACCTTGTTGGCTTGGACATCCATGTCGATCTCCGCAACGGCCTTAAAGGAGCTGTAGAAAGCCGAGAGGTTCTGGATCCTCATGCCCAGCGTGGGCGAGTCTCCTACCGTAGAGCCGCGTTCGTCGCGTCCCTGTTTGGCTTTGGAGCTACCCTTCGGAGTATCCGACAATTTTCTTTCCTCCTCGATCTTTCTAGAATCAACCACCCTCGAAATCCTCCCTAATAATAGTGGACAATTTTAGTTGCGCTGCTGGAACTTGTTTCTGAGCAGTATCGCGGCTGAGTTTGTTATTAGCAGAACGACCATCAACACCACAATACCCGCAGCGGCCAGAGTCTGGAACTCATCCTGGGGCTGCGCGGTCCAGTTGTAAATCTGAACCGGCATCGCCGTGAAACGAGAGAAAAAACCATCGGGCAAGAAGCTCAAGTAAGCGGGTGCTCCGATCACTATGAGAGGCGCTGTCTCGCCGACGGCCCTTGAAAGCGCGAGTATCGTGCCGGTGAGCGCACCCGGAAGCGCCGATGGCAGAACGTGGTGCCGGATCGTCTCCCACTGCGTGGCTCCGAGCGCGTAAGATCCCTCCCGCACAGCGGACGGTACCGCCCGGATAGCCTCCCGAGTAGCGATAATAATAACCGGCAGAATAAGCAAACTTAGTATCAATCCACCCGTAAGCACGGTCTTTCCGCCTGTTATTCCACCGAGAAAGTTGACGAATACCGCCAGCCCGAGTATCCCGTAGATGATGGAGGGAACTCCCGCGAGGTTGGAGATATTTATCTCTACGACACGGTTCACCCAGTTGTCCGGCGCGTACTCTTCGAGGTACACCGCCGCCGCGACACCGAGCGTCACGGCCACGACCAAGATCACAACCAGCAACCAGAGCGAGCCGACAAGGGCCGGGAGGAATCCAGCCTCTTCGGGGTCCGGACGCGAACGACCTGTCACGAATTCCCAGTCAAGATACGGCAAACTCTGCCGGGTGATATCGAACAGCAGAACCGCCAATACGACTACCCCGATCACGGTAGCCAGAAAGACGAGTACGTAGAAAATCTTGTCGAGGTTGTGCCTCGTACTGACAGAGCCTTTGAAGTTGCCCTCGCCCCCAGGCTCGCCCTTTCGATCCGGCTTCACAGTGCTCTGGCTCATCAGTAAGCCTCCCGGATGCGACGCACGATCAAGTTCGCGACTATGTTCAACAGGAGCGTCATCACGAACAAGGTCAACCCTACGGCGAAGATGGTCTGATACACCAGCGTACCCCGCGCCGTCTCGCCCCCCGCTACGTTGACGATGTACGAAGTCATGGTCATGGCCGGGTTTGTGGGACCGGCTATCTGAGCGACAGCGCCGGACGCTACGGTGACGATCATGGTCTCACCGACCGCCCGCGAGATGCCGAGCACGAAAGAGGCCACGATACCGGATATAGCCGCCGGGACGACAACCTTAGTCGCAACCTCGCGCCTCGTCGCTCCCAGAGCGTAAGCACCCTCCCTAAGCGAACCCGGCACCGCGTATATGGCATCCTCGCTCACCGAAGCGACCGTTGGGATGATCATAATCCCCATCACGAGCCCCGCGCTAAGGATGTTGAAAATCTGCAAGTCTGGGAAGAGCGTCGCTTGAAGAAGTGGCGTCACGAAAGTCAGGGCGAAGAACCCGTAAACGATGGTCGGCACTCCCGCCAGGACTTCCAGCATAGGCTTCAGCCAGCGCCGCAGACCCGTCGATGCGTACTCGCTCAAGTAGATCGCCGCTCCGAGACCAACCGGCAGCGCGACGGCGCAGGCTATAGCCGTCGAGAGCAGCGTAGCCCAGACAAGAACCACAATGCCGAACTCCGCCTGATCCGGCGCAAAGGTCGGTGACCACTCCGTCGAAGTCAGAAACTCGACCACCGAGACCGCGGGATTCCTGAAGAAAGCTACGGACTCTTCGATCAACACAAAAACAATCCCGAAAGTTGTCAGGATCGACAGATACGCGCAAAAAGTAAGCACGGTACGTATGCCGCGCTCCTTGAAGTTTCTGAATCGGCTCTCTCGCCGCCAGTTTTCGGAGTTGGATCTCAATCCCCCTCCTGAATCAACCGCCATGCTTTGAACCTCCCGAAAACTCTCGCACGAACAACTTGAACAACAAGTGTGGGGCCGACGGAATCCGCCGACCCCATCTTACAGGTCAAACACACTCACTACAAACAGAGCCGAAGACTACTTGGACTCCTTGAGCGCGCTCTCGATCTCGCCACCCGGCAACTCGCCGTCTTCGTTGTAGATCGTACCGGTGGTCCTATCCTCGAACTGCGTCCGGACCTCTTGCTGCGCCCCGTCGGGAAGTGCCACGTAGTCGGACTCCTCTACGAAGTTCGTGAAGTTGCCTTCCTCAAGATAGAAGCTGACGAAGTCCTGGATCACCTTCTCTTCTTCGAGAACCTTCTTGTTCACGTAGATGAACAGCGGCCTGGAGAGCGGATACTCGCCAGACTCGATGGTCGAAGGATTAACTTCGACGCCGTCCACCTTGAGTGCCTTGAGCGTGTCCTGGTTTTCGGCGAAGTAAGCGTAACCAAAGTACCCGAGAGCGTTCTGGTCGCCCGTGATGCCCTGAACGAGCACGTTGTCGTCCTCACTGGCCTGGTAGTCCGTGCGGCTCGCGCCCTCCTCGCCGTTCACAACCTCGGTAAAGAAGTCGAACGTACCCGACTCCGTACCCGGCCCGTACAGGCTTAGCGTTTGATCCGGAAACTCCGAGTTGACTTCGCTCCAGTTCTGAACTTTGGAGTCCGGCTCCCAAATGTTTTTCAGTTCGTCCAAGCTCAACTCGCTCGCGAAATCGTTCTCAGAGTTGACCGTTACCGCTATGCCGTCGAGACCAACCGGAAGCTCGATAAACTCGACTCCGTTCTCCTCGCAGACCGGAACCTCTTCTTCCTGGTCTATAGGACGCGAAGCGTCGGAGACCGGAACGTCCCCGTTGCACAGAGCCTCGAAACCATCACCGCTGCCCGCGTCGCCGACCGTGATCCTCGTCCCGGAGTTCTGCTCCTGAAACTGATCCGCGACCCGCTGCGTGATCGGGAACACGGTACTGGAACCCTCGATGGAGATGTCTCCCGACGCTCCACCACCTCCGCCGGAAGTGCCACCGCCAGTGTCTCCTCCACCGCTTCCGCTGTCACTGCTGCTGCCGCCGCCACAAGAAGCCAATATCGCAGTCGATAGGCACACAAGGCCCGTTATCATTAACAATCTCAACAGCCTGGTTTTCCTCAAGCCAATGCTCCTTCTATTCTAGGTTGTCTGGCAACGGTCGCAAGCCAGCTTACAGTCCAGGATAATAGGGCATGACCAGCACGGTATAGTTGCACTTATGTTAACTCCACGCTAAATCTATGTTAAATGCGGCTCAAGTGCTCACTTCGGCGCGAGTCCCGAAGAAGAAAATTTGTGACGCCCCCGCTGTTGACGCTCACCAGTCTTGCTTCGCGAATCATTACGCTTCCAGCGTGTAGTCCGTCTCGGAAGGGCGATGTCTTTGTCTATTGCGCCGGTATCGTCAGCTCCGCTGTCACCGGGTAGTGATCGCTCGGGTAGATGGGTGGCTCACAGTCGTGGCAGACCTCGCACGAGTGCGCCTCCCAACCGCCGCGCAGGAGCACCCAGTCGATACGCCATTCGCGATCTTTTCTTTTGGGTGAGTACTCTGGTCCTCGGAAACGATGAAACGTCCGGGTGCGAGGATGGCCCATCAACTTGTGCGCATCTGAGAAACCCGCTTTAGTGAAAGCGTTGTGGACTGGTGCTCCCGGCTCTGCGTTGAAGTCCCCCGTAACTACTAGCGGCGCCGCTCCCATCGCGTCCAACTCGTGGATGATGAGTTGCGTTCCTTTTCGCCGGGCCGCCACGCTCTTGTGATCGAGGTGAGTGTTCAGATGCACGAATTCCGCGCCGTTGGACATTCGGAAACGCGCCCAGTTGGCTGACCGTATCTGGGCAGTATTCCACGAGCCGGAGAACTCATCCGGCGTCTCGCTCAACCAGAAACCGCCGTGATCTACGAGTTCTAAACTCTCCGGTCGGTAGAAGATGGCGTTAAAGGCGTGCGGCTTTCGGTTCTCGTAGATCGGCCCCAAAACCCACTCGTAGCCCGTGAGATTGGCTCGGTAGTAGCGCAAGTTCTCACGCTGGAATTCTTGAAACCCTACAAAGTCCGGGGCGTGATGCTCGATGGTTCGCCGGTTTAGATCCGCCCGTCGCTCCCAGGCGTTCACCCCGTCACTCTTGCGAGCCCCCCTAATATTGAAGGTCATGGCCTTTATAGATTCAGACACTGGCTCTCAAACCTCCAAGAATATTGGATGCAATGGACGAGGTTTCGTGGCATATTTAGAGGTATGAGGATCTGGCGTTACAAGCGGGACGCTGATGGTCGGCCTCGCCACTTCGAAAGCCACCGCGAGGTGTTGGTTTGGGCCTTGAAATCGACTGGCGCGATCTTCGGGCCATTCCTCGGCGTGGCTGCCGTATCCGCGATCTACAGCCTTTTTACGTCCGAGGCTCCCATTCAGACGGAGGCGGCGATTGTAGTAGCGACGTCCGTCGCCGTGCTCTGGCTGGCATCCTCGGCGGTGATGTATCTCTACGTCGCACTCTCCGGCGGCATCATGAGCCGCGACGAACGCAAGAGCCGAAACAACTCCTAGCCTCACTCCCACTCTATCGTGCCGGGTGGTTTGCTGGTGATGTCCAGGGCAACGCGGTTGACGCCGGGGACCTCGTTGATGATGCGGTTGCTGATGCGTTCCAGTAGATCGTACGGGAGCCGCGCCCAGTCGGCGGTCATCGCGTCGTCGGAGGTGACGGCCCGGATCATGATCGGGTAAGCGTAGGTCCTCGCGTCACCCATCACGCCTACGCTGTGGATAGCGGGTAGAACCGCGAAACTCTGCCACAGTTCGCGGTAGAGCCCGGCGCTCTTGATCTCATCCTGCAACACAAAGTCCGCCCGCCGCAATATCTCCAACCGCTCCGCCGTCACATCGCCAATAATGCGTATCGCGAGGCCCGGCCCCGGAAACGGCTGCCGCCAGACCATCTTCTCCGGCATCCCAAGCTCCGCCGCCACAACTCGAACCTCATCCTTGAAGAGATTCCGCAACGGCTCTACGAGATCCAGGTCCATGATCTCCGGTAGCCCCCCGACGTTATGGTGGCTCTTTATCTTTGCCGCGTCCCGAGTTCCACTCTCTATTACGTCTGAGTAGAGAGTGCCTTGCACCAGGAACTTCGCATCCTCAGCCAGTTTTCCGGCCTCGTCCTCGAACGTGCGGATAAACTCCTCGCCGATGATCTTACGCTTCGCTTCCGGGTCGGTGACGTCCGCCAACTTATCCAGGAAACGCCCCGCCGAATCCACATGGATGAGAGGAACTTCGGAGTTCTCCCCAAACGTCTCCACTACTTGCTCAGCCTCGTTCTGGCGCAGCAGGCCGTGATCCACGAATACGCATGTCAGGTTCTCGCCGATGGCCCGGTGCACGATCATGGCGGCGGTCGCGGAGTCCACGCCACCAGAGAGCCCGCAGATGACCTTCGCATCCCTGACTTGCTCCCTGATCCGCTCGACCGAATCGGTAATTATGTTGACCGGCGTCCACTCGGGCTTGCACTCACACGCCTCAAAGAGAAAGTTCTTGAGGATCTCCATTCCGTACTCAGTGTGCCGTACCTCGGGATGAAACTGCACGCCGTAACGTCCACCACCAAGCGTCGGATTCTCGAAGGCGATGATCGGAACAGAAGGCGTCTCGGCTGTTACCTCGAAGCCATCTGGCACGGCGAGCACCGCATCACCGTGGCTGGTCCAGGCTTTTTGTTCGTCCGGCGTTCCGGCGAAGAGTCCGGTGTCGTCTTTTACGAGCAACTCCGAGCGTCCGTACTCCCGGATCTGAACTCCCTCAACCCTCCCGCCGAGCGAGAGCGCCATTAGCTGCATCCCGTAACAAATGCCGAGTATGGGAATATCGAGGTCGAAGAGAGCTTCGTCCACTCGCGGCGAACCCTCGCCGTAGACGCTGTTCGGGCCACCGGAGAGTATTATCCCTTCCGGTTCGCGGCGTTTTATCTCCTCCACGGATGTGTCGTAAGGAATTAGCTCTGAGAAAACACGGGCTTCGCGCACGCGCCGGGCTATGAGTTGAGCGTATTGCCCGCCGAAATCCAGAACGAGTATCACGTAAGCCTACTTCCCCATCCCAACTCGCTGGGCTGCCTGCTCGGCCTTGCCCTCGGTCGCCAACGACGGCGCGTACATGACTTCGGCCTTCTGAAACTCCTTGATGTTCTGGTAGCCGGTCGTGGACATGCTGGTCCGCAACGCGCCCATGAGGTTGAGCGTGCCGTCATTCTCGCGGGCCGGTCCTACCAATACTTCTTCCAGCGTACCGGTGATGTTGGTCTTTATGCGGGTTCCTCGGGGGAGCGTTGGGTGGAAGGTCGCCATTCCCCACGAGTAGCCGTTTCCGGGGGCTTCCTCGGCTTTGGCGAACGCGCTGCCGAGCATTACCGCGTCGGCTCCGCAGGTTATGGCTTTGGCGATTTCACCCCCAGTACGCATTCCGCCATCGCCGATGACATTTACATACTCGCCAGTCTCCATGTAATGCCGCGTCCTGGCAGCAGCCGCGTCCGAGATAGCCGTCGCCTGCGGCACACCCACGCCTATAACGCCGCGCGTCGTGCAGATTCGGCCCGGCCCCACGCCCACCAGCACACCCACAGCCCCGGTACGCATGAGGTGAAGCGCGGTTGAGTAGCTCGCG
>JBGTFQ010000143.1:0-3498 GCA_041747155.1 Rubrobacteraceae bacterium
TCCCATCAGCGAACACCACACCACTCGCCGGTCGCCGCCGTCGTCCATAAACTCGCACCACAGCAGACGAGACTCGCTCCACCGCGTCCGCTAACCCATCCGACAACAAGCTCAAATTCTCTTCACTACGGTCCATGCTCAACTCCTGATCCAGTTTCGTGTAAAGAGAATGTATCCCTCGAAGCGAAGCCTGCCATCAGACGTTCGGCTAGTTTGTGAACTCGATAAAGATTAGTTTCTAATGGCGTTCATCAGAAATCCCATCAATTGGCAGCAATAGACAAATTAGGCTCTCGACTACTACAGATGGATCACGACTTTGAATAGCATAGTCGCAGCGCTATTTCGGAATCATTCTTCTGGGCAACTGAATATTTAGGCGCCCGGGCCGGGACTATATGTCCTGATAGTGGTCCAGTTTTGGCTTTTATACTTTCGCCCGGCTGTGTCAGTCGCTACTACAAACGCAGAAGCGTGAAACGGTACGTCATCGAAGGCGGCTTCGACTTCTCCGAGCTCTTCACCCCATTCTTCAGAGTCTCCATTCACCAACTTCTCTGAAGGCTTAAGTCCCTTTTTCTTCAAAAGATAGCTTTGTTTGCTCCCTACAGCACGTACCTCGATGTCTCGGATCTTGACTCCAAGGAACCCAGTGTTAGTGACTACGGCATGAAAAACTGGAGAGTCGAACCCTGTATACACTTTCTCCCCAAACTCATCTGATTTGTAGACTGGCTCAAGGTCAATTTCTGTCACGATACTAATCTTCACACGATCACGGTAAATACTGTACAAAAGGCTTGAAACTCCTAGAACCCCTGACAGGATGATGCCTGTCCAGACCGCCCAGTTGATCCCTTCGTCCATCAGCCTCCTCTCCGTTGGCTTTATTTATCCAAGTTCTGAGATTCGTTATTCTAGAAATTTCTTCGAGTATCCAGGCTGCTCACCAAGCTATCGGTCGACTATCCCGGAAGAATCCACCCGTCGGGCCATTATTAGGGAGAGTTGCGGCCCAGACTGGAGTGTCGGCGCCTTCTTCGACGGTGCGAGAGGCGTTGGAGCCGCCCATGTCGGTCTGGACCCAGCCGGGGCATACGGAGTTGACGAGGATGCCGCTGCCGCGTAGCTCGGAAGAGAGGATGCGCGTGAGGGCGTTTAGCGCGGTTTTGGAGACGCGGTAGCCGGGCGTGCCACCTCCCATGTCCTCCAGAGCGCCGAGGCCGCTTGAGATGTTTACGATGCGACCGTAGCCGTTCTTTTGCATGAGCGGTATCGCCACTTCACACATGCCCCACGCACCAAGGAAGTTGGCTTCGAGCGACGCCCGCACGCGATCCAGGTCCGCTTCGACGCCGCTTTGGCCGTCGTCATTCGAGATACCAGCGTTGTTGACGAGCGCGTCGAGATGACCAAACTCCTCCTCGATAAATCCTCCGATGCGTTCTATGCTCGCGGCGTCCGAAACATCCAGTTGGTGAAACAGCACGTCGCCTTCTAGTTTGGCGGCGGCTTCGCGGCCTTGTTCTTCGTTACGGGCTCCCAGGATGACCGTGTGGTCTCCGGCGGCGAGTTGACGGCAGATCTCCAACCCTATCCCGCGATTTCCTCCGCTCACCAACGCTATCTTCTTGTTGTCCATGCCTCTCCTTTTGTCACAGGTACCCCTAGCGATTTCCATGTTACATCAACTGACACGAAGAAAGCTTCCTTATTCGTTTTCATCACCCCTGATAATGACTTTCATTGTCAAAAATAGGATCAAGAACTGTTATTGATTTTGTCTGTAGCTCCTGTAGAATAGCGGTTATGGAATCGGCTGGGGTATTGCAGGTGTTTTTATTGGCATCTCTGACGGCGGTGGCCACAGGCGTTGGGGCGTTGCCGTTTATATTCGTAAAGAACTTGACGAAGCGGTGGTTGGGGGCATCGAACGCGCTTGCTATGGGGTTGATGTTGGCGGCTAGTTTCGGGCTTTTATATGAGGGTTTGAGTTATGGGGCGTTCGGGACTTTGGCTGGGGCTGTGATCGGGCTGGTTTTCATCATTGGGGCCCGGAGTTTGATGCAAGGCCACGGGCATGGCATGGTCTTCGAGAGCATGGGTTCGATGGATGCGCGAAAGGCACTGCTTATAGTTGGAGTCATGACCGTCCATTCCTTTACCGAAGGTGTGGGCGTTGGGGTCTCATTTGGAGGCGGTATCGAGCTGGGTTTGTTTATTACGCTGGCTATCGCGGTCCATAACATCCCGGAAGGATTGGCGATCAGCTTGGTACTCGTGCCTCGTGGGGTAAGTTGGAAGAAGGCCGCCTGGTGGAGTATTTTCTCCAGTTTGCCGCAGCCGTTGATGGCAGTTCCAGCGTTTCTATTCGTCGAGTTCTTCGAACCGTTGTTGCCGTATGGGCTCGGGTTCGCGGCGGGAGCCATGATCTGGATGGTCTTCTCGGAGCTCGCCCCTGACGCACTGGAGGACGCATCCAGCAACCTCGTCGGGATAGTAGCGACAGCCTCCATCATAGCCATGCTCGCCTTCCAGGTGCTGATAGCGAACTGACGGAATCTACAGCGTCGGATACCGGCTGGTCTGCCCCATCAGATAGCGCAACAAGCTGACCGCACCATCTTTGCTCAAGGGTTCGTTCCAGTTGCCGCATTTGGGAGATTGAATGCACGCTGGACAGCCGCGTTCGCACGGACAGCGTGTGATGACCCCTACTGTGTCGCGGGCCAGAGATTCGAAAGCATCGTAGCCGCGACGCGAGATCCCCACGCCGCCAGGATAACCGTCGTAGACGAAGATGGTCGGGAGGCGGTTCTGGCGGTGGGTTGGCGTGGAGACACCACCGATATCCGCCCGGTCGCACATCGCGAAGAGTGGCAGAAGCCCGATCATGCCGTGCTCGCCCGCGTGCAACGCTCCGCCGAAACTCTCGAAGCTAGGACGGGCATTCTTTGGCAGCGGCGGCAACGTTATCCAGAACGCTTGCGTTTCGAGCGTCACGTCCGGCAGGTCGAGTGGGTAAACCCCGATCTCGCGCTCATCCGCCACCTGAACCTTCTTGAAGTTCGTCACCGTGTCCGTAGTCCGCACCCGACCCCAGGAGAGCGTCGCCCCGTTCGGCAACTCGCGGTTCTCGATTTCCTCCAGAACTTCCACGTCGGTCTCGACGCGAGGCTTCGTGTAGTAGCGGTTCGGGACGCGGCGGGCAATCGCTCGGCTCGCTAGAAAGTCCAGTTCCTCGATCTCGTAGGCGTTGCCCCGGTGCAGGTACGTGGCTCCGGGATGAAGCTCACTCGGGGCGCGTCCGGCTTCGGCGGTGCCGATCAACTCTCCGTCGCGATCCGCGATCATGACGGTCTTGGACGACGCCGACCGCAACGAGATGTCTCGCGCCGGACTATTGCTCCCGGCGTAGATAAGCCGTCCTCCACTCGCCGCCAAACCCCGCGCCTCCATCATCTTCTTCGCCACCGTCCGATACGCCGGGCCAAAATA
>JBGTFQ010000144.1:0-2338 GCA_041747155.1 Rubrobacteraceae bacterium
GACGCTTTGCTCGTCCGCGACAAGATCCAGATACCACTGGAGGAACGACTCGACGGAACCCTCGGTCAACTCGGAGAATGGACCGGGTTCGTAGGCGATGGACTTTATGCCCGCGTAGTTGTTCTCACACAACTCCCAGTCTTGCTCGGAGGTCGCCTTCCATACGTGCGCGACTCTTTCCGGGTCGTAGTCTTTGCCTTCTACGGCGTTCTGATCCACGAGAAAAGTGACTTCGACTTTTGTCAGGCTAGCGTTCACGGGAGTGAGGCGGGTTGTCATGGCGTAGTCGCAGTTGGCGTGCGCCCAGAAGTTGGGGAGTGTGATGATCCGCAAACTCCCAGCGTTCTCGTCGGTGAGGTCTCCCATGAGCGGGGCGACGCGACTGCCGTCGAGGCTTTCGGTTATGTAGCCTTCTTTTAGCGGTAGGCGTGACACGCGGTACGGGTTGCCGTTTGGAAAGCTGATCTCCCTGGGAGAGAGACCGAGATCCCGCCACCGGTAATACTCGTTGTCCAGAATCTCGTCGTAGCTCTCGTCGCTCCGGGTGTCTCCGGGCAGGCCGAGATCGTAGTTGGACATGCAAAACTCCGGGTGGCTGACTCGACAGTGGTAACACTCGCGGTTATTCTCGATGAGCGTTTTCCAGTTCGCCTTCACTTCGTAGTGGTGACGGGCAATGATTTTCGACCGTTCCAAACCGTGCGGTTTGAGCTGTGGTTCCAACGCCTGGAAGAACTGATCGAAGTCCGGCGTGGTCTCGTCGGGCGTGAGGCACACGAAGACGAGACCGGCTACTTCCTGGACTTCGGCGGAGCGAAGTTGGTATTTTTCGGGATCGAAGTCGTCGCCCATAAGACGAGCGTTGACGAGACTGCCGTCGAGGGCATAGACCCACTGATGATATGGGCAGACGAGTGCTTTGGCGTGGCCGCACGGCGAAGTGGCGAGCTTCGAGCCCCGGTGGCGACACACGTTGAAGAAAGCCCGGACATCTCCCGCTTTGTCGCGTAGGATCACGAGCGACTCATCCCCGACTTCGAAGGTGAAATAGTCTCCACTCTGCGGGATCTCGCAGGAATGACCGGCGAAGAGCCAGCTAGTGTGAAAGACGCGGTGGAGATCCTCGTCGAAGATCTCTCCGTCCAAGTAGAAATCCCGCGCCAAGCTCCTGCCCGGTATTCGATCCTGTATCAGACTCTGAAGCTCGCTCACTATCGTTCTTTCTGTCCGTTGTATGTTTCAACCTGAAATGTAGGCCCGCAGGTGAGCGGTGTCCAATACGTTCTGGGGTTAGTGTTATAAGCTTGCGTTATGACTTGATTTGATGTGCCGCTAACGTACAGAACAGTCTCCTATCCCACTGAGTTTGGCCTATAATCCAGGACACGTTATGGAACTGAGGCAGTTAACTTATTTCGTCGCGGTGGCTGAGGAACTCAACTTCAGCCGGGCGGCTGGTCGGATGTATTTATCCCAACCCGCGCTCAGCCAGCAGGTTCACAAGCTGGAGCAAGAGCTAGGTGTCCAGTTGTTCGACCGATCTCGGAATAGGATCGAGTTGACCGAAGCAGGTGTCACGTTGCTGGATGGCGCACGCCGCATCCTATCCCAAGTGGAGAAGACCACGCGCTCGACCCGCGAGATCGGCGGGGCCGAGAGGAGCCATCTGGCCGTAGGATTCCCCGAGTACGCGAACCACACTTTGGTCGCGGACATTCTGCAGGCATACCAGCAACGGTATCCATATGTGGACTTCGAGGAACATGAGATCTTCACCCTACAAGAGACTCTGCAACAGGTTGAGAAACTTCACCGGGGCTCTTTGCAGGCTGGTTTCCTACTGGCGCCTGTTCAGGATGAAGAACTGAGTTCTGAACCCGTCCTCGACATAGAGCTAGTCGCCGCGATACCGGACACCCATCCGCTCGCCGCGAACGATGAAATAATAATGAAGGACCTGGCCGCCGAGCGGATCATCCTGTTCTCTAGACGGTTTCATCCTTATTGCTACGACTACGTCGTCGGATGCTGCAAGAAAGCTGGTTTCGAGCCCGAAGTCGTGCAGCGTAACGAGCCGCAACTCTACTCGGGAGCCACGACCTACCGGATGGTCGCGTCCGGCGTCGGTGTCGGCATCGTCGCTCGCCCTCTAGTCTCACCGTCACGCCTGCCCGGTGTGGTCTTCCGACCGCTGCGAGAACCGTCGCCAATACTCGAACTCGCCGTGACCTGGAAAGCGGATGACCCCTCGCCGAACCTTCAGGCTTTCCTGGAGATCGTGCGCGAATTCGCCGCTCCGTTGGAAGTGCCGGAGCCTCTCGATGAACCTTTCTCAGCA
>JBGTFQ010000145.1:0-1853 GCA_041747155.1 Rubrobacteraceae bacterium
AGCGCACCAGATGGTCTGGCTGGCATGGGCTGGGGCTACACGGGAATCTTCGATAAGGAGAACGGTGGTGGTTTCCTGACCGACCGCTTCCCGGACGCGCACAAGGCTATCTGGGATTTTCACGGCGTCTACGTTACCTCCCGGCATATCCCCGGCGTGAGGTTCGCTGGAATAGGACATCCCGGTCTATTCGGTTGCGCCCCTTCCCACGAACTGCTCACCGAGTGGAACCGGCGCGAGCAGGCGCTCATAGACACCGCCCCGGATAGTGTGCCACCTCTGGCGCTCCCGCCGGAGCCGGAGAACGCACTGCTGGGAACCATGAGCGGCAGCGAGAAGGATCAGGCCGCGATGGAGGCTTGTCGGACAGTCCCACCACGCGAACACGGCGGAAACATGGATATCAAGAACCTTTCACGAGGGGCACGAGCCTACCTTCCCGTTTACGTCGAGGGGGGTAAATTCTCCGTTGGGGATCTCCACTTCTCGCAAGGAGATGGTGAGATCTCCTTCTGCGGCGCGATAGAGATGGGTGGTTGGATCGAGTTCGGCGTGGACCTCATAAAAGGCGGCGTCGCCAAATACGGAATGAAGAGTCCGCTCTTCAAGCCCGGCCCTCTGGAACCTCGGTACTCGGAGTTTCTCGCTTTCACCGGATTCTCGGTCGAAGGCGAAACCAACTACTACATGGATGCCACCGTCGCCTATCGTAACGCCTGCCTCAACGCCATCGACTACCTGACTAATTTCGGTTACACCGGCGAGCAAGCGTATCTGCTGCTCAGCGCCGCCCCGATAGAGGCTCGCTACAGCGGCATGGTAGATATTCCAAACGCCTGCGCCACGCTGTACATACCGACCGAGATCTTCGACTTCGACATCTATCCTTCGGGCGCGGAGTTGGTCTCCCGCGACCTCGGCAGTCAGGCCACCACCACCTGATGCTGAACGTTCTGCTCGTGGCGGGCGGCGGGGCTCTAGGCTCCGCCGCTCGCTATCTGCTGAATGGCTTCGTCCAGGGTCGTATGGGTTCACATTTCCCATGGGGGACGATCCTGGTCAATGTAACTGGCTCTTTGTTTATTGGTTTCATCCTAGGACTTTTCCAGAGCGGCGACATCTCCAGCGAAGCTCGTCTGTTCTTCGCCGTCGGCCTCCTCGGCGGCTACACTACCTTTTCCACATTCAGCTATGACACGCTTGGTCTACTCGCGAACGGCACCCTTGCCCCAGTTCTCCTGAATACTCTAGGACAAGTCATAGCCGGTCTGATGGCTGTCTACCTGGGCCTCGTTATCGCTCGATTCTTTGCTTGAAACTCTGTCCGAGACTGTCCGGGGTTGGCTATAGGCGACGACTTACTCATCGGCTGATTAGTACTTCCGGCACGTCGCTACAGCTAGCCTCCCATGCGTCAACGTTCCGAACCAGCTAGTGCCCCCACTGGCTGGCCGCGCCGATCCAAAGCCGCCGGTGCGTATGTATCTTGCGTCGATAGCGCCATCAACACGAAAACCCCGAGGCCGACGAGCGGGCTGATAAGCGTGGGCAGCCCATCGAAAGATGCGCTTATAAAGTCGTTCGGGATGTACAGCAGCGTGTTGTCCACGCCGTAGACCGTGGGCGTGAGGGCGAAGAGCACGAGGCGCGTGCCGGAGCCAAAGATGATAGCGGCTAGTGCAGAGGGCGTGTTCGCTTTTGACCAGAACAGCCCCATCACCAGCGGTACGAGCAGACCGGCGAAAGCCACGTCGAAGGCGAGCGTTAGCAGCACGCCTGTCTCAGGAACTTTCACGGCGAAGAAGATACCGAGCAGGGTGATCGGGACCATCATGATCCGGGTTGTTCTGAGA
>JBGTFQ010000146.1:0-3769 GCA_041747155.1 Rubrobacteraceae bacterium
CACCCGCGTGGGCTTTCCGCGCTCGTCCGTAACGTACTCCATAGCACCTCCTTTGGAACTTTCGTTCAAATACTACCGTGTTACGGGATACCTCGGACGTTCAGCGGCCCGTCTCTCGTTCTTCCAGCACAGCGTCCACCAGTGATCCTACCGGATTCTCCGGTCGCTCTTTCTTAAAGAACCCTTCGGGTAGTTTGCCGGAGCCAATCCGTAATAATCCTTCTCGCTGCATCGCAGCCAGCCGCGCCGATTCGCCGTCCGTCACGGGCTTCTACCCCGACCGGAACGAGACGCGCTACAGGACGCCCTAGATCCGTTACAAGCACTTCTTCACCCAACTTCACTCGCGCGAGGTACTCACTCAATCGAGCTTTCAGATCCGCCACCCCCGCAGATTCCAAAAGACAACCTCCTCAAAACCACTTGACCACTATGGTCAAGTGTATCAGTGGGTGTATTCTTCGGTGGTAGGCTAGTGTTCTTCTATAGTGCGTAATCTCCCGTGTGCGCTTCTTCGAGGTAGCGGGCCAGCAGTGCTATGCAGGCTTGTATGTCTTCGGCGTTGACCATCTCGTTTACGGTGTGCACGTAGCGGCAGGGGATGGAGAGCGTGATCGCCGGTATTCCACCGTGTAGACGCTGTACGCCACCGGCGTCCGTGCCGCCGAAAGGCAATATTTCCATCTGGTGCGGGATGTCTTCGCGTTCGGCGATAGAGCGAAAATGTTCCACGAGTTTCGGGTGCGATATCAGGGAGCTGTCCATTATCTTTATCGCGGCACCTTTGCCTAGAGCGGTGATCTCGTTCTCCCCACCGCCACCCGGAATATCCATTGACAGCGTAACGTCCAGCGCGATCATGACGGTCGGCGCGAGCCCTGCGCCGCTCGCCGTGGCTCCTCGCAATCCAACTTCCTCCTGAGAGGTGGCGACCGCGTGGATCGTGGCCTCGTGATCGCCCATCTCCTTTAGAGCCTCGTACATCACGAAGACCCCGATGCGGTCGTCCATCGCCTTGCCGATGTAACCGTCGCCAACTTTCTCCAGCGTCCGGTCCATGACCGCGTAATCTCCAACACGGACGCTTTCCTTTACGCTTTCGACGCTCATGCCGAGGTCCACGAAAAACTCGTCGGCCTTCGGCGGCTTGTTATCCTCGGCGGTCGCCAGATGCGGCGGCTTGCGGGACGGTTGCAGAGCCCCGCGCAGCGTCTCGCCGTTCGAGGTGATCACCAGCACGCGCTGGGAAACCATGTTTGCCGGGTCGTGGCCGCCGAGAGTCTGAAGGCGCAGGAAGCCCTTATCGTCGATGTGCTTGACTAGAAAACCGATCTCATCGGTGTGGGCCGCGATCATGACGCGCACGTCGTCGCTGCCGGTTTTCGTCCCGATAACACTTCCCATGTTATCCGTGCGAACTTCGTCGGTGAGATCCCCGAGGACTTCATTCGCTATCTCGCGCTGTCGTTCCTCCCGACCAGATACAGCTGGAGTCTCGATCAACCGCCGCAACAACGCCTCGTCTAATGCCATAGAGAAACCTCCTAATAGTTGTGACCCGGATGGAACCCTGAACAGATAAGAGCCTAGCAAACGACGCGGAGACGCGCCGAAGAACAGTATCCGCTACTCGGCTAGCTCCTCTTGCAGATGTCGGGCTGCCAATATTTTGCCCGATAGATACAGACTTAGGCCGAAGTAGTAGAAGAGATACATCAGCGAGAATCCAAGAACCAGAGCGTCCGGCTCGGGCATCTGGAGCAGGATGACCGCGTAGCTCACAAGCCACAACGCTGTCAGGAACAACGAGAGCCTGCGAAAAGCCGCCGTGCGGGTGGGGTAGACGTACCGGATCGGCACGAACACCAACAACGAACACGTTACGAGCAACGCCGCCAACGCCCCCTGGGTCATCCCGAACACGATAGCGTAGAACGCCAGCACGTTGAAGTAGCTTGGGAAGCCGAGAAAGAAATGGTCCTCGGTTTTGGCATCCACCCGGCAGAACTGATAGCTAGAAGCCAGCAGCGGCAAAGCCGCCACGACGATCCCCGCGTTGCCGTCCGGCAGATAACCTCCACTCCACAACAACAGCATCGGCGCGAGCACGTAGGTCATGTAGTCTACGATGTTGTCCAGCATCGCCCCGTCAAACGAGGGCAACGCCTCGCTGACGCGCAGACGACGGGCCAGCAGGCCATCGGTACTGTCTATAAGGAGGGCAATAAGCATTAGCCAGAGAGCTTTGATCGCCTCGCCCTGGAACGCGGAGACCACGATCAAGAGCGCCAGCACAGCACCACTCGCGGTATACAGATGCACGAGGGCTGCTTTCAACCGGAACCAGGGAGGGGTAGTGTCTTCCTCCGTGACCGAATTGTGCATACTAGTATCCTTCACCGGATGTACCGCTTCCTCATCTGGAGCATTTGCAACCTAATAATAGCAGCGTCAAGGGATACACACCTCTTTTTAGATCTTGGCGCTTGCGGAAGGCACGTAAGAGGACAGCCAGCCATCACGAAAAGGCGAGACTTTACACAAAGCGGTGGAACGCTTCGACGGCGCGAGCTACGCCGTCTTCCGCGCTAATTCTCTCTCCTAGGGCTCGTGCTCGTTCGCGCATTCCAGTGTCTCGCGTCGCTACGAGAGCCGCCGACAGCCGATCCGCCGTGAGCCGGGCTCTTGGGATGGGGCGCGGCCCGACGCCGAGGCCCGCTACTCGCGCTCCCCAGAAAGATTGGTCCGCCAGAAAAGGCACTACGACCGTCGGTGCTCCGGCCCTCAGCGAGGCTGCGGTAGTCCCCGCCCCACCATGATGCACGGTGGCCCGGGTGTGTTGGAAGAGCCAGTCGTGCGGAACCTCGTTCACGGCGAATACTTCATCCGGCAGGTCCATCTCCGTTAAGCCGCCCCAGCCCGTAACGAGAACAGCCCTATCGCCCGTGATCCTCAGGGCGTGCAGCACGTCTTCGGTCAACGCTTCGGCCCCCGCCCCACCCATGCTACCAAAACCCACGCTCACCGGCGGCGGCCCGGCGTCCAAAAAGTCCCGCAAACTTGTGGGTGGCGTCCAGTCTTCGGGATGGTCCAGAAACCAGTATCCGGTTACGGGCAGATAGGAGCCCCAGTCCGGCGGATGCGGCAGCACTTGTGGGCTCCAGCCGTTCAAGACGGGTGCTTTGTGCCGCCGCGCCTCGCCGAACGGGCCGTCGAGCGGGTAGAGCGAAAGTCCCGGCGTCGCGGCCAGCGCGCGGTTCACCGGCGACCGCAACGGTTGCCACAAGAGTTGCTGGGCCGCGAAGTGGTTCAGGCGATTGTAGAGTCGGCGCACAGAGCCATGCGCCAACTCCAGGCGGCCCGACGGCACTGGCAGGAAGGAGCTTGGAAACGAATCCGAGGCGTTGATGAGTGGGCCGTACATCGCGCCGACGCCCGGAACGCCTATATCGCGGGAGATTCCGCTTCCCAAGAAGCCCACGGCGGTGTAGATAACGGCTTCCGCGTCGTGGCAGGCGGTTAGAATCTGGTCTACGTTCTCCCGCAGGATGGGGGCGAGGGTTTCGCGGGCACGCCGGATGAATTGAAGCGGGTTTGCATCACCGTTTTGCAGTTGCAGGCGGACGGCCTCCTGCGGATCGAGGGTAAGGCGGTGGAAGTCTAGGCCGCGTTCCCGGATGAGTCCCTCGAATGTCGGTGGGGCGGCCAGGCGTAAGACGTGACCGGCGTTTTTCAGGCCGACGGCGAGGGCCACGCCGGGTTGCACGTC
>JBGTFQ010000147.1:0-2420 GCA_041747155.1 Rubrobacteraceae bacterium
GAGTCGCGATAGTAGGGGTAGAGGTAGTCGTGGCCGGGGCGCAGATTATAGGCGGCGCCAACTTGGGCGGCTTCCTGACCCTGGCAGGATATGACGAACGCAGCTTTACCCTGGCGGTTCAGGATCCAGGACCGCTCATCCACCCGTCGCGCCCGCAGCATGTGACGATACATCTGCAGTAGATCTTCTACGCTCAACCCCAGCGCCTCATGACGGACACCGGTCTCTCTAATAGTCATAGACCTCCTCCTCTACTCAAAGGTCCCCACAGAAGGAGCCAAAATTACTCCTTCATCTACCTCATACTAGCATCTCGTTGCGCCTCGGGCAGCCGACTACAAGCATGTACATACACGCGATTCTATTCTCTCATCGGACGCGCCAGGCCGATCTATATAAACGGTGTTTCCCGGTATGTTCCGAAGACCTCCTGCAAAGCTGAGCTGATCTCGCCGACCGTCGCATATGCCCGCACCGCGTCGATGATCGGATACATCGTATTTTCTTTTGTCTGCGCTACACGCTTTAGTTCTTCGAGGCATCGCGTCACTTTTTTGTTGTCGCGGCGTTGTTTTAGATCTTTGAGTCGATCCACCTGTCCTTGCGAGACTTCCGGGTCCGTGCGGTGCAACTCCATCTCTTGTTCCTCTTCGGGTTCGTAGATGTTTACGTTGACCATGTAGCGTTTTTGTTCTTCCAACTCGCGTTGGTAGCGAGCACTGGCGTCGGCGATCTCCTGCATCGGGAAGCCTTGCTCTATCGCCGGGATCATGCCACCCAAAGCGTCTATCTGGCGGAAATAATCGTAGGCTTGTCTTTCGAGCTCGTCCGTCAGTGCTTCGACGAAGTACGAGCCGCCGAGTGGATCTATGGTGTTAGTCACCCCAGTCTCTAAAGCGGCGATCTGCTGCGTACGAACCGCTATCCTGACCGCCTCCTCCGTCGGCAACGCAAGCGCTTCATCCAGTGAGTTTGTATGAAGACTCTGCGTTCCGCCAAGTACGGCAGCGAGTGCTTCGAATGCCGTACGAGCCACGTTGTTGTATGGCTCCTGCGCCGTGAGCGAGACTCCGGCGGTCTGGGTGTGAAAACGCATTCGCAAGGAACGCTCGTCCTTTGCGCCGTACTTCTCGCGCATCACCGTGGCCCAAATGCGTCGGGCGGCCCGGAACTTGCAGATCTCCTCGAAGAAATCCATGTGCGAGTTGAAAAAGAACGAGAACCGCGGCGCGAAATCATCGACATCCAGCCCCGCCTCTATCCCAGCCTCGACGTAAGCAAAACCATCGGCAAGGGTAAACGCGAGTTCCTGGGCGGCGGTACTGCCAGCCTCCCGGATGTGGTAGCCGCTAATGCTGACGGTGTTCCACTTGGGCATGTGTTCGGTCGAGTAGACGAGCATATCCTGGAAGACGCGCATGGACGGCGTAGGTGGAAAGAGCCATTCTTTCTGGGCGATGTACTCTTTTAGGATGTCGTTTTGGTTGGTTCCGGCCAGGTCTTCGGGCGAGACGCCTTGCTTCTCGGCGGCGGCGACGTACATCGCGAGCAGCACCATCGCCGGGGCGTTGATGGTCATGGAGGTCGAGATCTCACCCATCGGAATGCCCTCGAAGAGCTTCTCCATATCTTCTAGCGAGTCGACGGCTACGCCCTCCGTTCCGACTTCGCCTAAAGAGAGCGGGCTGTCGGAGTCGAGGCCCATCAAAGTTGGCATGTCGAAGGCTACGGAGAGTCCGTTCTGACCGTGATCCAGCAAATATCGGAAGCGTTTGTTTGTCTCGGCGGCGGTGCCGTACCCGGCGAACTGACGCACGGTCCACAGACGTCCCCGGTACATATTCGGATAGACGCCACGGGTGTACGGATACTCGCCGGGGTAGCCTAATTTGTCTTCGGGGTCGCCGTCTACGTCGTTGGGAGTATAGAGTGGTTCTATCGGCACGCCGGACATGGTGGAGAACTCGGCGTTTCGCTCGGGGGTCTTAGAGTAGGCTTCGGCCCAGCGGTCTTTTGCGTTCTTCTTCGTATCCACGAGTGCTCCTCCCGCGATGTTATCCCTTTAGTGCAAACTGTAGCATAGCTTGGGAGGAGCATGTCCGGCGGCGGTCTGCGATGCCTTGCTAATTGCGACGGACGCGGGCACGCAGAGCGGAGAAAGCGAGGAAGAACGAGACCAGGCCAACTCCGGCGACGGCGGCGAAGGCGGGGACGAGGTCAGAGAGGTTCCAGCCCGAGGAGATCAGAGCCCGCAAGCCCGCGAGCAGGTACGTTACCGGATTGTAGTCGGCTACGGTGGCGAGCCAGCCAGTTAAGGCTTGTTGCGGCAGAAACGCGGTCGTCAGAAACGCGAACGGAAAGAACAACAGGAACGAAGAGTTGACCGCTGCGGGATTTCCGGTACGCAGGGCTATCGCGTA
>JBGTFQ010000148.1:0-17071 GCA_041747155.1 Rubrobacteraceae bacterium
GACCGCTCGCCGGAGTCCTGGAAGCCGCCGCGCACGGCGTATCATTGTACTTACGCGAAAAAGTGGATCAACGTGAAGTACCGCTGGAAGCTCACGGCTACGAGGGTTGAGAAGCACGCCTTGCGTCAGATGCTCGGCACCTGCGGCGGTTGACGTGCGCTCCGAAGGCGCTGGCGTAGACGAGCTGCGCGGCACGTTCACTTCCACGACCGGGGGTGTGATGACCGAAGAGGTCGTCGCGATAACTGGCGAGCTCGAGCTTCTCACCCGACCGACGACGGACGGCTGAGTCGAGGCTTTGGTCCGCTACGCCGGAGCGGACGAGTGGGTACGTCGTGGTCGGATCCTCGTGGAGGACGCCAGGGCGAGCCGAGGCAGACCACCGCAGCGCGCACGAAAGGATACTGGAGCGCCACACCAGGTCCCGCGGAGTCCGGCAAGGAGCGGCCTGTGGGACTGACCTAGGAAAGACGGAGTAAACGACGGTGGGGTTGGCTCCCACTCGGGTCGTGAGAGCCAGCATGGCGGAGGCCTCTTTTTGTGCCCGGAACGTTTCTTCCCTTTGGGATACTCGAACCAACCCGAAAAAAGGCGGCCCCTCGAAGGAGCCGCCGCGTCAACCGGGGCTACGGACAAGCCCCGCATCTACTCTCGCCCTATCGTCTACGCATCGTTAGCCCCGCCCCAACGAGCAGTATCCCGGCCAGCAACGCCAGTGAAGGGCCGCCGGTGTCCGGTAGCGCCGCGCTCGGAGTAGCGGCCGTCATGGGTTCCACGGGTGCGGGGGTTGGAGCGACCGGCTCGGTGGGCTGGGTTTCAGGAGGAGCGTCAAACTGCGCGGCGCACTCCTCGAATTCGACCGGATCGATTATTCCTTCGCAAGTCTCCGCCGTGCCGGGCTGGATGCCGGTCTGAGAAGAATCGGGGGTGGTCTCCTCCATCATCTCCACACCCGTTTCGCCATTGCTGGGCAGCTCCTCACAAGCCACGCCCGGCTCCCCGGTGAACGCGTCTCCTACGGGACCGTCCAGCCCGTCGGGGTCGCTCGGATCACTGTCAAAGAAGGCCTGCGCGTCCTCCTGGAAATCGAAATCCTCGCAGTTGTAGGTGCCATCCGCGCCGCTCGGCCCCCTGCTCTGTGCGATCGCCGCTGGTGCAAGGATCAGCATTGCTAGCATGGCTAACGTCGTCAAGTACAGCAGCTTCCTCATCTCATCCTCCTGGTTTGGTTTCCCCGTCTACGAATGCCCGCGATTCGTTAAAGCATGTTAGGCACAAGGAGGAACCCGGGTCAAGGGCTACCGCCACATCGAAAGAGCCTTGATCCACAACTAAAGATTTTGTGCCCGCGGTACGCTAAATGTTGTTAGGCTGTAGGTGGAGGTTAGCGGAAGGGGAGAATCAGTGGGGCGCATTTCGGCATGGTTTGGTGGGCTGACGATCGCGAAGAAGGTGTTGGCTACTGTTCTGTCTCTACTCCTGTTCGTCATGCTTAGTCCCCTGATAGCCCCGTTGGCGATCTTGGCGTTGCTCGTCAGTCTCGTAGTGGTCGCGTACAGGCTGCTCCGCCAACGTCTGCTCCAGAGGCCCGGCATATTCCTCATCGGCTCGGTGGTCGTGCTGGCTCTGGCTAGCGGCGCTTCCTCGGTCGTCTACGGCCCCTCGACGGAGCAGGCGAGCACACAAAGCAAGCGCTCGGAGCAAGCGCGGGCGGTTCCCGAGCGGACGACGAAGAAGACCGAGCCCACCGCCGAGTCCGAGAAGACTGAGCCGGAGAAAAAGGACCAGGCAGCCGCCAAACCAAAACCGGAGCCCGCACCAGACCCAAAGCCAAAGCCGGATCCGAAGCCCAAACCAAAGCCGGATCCAACCCCCGTGCCGGTAGAGAAGCAACAGGACAACGACAAGTATGATGCTACCGTTACGGTCACTCGCGTGATAGACGGCGATACCGTGGAGGTCTCACCCGCCATAGACGGCATAGAGGATGTGCGCCTAATCGGCATAGACACCCCCGAGACGGTGGACCCCGGCGAAGAGGTCGAGCCTTACGGACCGGAGGCCTCCGAGTTCGCTACCGACTCGCTCACCGGACAGGAAGTCGAGTTGGAGTTCGACCAGGAGAGAGTGGACCAGTACGACCGACTTTTGGCCTACGTCTACACGACAGATGGGGAGATGTTCAACGAGAACCTTATGGAGCAGGGGCTTGCCCAAGCTTACCCTTATCCTCCGAACACGAAGTACGAGGATCGGTTCGCCGCCGCGCAACAGAGTGCTCTTGCATCAGGGATCGGCATCTGGAGTTTGTCCGAGGATGACTTGTGCCTGCTCGCCGACAGAGGCAACGGCTTTGGGGAGGGTACGCCAGGATGCTTGGTAGAGCCCGAGCCGGAGGCTGTACCGGTGCCGGGAGTCGACGAGGCCCCGGTAGCCGACCCCGCCTCCCCCGATCCCACGCCATCCGTGCCGTCGGGCGGAGATCTAAATTGTTCGGATTTCGAGACCCAAGCGGATGCTCAGGCGGTGTACGATCAGGACCCGAGTGATCCCAACGGCCTCGATGGTTCACCGGAGGACGGCAAGGCCTGCGAGAGTCTGCCGTAAGCGGGAAACAGAATGATGAGGAGACATGAGCGACTCCAAGCCGCATCTTAAGACCCTGGAAGAGATAGAGCAGGAGTGTATCCCCGGGCTCGTGGAGGTGCTACGCACGGAGGGCGTCGATGGAGTCAGATACGCGCTCTGGGATATGACCCGCTGGCATGAGCACTATGATCCGTGCATCTGGAGGAGCCGGGCTACGGAGGAGCGGAAGCGGGTCGGATGGGAGATGTGGGTGAGGATGGAAAGGATCCTCTGCGCGGTGTTGAACGCCGCCCACGCGAAGCAGATCGAGGAGACGATGGACGCGCTCGCCGAAGGGCCGGATAGCTTTTATAAGAGCTCTCTGGACGGGTAACCCAAGGGCTTAATTTGTCTGCGATGATCTCCGCGAGGTGTGGACTACCCGTGCGGACTACCTTAGCAGCGGCCCACGAAGCGACCGACTGAAGTGGCGACCCGCGCGCCCTCCCGGCTACCCACGTCGTTGTCGTAGATGTACTGGCCGGTCAGGACTTTGCCTCGGGCGCCGCTGCCGCTCGTGAAGGCGACGGCCTTGCCGGGACGAACTTTCACCCGCATCCTGAATGGCTCATTGTCGCGAGGCTCGTGGATGGACCCTACCCTCTTAACGATTATCCGACGGTTGGTGTTGTTCTTGACCCGGGTCACTTCGGGGGAGCTTGTGCAATTGACCCTCACCTGCACCGCCGAGGCGGCCTCCGCGGAGCTTGTGGACAGCGGCCCCACGCCGGCCGCCGGAGGCAATGCCAGGAACATCAGGATGACTCCAACGATCACTGCTAAACATACCGCCCACACCGAACGCGCCCCAGCCACTTCGACCATACTCCACCCCTTGGCAAGACTTACTGACGGAACATCAATAGGAGAAAGACTAACAAACTACATGGTCGGGATCAATTGCTCTCATCCCGTTTCTTGAGACGTTCTATCCTCTCTCGCGCCTCTGAGGGGGTGACGTTGACCACCGCGCCGTCGGGCTCCACGACGAGCACGGCCAAGTCTCCCCCGAAGCGGTACACGGTGACGATCCACGGTGACGATTATGGGATGGCGGCTACCATAACTCACCCCCTAGTTGATCTACGTCACCCTACCGTGCGTCCTACGCCCAGTGTTTCGAAGCAGGACCCAGAGCGTCAGGGCCGTGAATGTGACGAATGTCAGTGCCCCCGTTGCACCGAACACGGCGTAGCCGCGCTCTACGTCCACACCAAAGGCCCACGTGACCGTCCAAGCAATGGGCCAGGCCAACGTAACGACTATGGGCCACAGGCCGGAGCGCCGGACACGTCCTCGTAAGAGGGGCCACTGAAGGATCCCCACTGCGAGACCGGAGGCCAGGCCGGTGACGAGCAGGTCGCCTATCTGGGTTCCCGCCCCTGTCAGCGCGGCGCCGACTGCATCACCTAGACTCAGACCGATGGCTGTGGCGGCGATCCAGAGCGGGCTTATCCCTAACCGTCTGCGGAGTGCGAGCCACTGCGCCGTCCCGATCGACGCTCCGGCCAGAATTCCCGCAAGAGCGCCGGTGCTCACGCCTCCTATCGAGCCGACGACGATAATTGCCAACAGGCCGCCCGGCGGGAATCCCAGAAAAGTGAGGATCCACCACAGCAAGAACCGCCGACTCGTTCCGCCCGCGCTTTCGGCGGATGTAATGGGCGCATCGCGGCTCATCCTAAACTTCCTTCTTCTCTTCTGTAGGTAGTTGGTTCGTCTCCGGCGATGGCTCTCCCTGTCATCCGGGGGGCCAATATCCTATTCATCAGACCAACACCTTCGTACATCCTCTCCGAGTCGAGCACTTCACCACCCGCCTCCTCGAAAGGGATCCAGAACTCGGCGACCAGCATCAAGGCCTTCGCAAGCTCCGGCACGACGCGACCATCCTCCGGCTCCTCAATCACCCCCGCCTTAACAAAAGTCCATAGCAAGGCTTCGGTTCCTTCCATGCCGCGCACGCGGACGCGCCGGTAGTGTCCGGCGAGTTCGTCATCCCGGTGCGTGAGCGCACCGAGCTCCCTGTAGAAGAATCGGTATTTCCAGAGCCCGCAAATAGTCTCTTCGACCATGCCCTGCATGTCCTCCAGTCTCGGTTCCCGGCCACGAGGCATCGCGTACGACGCCTTCCAGAAAGCATCTATACGTTCGAAGATCGCCCGGATAATCTCCTCCTTGTTACGGAAGTGGTAGTAAAGATTGCCTGGGCTGATACCAGCCCCCTCCGCTATATGGTTCGTCGAGACCGCCGCAGTCCCCCGCTCGTTGAACAACCGGACCGCCGCTGCAACCACCCGATCCTTCGTATCCCTCTTCACCATCTGACCTCCTTTGTAGAGTATTTACTCTAATAGGGAAGAAGTATAAAGTGGCGGATTGGGTATGCCAAGATTAATTGCTCTAATTTCTTGTGATGGTCCCAGCCACTATGGATTTCATCAGCAGATCTCAGGACAACCCCGATCTCGGCTCCCTTCGCATCCACGCAGCTCTGGAGCAGAAAAGTGGCCCGGCGGTGAGCGTACGCTCACCGCCGGAAGCTGGTGTGAACCCATGTGGATACGCCTCAACGAGAATGTTTATCTGGTATTGCATAAACTACTCAGGAACAGATGCTGTTCTAGTCTTAAGCCTTGTTACTATGCTAGGTTTATATGGAGGTACTGAGTGCTAAAGGTCGGTGACTTTTCACAGCTCGGCCAGGTATCGGTGCGGACGCTGCACCATTACGATGAGCGGGGCCTTCTCAAGCCGGTGAAGATTGACCCTTTGAGCAACTACCGTTTCTACTCGCTGGACCAGTTGCCGCGGTTGAACCGTATTTTGGCACTCAAGGATTTGGGGTTGTCGCTGGATCAGATCTCGAGTTTGGTAGAGGATGAGCTGCCACCAGATCAGCTACGGAGCATCCTGAAGATGCGGCGGGCGGAGATCGAACAGCAACTCCGCGAGGACCGCACGCGCCTAGCGCGCGTCGAGGCCCGGATGCGCCAGATCGAACAGGAAAACGAACCTTCGCCCTACGAAGTAACCATAAAAGAGGTGCGTCCCGCAACCGTCCTCTCGTCTCGTCGGACTGTACCGACGATTGACCAGATGCCCGAGTACCGCTGTGACATGTTCCAATCGGCGCACGACTGGCTAGAACTAAACCGCCTGAGGCCCGCCGCCCCGGAACTCGCCCTTTATCACATGGCCGAATACGCCGAGGAGAACATCGACATGGAGGCGGCAGTTCCGTTGAATCGTATAGGCCTGAAAACTGCCGACGGGCTAACGGTACGCGAACTTCCAGGAGTTTCCAAGATGGTGACCACCATCCACCAGGGCGCGTTCTGGGACGTGCCCAATGCCATAGTCGCCCTGTTCGCCTGGATCGGAGACAACGGCTACCAGTCGGTCGGCCCCGTACGGGAGATCCACCTCTTCGGTCGCGAGAACGATGTCGTGAACGCCTCTTCCGAAGCCCAGTTCAACATCAACTCCGTCATTATGGAGATGCAAGTTCCGGTCGAAGATACTACAGTATGAGGCTCGGGTTTATTTCCCGGGTTTCCACGGTTTTAGGACGATCTTTCCTGTGGTGTGCCGCTTCTCAAGCATCCGGTGCGCTTCTGCCGCCTGGCTTAACGGCATCACGTGTCCTACCGGAACATCTACGCGTCCTGATACGACGTGCTCGATCAGTTTCTGCATCGCAGCCATTGCGACCTCGGGCCGTAGCCCGAACCAGAGCCCGAGGTTGAACGCTATCAGCGACTGATTGGGCGCGGGATCGTAGAACAACGCTTGGGTCATCTCTGGGTGGAGCCGCAAGGGTTCTCCGCTGGAGCTTCCGTAGATCACTGCGCGCCCGAACGGTGCGAGACAAGACAAACTCTGGCCGAACGCGGAACCACCGGCCATTTCGAGCAGTACATCAACACCGCGACCCTCGGTCAGCTCAAGCACGCGCTCGGGCCAGTCTTCTAGGGTGTAATCGACAGTGTGGTCAGCGCCGAGTTCCAAAACACTCTCTCGCTTCTCCGGCGTGCTGGCCGCACCGATCACTGTTCCGGCGCCGCCGAGCTTTGCGAGCTGCACGGCGTAGCTTCCGACCCCACCCGCAGCGCCTTGCACGAGGACGGTCTCACCAGGCTGAAGCCGGGCCGCTTCCTTTAGAATCAACAAGGCAGTTGAGCCCGCGATCACGAGTCCGCTAGCGACATCAGCGCTCAAGCTCGGCGGGGTCGGTATGACCTGTTGGGCGTTCGCCAATGCAAACTGGGCGTAGCCAGTCGAGCCATCGTCACCGACCAGGGAGAAGACCGGCGTACCAACCGACGGCCTCTCAACGCCGTCTCCGAGTGTCTCTACAGTCCCCGCTACTTCACCTCCCGGCGTGTAAGGTAGCGAGGTCGGAAACGGGTAGGAGTCGTTGCGACGACGCTTTACGTCGGAGAAGTTTACTCCAGCCGACTCGACCTTGATCAGCACCTGACCCGGGCCAGGGTGCGGAACCGGCACCTTCTCTAGCACTAAAACGTCGGGCGTCCCAAAAGCCTTCGCCCGAATGGCCTCCATAAGCCCGTTCGTTTGCTCTACCGTCATCCTCAGTCTCCTTTTGCCCGGGCAGCCACGAGTCGTTGGTGTGAAGCCGCCTATACTGGTATGTAAGGGAATCTTAGAGGATGCCATTGCGCTACTCTCTGACGTTCTTGCGTTTCTTAGAACGTTCTTGCTCTTTGACTGGCGTTTAGGTAAAACTATCCGCTACGTAGGCGAGTTGGAGACACGCCGAGGAGGCGCTTGAGGTGGCGTCCCATGTGGCTCTGATCCGCGAAGCCCGAACGTGAAGCGACTTCGTGGAGTGGTATCTCAGTGGCGACCAAGAGTGCTTTGGCCTTCTCGACACGCTCTCGGATAACGTACTGGTGTGGCGACAAACCGGTTGACTCTTTAAACAATCGCGAGAAATGGTACGGGCTGATGTTGGCGGCTCGGGAGATCTCCTCAAGAGTCAGTTTGCCAGAGATATTATCCCCCACGTAATCAGTTGCGCGCTTGAGGACCAACCTGGAGAGACCACCCTCAGGTTCGTGGGAGGCTACACGCCGCGCACGCCGTCCAAGCGTAGAACGTTTCCGGACGAGGTGTACGGCCAGTGCTTTCGCTAGAGCATCTCCGAATATCCGTTCTCCCAAAGGCTCTTCTTCATAGAGTTCAGAGAGAAGGGCTAGACCGATCCGCTCGACCTGTGGATCGAGTGGGCCAAGCCCACCTACTATCTCCACTGCTTCGGGATCCAGCCCGGCACTTTCAGCGGCCTCCCGGACCAGTGCAGGAGCGAGGTACAAGTGGAGGCTATCCGCCTTGCCTCCTTGAAGACTATCCCAGCGCCACTCGCTCGCTTGACCTGCTGGCATCACTGCCGACGCGCCCCTCTCCACAAGCCTCTGTATCATGCGTCCACCGCCAACCCTTTGTGCAATGCTGGCCGGGGGGCCGAGATGCAGGACGACTAGGTGGTTAGCCAAAGCGGGAACAGAAATTTTTTCCGAGGCGGGACGGAACTGTGTAGCGTGAAGGCCGTCCCAGGTCTTACCGGACCTCTGAGCTCCCGGTGAGCCGGAGCGCGCCCACAACACATCGGGCAGATCAACAGTGTGACTAACCCCGGAAGCCTTTTCGTCCACGTTCACCTACCATCATAGATACACAAGTATCACAACTTTCTAATTCTAAACTCTCCTGGCGGCGAACACGAGACAACAATAGGACTCTTACCTAAGTAGCTAAAATACCGGCCAAAATCCTGATCTTTCCCCTTGACCCTTACGCTACGTGAGACTCTAGAGTCTTTTCCAGAAGGTCAAAACGAACCTGGAAAGGAGACTGAGATGACAACGAAGTGGAGCAAACAACGGATCCTCGCAAGAGTGGTCGCGCTGTTGCTGGTGCTGGAGGTAATACTTCAGACGGTGACCGTTATCGTTCTGGGAGCAGCTATAGATTGGCCGGCGAGCCTCGATGAACCGGCTAGCGTGAACTTGCCGCTCATCGTGGAGCAGCAGGGCGCCGTGATCCTGGGCTACGGGAGCTACCTGTTGTACTCGATCCTTATCCTCCCGCTCGCCTCTCTACTCTACTTCGTGCTCAAAGAGCGTGAGTCCTCATCGCCGCTCCTGGCGGTCGCCGTCGGGTTCGGTGCGATCTCGGCCCTGGCCCGCTCGCTCGGGATCGCCCGCTGGCTCGTTCTGATGCCGGTGCTCGCCGGAATTTACCTCGATCCGGAGTCAAGTGAAACGACCCGCCAGACCGTCTCCGTAGTCTACGAGGCCTTCAACGCCTACGCCGGCGGGGTCGGAGAGATCCTCGGCGTAGGGCTCTTTGGCGCAACTCTTTTCGGGCTCATCTCCGTGGCGTTGGTCAGGTCAAGCGAGTTCCCGTCCTGGACCGGCTACGCGGGCCTCGTAGTTGCTGCGTTCCTCGCTGTGGGCGCGCTGGAGCTCTTCGGTCTCGATGTCGGCCTGTTCATCACCATCAGCGTTGCAACGCTCCAGCTCTGGATGCTCACCCTGGCAGTTGTGTTGTTCCTCCGGTCCCGGCGGAGCGCCGGACAAGTTTCGTAAAGGAGTAGGATCATGGCTTACGCAGGCAAAGAGATAGAGAGTCCCTCCACGCGACTCGTCTTCAAGCAGACGACTTCGGACACGAACGGCAAGCTTCTGCAGTTCGAGCAGTTCGTGAGGGGAAACAACCCGGAGGTCCCGGAGCACATTCATCCCCGTCAAGAGGAGCGGTTCGTAGTCCTCTCGGGCAGGATGGGCGTCCGGGCGGCAGGCAAAGAGCAAGTGCTCGGTCCGGACGAGGAAATCACTGTGCCTCCCGGAACACCGCACACGTTCTGGAACGCGGGAGACGAAGAACTTCACCACATAGTGGAGCTCAGGCCCGCTAAGAACATGGAGACCTTCTTCGAGACGGTCTTCGGGCTCCAGCGAGACGGCAAGTTCCCTGCGGAAGGCGAGAGGCGTCCGCCGAACCTGTTTCAGGGAGCCTTGATCGTGACGGAGTACGAAAACTACTTGGCCGGTATTCCGATGGCGATTCAGAAGGTTCTATTCCGGGCTCTGGCTTTCGCAGGTAAATTACTTGGCTATCGGTCTAGCTATCCGAAGTACAGCGACGATAAGTGGGGGGTGGCGAGATGAACTACGACAACGACCTGCACGTAGTCCTCGGGGCGAGCGGCGGCACGGGGAGCGCACTAGTACGCGAGCTGATCTCCCGCGGCAACCGGGTCCGGGCCGTAAGCCGAAGTGGCAAAGCCCCAGATGGCGCCGAAGGTCTCAGGGCCGATGTCTCCACCCCGGAAGGCGCGAAGGCCTCTAGCGCGGGGGCGGCAGTCGTCTACCATGCCGCCCAGCCCGAATACACGAAGTGGCCCCGAGAGTTCCCGTCGATGACCGACGCGATTATCAAGGGCGCGACGGCCACCGGGGCGAAGCTCGTCTTCACCGACAACCTCTACATGTACGGACCCAACAGTCCGCAGCCCATGACAGAGGAGACATCGCAGGAGGCGACCGGCAAAAAGGGCAAAACTCGCATCCTTATGGCCGAGATGCTCCTGGAAGCCCACCGAGAAGGCAGGTTGCGCGTCGTTTTGGGACGTTCATCAGACTACTACGGGCCGCGTGGGACCGGCACGATCACGGGCGATACCGTCTTCGGGGCGGCCGTCGAGGGTAAGACGGTGCGCTGGCCGGCCTCCCTAGACGTGCCCCACCAGTTCAACTACCTCCCCGACATGGCGCGAGCACTGATCGTCCTGGGAGAGCGCGAAGAAGCAGACGGCAAAGTATGGCACTTGCCGGCGGCAGAGCCGATAACGGGCCGCCGGTTCCTGGATCTCGTCTCTGCTGAGATCGGCCACCCAGTAAAGACAAGCGTAACCTCAAAGACGATGCTACGGGCCATCGGCCTCTTCTCGCCCTTCTTGCGAGAGCTAGTCGAGACCGCTTACCAGTTCGAGCAACCTTTCGTCGCCGATACCACGAAGTTTCAAAAAGCCTTCGGTCCTTTTGAGCCAACTCCGTACGAGAAGGCCATAGCCGACACCCTCGCCTGGTTCCAGCGGCGAGGGGGCGGGAGAACGTCGTGATGAGAAAGTTGCGTAACGCGATGGTCTACGGGTTTGCCGTAGTCGGCGTCGTTCTGTCGGTGCTTCTAGTAGGCGGACTGGTGATTGACGTACTCTCATTCGACCGTACCAGCGGGGGATACGAGCCACCATACACTGGCTACACCGGTGAGCCCGTAGATTGGGAGTCAGGCTACGTTACAGACGAGGGTTTCTTCAAGGATGGCCGCGTCCTAAACGTCTACGCCAACTGCACTACCGGCATGATCAGCTTCGAGTTATTCCGGCAGCGGTGGGATTGGCGCAAGTTCTCGGATCGCGCGCTCGCGGTACACAAACCAGCCGAGGCCTGCGCGCGGGCCGGATTCACTCCCGACTTCTGATCCAGGGTACCTGGAGGCCGATACGCCGGGATCGCCCGAGCCACAAAGACGAGAGACGTTGAGCAGTCGAGCATAGTGTCGAACAAACTCTGGAACAACTTTCGAGGAGGACTAGATGCCAACGCAACAGCAGCGACTCAGGCCGGGTGGGACGAAGCCGTTATGGGGGCGCTTCATTGCTCTGCGAAGCGTGCGGCTCGTGGCGGCGTTTTGGACAATCATGGGCGGTCTACGACACGTCGACCAACGCGATGCTCTCCGTGATCCTCCTCTCCTTCCAATACTTTGGTCCTGGAATGGTCAAAATCAGTCCTAACGCCGAGAACTGGCAATACCTGGGTCCACGATCTGAGCTACCATGCCATCGCCCCTCACATCACCCTTGACACCAACATTATCGTCAAAGTATGCGGGCTCAGGTGAGCGTAACAGGCCTCTGCTCCAGCACCCGTTTCCCCAACGGATTTTGCCGCTTATTTACGCCAGCAAGCAGAGTTGAAGTAGAAATAGCCTGTGCCATCCTCTCCTAGTAATCGTCTGATGAGTGCTGACGCTAGCACCAGCAGCCACCGCGACAAAGCAGCAGATTTCTCGTCATCAAGTTCCTGCTATACGCAGGGCATTTCGGCTCTGTCGTCCGGCGGCAGGCTTGAAGAGCTCCTGAGCCTCCGCTTCGTCGATGCCAGAGACCTCGGAACCAGCCCACACTGCGACGGTCGTCGCCAGCGAGTACCTGAGAAAGTCTAGACGGCTTACATGGAAGTCGCTTAACTGATCCTTTACACTCACCGATTCTCCTCGCTCATGGGATTGCGTTTTCGCGGATCCAGGGCTGCCGATACGCGCAGCGCGAGTATATTGATCCGTCGAAGCAGTAGTGTTAAACAATTGAAAATTCCGGGTTATACCGTGGGAGTTGCGAGTCCCAAGACGATCAACCGCCGGACGACAGAGACTGACGGGCGGACCGGCTCCAGCTTGTCCCAGCCGGTCCGACGGTACTTGTCGAGGCCACTCGTGTAATTTCCCAATCATGTCCGGTCGGCAAGTAGAATACTCGTTGACCGTCAGCAGATAATCTTCAGGGGTTAAGCAGAGTTTCATAAGCGTTTAACTCAAGAAAGTGGAGACTGTCGTAGAGTGCTGACAGGACATGCTCGAGCAAGCGCCGAGGAAGGCACGACGGGATGAGAATAGCTACGTTCAACCTTGAAAATCTCGACACTCCGGTCCCGGAGTCCGACGAGCCCTCGCTGGAGGATCGCGCGCGATTGATGCGCCCGCAACTCCTGCGGCTCGACGCAGACATCCTCTGTCTTCAAGAGGTCAACGGTCAGGGAGAGCGTCGGGAACGCGACCTCATGGCGCTGGACGGTCTGCTAGAGGACACACCCTACGCCGACTATGAGCGTGTGAACACTACGCTCTTGGATGGCGACGAACCCTACTCGGAGCGCAACCTCGTTATCCTAAGCCGGTTTGGCGTCACGAAGGTCGAGCAGTATAAGCACGACTTCGCCCCTCCCCCAGCTTACCGGCTCGTCACGGCCTCCGGAGAGGCTTCCGAGGGTCCTTGGGAGGAGGCGCGGGACGTTACCTGGGAGCGCCCGATACTGCACGCCGAGATCGAGCTTCCAGACGGTCGCTCCCTGAACGTCATAAACCTTCACCTCAAAAGCAAGCGCCCCACGGATATACCGGGACAGAAAGAGGATACGTACACCTGGAAGACCGCCTCAGGGTGGGCTGAAGGCTATTTCCTCTCGTCCATGAAGCGTGTCGGACAGGCTCTTGAGACGCGAATACTCATAGATAAGCTATTCGACGAGGACGGGGACGCCCTCATCGTCTGCGCCGGAGACTTCAACGCGGACCTGGACGACGTGCCGGTCAAGGCCATACGGGGAGATGTGGAGGAGACGGGCAACGGAAGCCTAGCCGAGAGGGTCATGGTACCGTGCGAGAAGAGCGTCCCGGAGTCGGCGCGCTACTCGCTTTACTACCTGGGACGCGGGGAGATGATCGACCACGTCCTGATGAGCCGGGGCCTTCTGGCCAACTACCGGGGCACGGAGGTCCACAACGAACTCTTGCACGACGAGTCGGCAGCTTTCGCGACGGACGTGAAGTACCCTGAGAGCGACCACGCGCCCGTTGTAGCGGTCTTTGATCTACCCGAAGATTGACGGACTTCGCGTTTCCGGTCCGTCTCGTCATACTCCTACGGTCGAGAGTACACTTGGGTCGTCGTTCGCCGGACGGTTCACTCTGCGACTCACCGGGTAAGCCTCCATCTCGCCAGACGGATACGGCGAGAGCATCGAGAGTAGCTCCTCACGGTCGTCGTTACCGGGATCCAACCACACGTCGTACAGTTCGGGCCTCAGAATCACGGGCATCCGGTTATGAATTTCGGCGGCAACCTCGTTTGGCTCCGTGGTAATGATGGTCATGGAGAACAGTTCCTCTCCCCCCTCCATACTCCACGTCTCCCACAACCCGGCGAAGGCGAAGGCGCCGCCGTCCTTCAGACGCAGATGGTAGGGCTGTTTGCCGCCTTCTTCCTTCTTCCATTCGTAGAAACCGTCCGCTGGTATAAGACACCGGCGACGCTTGAAAGCGCTGCGGTAGGATGGTTTCTCAGAGACAGTCTCTGAGCGAGCGTTTATCATGCGAGAGCCGATGCCAGGGTCTTTGGACCACGAGGGAATAAGTCCCCAGTGCATCATCCGTAGCTCGCGCTCTCTCGCGTCGTCCTCCAGCACAACCGCTACCTGCTGCGTCGGCGCGATGTTGTAGCGAGGCTCTATCTCGAACTCCTGAGACTCCCCGTCAAGATCGAAGAGCTTAGCGACGCTTCGTCCATCGGCTTTTAGCGTGTATCTACCGCACATGCCCTACCCCCTGTACGCTTCTAAAACAGAGCCTTGCCTTGCGGAAATTGTACTCAAGGCTTGCGTGTTCCACACCCCAAAACACTGCGGACGACGGGCTTTCCCTACCTGGGAGTGTGTATGACCTTGACCACCCGGCCCTGCACGATCACGTCCCCCGCCGGGTGGATCTGTTCTTCGTAGGCTGGATTCTCCGGTCGCAGCCTCACAGTCGCTCCGTCCCGGTAGAGCCGCTTTACGGTCACGGTATCCCCCGCGATCAGGGCGGAGACTATGGATCCGTCCGGCGGTGACTCGTCCACCTCCACGACGAGCATGTCGCCGTCGGAGATCTGAGCCCCGATCATCGAGTCGCCTTGCGCTCGCAATAGAAACCTCTCCACCGAACCGGAGAGCAACTCGCCAAAGAGCGAGTACGTGTCGTCCTGACCTATCGCGTCGATGCCAACACCGGCGGCGATACGTCCAAGCATCGGCGTCTCCCCCACCGCCCGCCACCCACGCTCGGTCAACGAGATCGGCTTGACCTTACGACTCGGCGCCTCTCCAACGCGGATGAAACCATCCTCCTCCAGACGCTCCACATGATAGGTAACTCCCTGGTGAGAACCAAACCCCACAGTAAGCGCCAGTTCACGCATCGTAGGAGTCCCCTCCCGCGCCGCCTCGCGCCGGGCGAGCACCCGCAACACCTCGAATCGTCTATGAGCCGCGTTGCTCATGACACGAACTTTAACAGAGTTCGCTCTTGACTTCTACCAATTGGTAGAAGTAGACTCAAAGAGACAGAAAAGATAAGAGGAGCGCCCCTCCCGGTCTCTCCGACCGTTCGGCCACCAACCAAGCCGGTCTGGAAGAGTTATGCAGGGTGGAAGGGAACGCTCGCCCTTGACCGGTATTCTACCGGAACAGGGTGGGTTTCCCCACCCCCACCGACGATCCCGGCGCTCTCCAACGAGGGGGAGAGAGATGGAGTCGAGCGTCGCGGAGATACATGAGTATCCGACAAGTCCCGAGGGTTATGTGGAGCCCCTGTTCCGTACCCGGGAGTCGGATCTCGAGATCATGGACCACTACTTGGACGCGCCGTGGCTCGGTAGGGCTTCGGAGTACGCGGTGGCCGCGCTGGGCTCGGGCTCCGGACACGTTCCGGCGGAGCGGCGCGAGGTTCGCCTGGAGCGGAGCGGCTCGGAGACGAGGATGGTGGAACTGCGCCAAACATGGCGGTGCGCTGTGAGGAGCGGCGCCATACGCCGGGTGCTCGAGCGTTGGCGGGAGGTTTATGGTTGGTGGGAGGACGGCGGGGCGGATCTCGTCGTGTACCGGGTAGAGTTGGCGTGCGGCGCCGTGGTGGATCTCGCTCGGGAACGCGAGGCCGGGACTTGGCTTCTCGTGGGGATCGTGGATTAGTGTCCTTCCCGTTCACGCATCTACATGTAAGGAGCGGATTCTCCTATGGATTTGGGGTGGCGTACCCGTCTGAGTTAGCCCAGGGCGCCGCGGCGCTCGACATGGACGCTCTGGCGATCACCGACCGGGATACCCTCGCCGGGGTGCCGCGCTTTATGATGGCTTGCGCGGAGGAGGACGTTTCCCCTATTGTGGGGGTCGAGATCTCCATATCCCTCGGAGGAGAAGCCGCCGGGCATATGGTGCTGCTGGCAGATTCCATGTCTGGATACCGTTCGCTGTGCCGCCTCATTACCGAGTACCGGTGCTCGTCGGAGGATCGTAGAAATCCTCTATGTGAGTTGGAGACGCTTCTTGAGCATTCCAGGGGGCTTCTGTGCCTCACTGGTGCCGTACCGTTCGGTATGATCCCGCGCCTCCTGTTGAAAGGAAGGAGAGGCGACGCCGAACGAGTGGCGTCCCTGCTCCTCGAAGCCTTCGGTGAACAGAACCTCTACGTCGAACTAACGGACGACCGGACATCGGGTAGCCGCCGAAGGCTCGGAAGACTGTCCGCGTTCGCACGGGAGCATAGTCTGAAGACCGTCGCCACAAACGAAGTAGCGTACCTGCGAGCGGCGGATCATCGACTGCACGAGGTCGTGGTGGCCGCTTCGAGCCTCTCCCCTCTTCCGGGGCCTGGTTACAGAGGGACGGATCAGCTCTATCTGAAATCTCAGGCGAAGATGGAGCGGCTATTCAGAGACTATCCTGATGCCCTGGCGAACGCGGCGGCGATCTCCGAGCGGTGCGCGGGCGCGGTCAAGCTCGATGGTCGGATGCACATGCCCTCGGCACGGCTCCCTGCGGGTGTGAGCGCGGGTAGGAAACTTGTGGAGCTTGCGGTGAAGGGTGTCCGGGAGAAGTACCGGGATTCGACCGAGGATCCAGCGCGGATAAAGGCCCGACTTCGGCGCGAGCTCTCCTGTATCCAGGAGCTTGGCTTTGCACCGTACTTCTTGATCGCTCACGAAGCGGCCCAGATTGCCCGGTCCAAGGGAATCCCCGTAACGGGCCGGGGATCCGCTGCGAACAGCCTGGTCTGCTACGCCATAGGGCTAACTCAGCCGGAGCCGTTCTCAAACCGTCTGCTCTTCGAGCGTTTCATGCACGAGGGCCGCACGGACGTCCCGGATATAGACCTTGACTTCTGTAGTCTCCGCAGAGACCAGGAGATAAGGAATCCGCTTATGGAGCGGTACCGGGAGTTCGGGACTGCCGTGGCAGCCACCGCCGTAAAGAACAGTCTGAAGGGAGCTATCCGGATCGCGGCTCGGGCGCTCGGTTACTCGCCGAAAGAGATCGACGCCTTCTCTCGGCACGTACCCGCTCGCGTCCGGGATCGGGACACCGTCGTGGATCCCATAGAGACCTGGCGGCACGCGCTTGGAGAACCCGCCATGCGAGACCATCCCCTGCAGGACGTGGAGAAGTATCGGCTACTCCTGGAGCTCTCACACGGCTTGAATGGGCGACTCCGGGAGGCCGGAACTCATCTAGGTGGGATGGTGCTCGGCAACCACCAGTACCACCTCTCTGAGCTAGTTCCACTGGAGCCTAGCGGCAAGGATGGACTTCTAAGGACCCAG
>JBGTFQ010000149.1:0-7157 GCA_041747155.1 Rubrobacteraceae bacterium
CGCAACGTCGAACTCGGCGAGCAGCGACTCGTTGGCCGCGTACCACTGCGGACGCTCCCATCCCGACGCTTCGAGAAAGTAAGCTCCCAACTCCCGCTGCCGCGTGTAGAACGGGCTGGTACGCAAGGGGCGCGGCTCGTCTATCGGCTGCAACGGGTGGATGATATCGTAGACCTCCTGGAAGGACTGCGAGCTTCGGGCCAGCACGTAGGCGGGGCTTCGCTGGTGCTTGTCGAAGCGGTGAACGTCCAGGCCGCTCGGGTCGATGCTCGGCACGCCGTCGGTCATCCACTCGGAGATCATGCGCCCCGCGCCCGCAGCATGCGTAACCCAAACCGCCTCGGCCATCCAGAATCCGCGAACTTCTTTCGATTCACCGAGCAGTGACCCTCCGTCCGGCGTGAACGAGAAAAGCCCGTTTATGCCCCGCTCTATCTCAGTGCCGCCCAGATCTGGCAGCAGGCTTCGCGCTTCGTCCCACGGTCCCTCAAAGTCTTCGAGGGTAAAGTCTTTGATGGACGGCATGACTTTACCGGCCTCGTAACGGCCTATCTCATCGGAGAGGAGCGGCATGGAGCGGTGCGCGTAGGAGCCGACGCCGTAACGCTCGCCGTGCTGCCGGAAGTACATCGCGCTATCCTGGTGACGGAGTATCACGTGATCCGACTCCTCAGAATCGGCCTCTAGCCCCGGAACCGGCGTGGTCCACGCATACTGGTGCTGCATCGGCGTCAACAACGGCACGAAAGCCCCGGCCATCCGCCCGATGCGCGGCCCCCACATCCCGGCGCAACTCAAAACTACCTCGGTCTCGATGCGTCCCCGCGAGGTCTCAACCGCCTGGACGCGCCCATCCTTGACCTCTATGCCGGTGACCTCGGTCTCACCGTGGAACTTCGCGCCGCGAGAGATTGCCTCCCGACCCATCGCCTCGCTTACCCGAACGCCTTTGGCGATGCCGTCCGAGGGGACGAAGTACCCCCCAAGAATTCGGCTGCCGTCGAGCAGCGGGCTCTTCTCCACACATTCTTCCGGCGAGAGTAACGCGGATTCTATCCCCCAAGAAGAAGCCAAACCGTGCTTGCGTCGCAACTCTTTCCACCGCTCGGGTGTTGTAGCGACCTCCAAGCCACCAACTCCGTAGAAACAAGGCTTTCCATCTACTTCGAGCTCCGAATATCGCTTCACGCCATAGCTTGCCAACTCGGCCATCGTCTTCGAGGGGTTTGTTTGGAAAACTAGGCCGGGCGCGTGGGATGTGGAACCACCAGCTTCGTAGAGCGGCCCCTGATCCACGACAACAACATCCCGCCAACCCATCCGCGTTAGATGCTCGGCGGCACTACAACCGACGATGCCCGCCCCGACGATCACAACCCCAGCACTAGACTCCAAAACACCCACCCCCAACTATAGGCACCTCGTACCTCCTAAGAGAATTTTGGGGCTTTTGTATCATGTTGCGCATCGCGATAGCCTTTCCTTTATGTGGAACGTACTAGTAACACACAAGATTTGTCCCGTCAATAGTTGAGAGGTTCGAGTTCAAGTAGAGGTCGCATGGAGACTTCTGAAAAGCAGCGTCACCGGGTCTGTCGTGCCTGGTGACGCTAGACGAAGTTTGTTTGCTGTCAAGGTGCATTAGGTAGCTTCTATGCCAGGTCTAATATGACGGTTTTTAGCTCGGTAAAGGTTTCCATCGAGTAGCGTCCGCCGACTCTTCCGAGACCCGAGAGAGTACCGGCGCGACCGCCGAATGGTAGGTGGCTCTCCCAGTGATTCGAGGAGGCGTTGATGTTAACCCACCCGGTACGCACCGATTCAGCGAAACGCAGACCCCGCATCAAGTCTCGGGTGAAGACGGCGGAGAGTAGCCCGTAGGGGGAAGAGTTGATGGCTTGGATCGCCTCTTCCTCGTCACCGATTATGGTGGCGGGAATTATGGGTCCAAAAGTCTCTTCTCTGGAGACGAGCATTTTGTCGGTGACGTTTCCGAGTACGGTCGGTTGGTAGTAGAGGTTCGTGGGGAAACCTTCGGCGCGGGAACCGCCGTGGATCAAGTCGGCTCCGCGTTCCAGCGCGTCGGAGACATGCTCGTCCATCTTGTTGGCCGTAGATTCGTTGTTCAGGGGGCCGAGCGTGGTGGTTTCGTCGAAGGGATCTCCCAGCTGTATCCCCTGGTCCATTGCGCCGCAAAGTTTTTCGATGTAGGCATCGTATACGCGCTCGTGGATCAAGAACCGCTCACCAGCCGTACAGCTCTGGCCCGCCCCGAGAAACGCGGAGGTAAGGCTTGCTTCTGCAGCGGCATCAAGGTCCGCGTCCTCAAGAACAACCACAGGCCCGTTGCCGCCCATCTCCAGGATGAGCGCCTTCCCAGCGGCGCGAGCGGCCACCTTTTGGCCGGTTTCGATAGAGCCGATAAAGCCGACCGCCTGGGTGCCGGGATTGGATGCCACCTCGTCCCCTACGATCGGGCCAGGGCCGATAATCATGTTGAAGATCCCGGATGGCAACCCGGCATCCACTATGCACTCAGTGAGTTTCATGGCGCAGATGGAGGTTGAGGGGGCCGGGGTCCAGACAACCGCGTTGCCACAAGCGAGAGCCGGGGCGATCAACTCGGCGGGCATTGTGTAGGGCCAGTTCCACGGTGATATCACCCCGACCACCCCACGAGGAACCCGGTAGATCAACACGCGCTTGTCAGCATCCACGGATGGCGGCATGGAGCCATCTAAGCGTGTCGCGTCGGCACTCGCCATCTCGAAGTACTCGATCAGTTCGTCTACTTCATCGTAGGCTTCCGCCACCAAGGGCTTCCCCTGATCCAGGGTCAGAGTCCTTGCAAGGTCGTCGCGCCGTTTATCTATTACACCGGCTATCCGTTTCATAGTGGCGGCCCGCTCAAAAGCCGAGAGCGCAGCCCAGGCGTGGGATGCTTTGTTCGCGGCGGATATGGCACGATTTACGTCCTCGCGGGTACCTTCGGGGACAGTGCCGATTATCTCCCCGGTGGCTGGGCTGATCGCATCCGTGCGAACGCCGGATTCGGAGTTTGTCCATTCGCCTGCAATGTACATGGGGTATTGCGTAGCTTCGCTCATCATGCGACGCTTTCTTGGGCCATTGGAGCCGGGATGTCGCCGTTTATGAAGCCCACGCATTTCTCACCGATCATCATGCACGTCATGCAAGGATTGACTCCTATCATGGTCGGGAAGACGGATGCGTCGGCGATTCGGAGACGGCCCACGTCTCGGACGCGCAGTTGCGAGTCGACCACGGTGCCGGGGTCTTCGAGGCTGCCCATGCGGCAGGTTCCGGCGGGGTGATAGACGGTATTGGCGGTTCGGCGAGCGTACTCGGAGATCTCCTCGTCCGTTTGAACGCTAGGGCCGGGGGCTAGCTCGCGTTGGATCCAGGGTCTCAAAGCGGGCTGCGCGGCGATGTACCGGGCGAGCTTTACACCTTCGGTAATGACCCGGTCGTCGTATCCATCGGAATCCGTGAAGTAGCGGAAGTCGATTAACGGTGGAGCGTTCGGGTCCGATGAGCGCAACCGCACGACACCCTCACTTTTCGCCCGCATCACGTTAGGCGTCAGACAGAATGCTTGTTCAGCGGTTGGATAGCCGAGTTTCGCTGTGTTGATATCGAAGGCCGTGGTCCCGAAGTGGAACATTACGTCCGGCTCCCCGGCGAACGGTTCGGTTCGGGCGAAGAGTCCCGCCTCCCAACCTTGCCGCGTCATCGCCGGTACCGGTCGCGACGACTCCCACATCACTACTCCCTCGGGGTGATCCAGCAAATGCTCTCCTACGCCGGGTACGTCGGCTACAACCGGAACACCGATCTCGCGCAGGTGATCCGCCGGTCCTATGCCTGAGAGCATGAGAAGTTTCGGCGTATCAAACGCTCCACAACAGACGATCACCTCTCGGCGGGCAGAGATGCGGCCCCGATCAGTGTCAGCGCCTACCGCGTCGCCGTGTTCGTCAAGCAGGATACGCCGCACTTTCGTGTCGGTCATAATCGTGAGGTTAGACGACAAATTTTCGATGGGATGAAGGTAGGCCACGGAACTTGATTGCCGAATAGCTCCCCGTGCGTTGAGTTGAAGCCAACCTACGCCTTCCCGAAGCTCCTCATCGTTGAAGAGTACCGGTGGAAAACCCGCTTGCTGTGCCGCTTCGACAAAGGATGCCGTGCAGGTGTTGCCGGGTAGTATCGACTCGACGTTGACCCGGTCGAAGACAGTATCGAAGTACGAACGGGTTCCTTCGGGTCCCCAACCATCGGCACCCGCGCTCTCCCAGATTCTCAGATCCGCATCGGGGGCTCGAAAAGCGATGGCCGAGTTGTGAGAGCTACAACCGCCGAGCATCTTTCCCCGGCTGTGCCGGATCAAACCGTTCCCACGACTCTGGGGCTCTATGACGTAGTCGTAGTCGAGTTCCGTTCCGAGCAGATTGACCCAGTTCCAGAGCTCCAGTATCCGCCAGTCATTTGCGTCGGATGGACCAGCTTCGACCAGACATACGCTCGTCTCTGGCTCTTCTGCGAGGCGGGCGGCGATCACCGCTCCCGCTGTGCCGCCTCCGAGGACAACGTAATCGTAGAGGTTTGTCTCTCTCATACCGCTTCCGCCGAATCTTTCTCGGGATAATGCAGCACCCCTAATCTTAGCGCGGAGTTTGCACGCAACTGTTCTTCGAGAACCACCCTTCGAGGTTGTATGTGATGCTCCGGAGTTCCCTGCTCTTCCAGAAAAGAGATCGTCTTTCTTATAAGAGCTATACCTTCTTCGGTGTGGCTTTCCCACAGGTCGAACTGCTCCTGCGGGTCGTTTATGAGGTCGTAGAGTTCGGGTTTATCTCCTGGACCACCCAGGATCAGGGATCTATCCGGCGTGCTGGTTGTGATGGGCATGTAGCTAGCTACCCGCCGGGGCCGGGAGTCTACGGCGGTCGTGATCTCACCCTCCGCGAAGTACAGCGGCCAGGAACTTACAACAAACTCTCGGTGCTCTTCCTTCTCGTCCACCAAAACCTTGCGGAATGATTCTCCCTGCATAGCGTCTGGTGGAACGGCAACGCCTGCGAGGTCTAGGATTGTCGGCGCGAGGTCGGGGGCCGTCGTGATCGCGGATCTCCGGCCCGGCTCTACGCCGGGAGCGGAGATGATGAGAGGTACCCTGGTCAGTTCTTGATACAAGGGCGACCGGTCGACGGTCAACAACCAGGATTCGGAGAGCCAGGATGGCATGTTCGCACCCACGTTGGCGGTTGCTGTCTGGTCGTTGATCCACTCGGCTTTGCCGAAGTATTCGTGCTCCCCAAAGTAGAAGCCGTGATCCGAAACGAAACAGATGACCGTGTTCTCTTTCAATCCCAGAACGTCCATCTTCGACAGCAGCCGCCCGATCCAGCGGTCGACCATGGTTACCTCGCCACAGTACGTCGCGTGAGCCAGCTCGACATCTTCCCAAGAGAGTCCGGCATCGCGCCATTTCCCGTATGCCGGGTAGATCTGGCGACCATCGTATTTGGGCCTGTAAGTTTTGGTGTAATAGTCTGGGGCATCCCAGGGCTCGTGAGGGTCCCAAGTGTCTACATACAGAAAGAACTGTTCCTCGTAGTGCCTCTCTAGCCATTCCTCGGCTTGGGTCATGGTTCGAGCCACTAGCCGGTCGGACTCGGACCTCCATGTCATCCGGGAATCCGAACGCTCGTGCGGTCTGGTGTCGTCTCCCTGCCCTCGAACCCAAATAAAGTCGTCGAAACCCCGATCGTACCCGAATCGGTTTCGGATGAAGTACGGAGTATCCACTATGCCCATAGTCAGGTAGCCAGCTTTGGACAAGAGACCCGGAAGTGTGTGGAGACTCTCCCACAAAGGCTCCCAGCCCATGAAAGTGTAGGAGAAGTTTCCCGTGAGCATGTCCGCACGGGCGGGCATGGTCGGGAAGGATGAGATCGTGTGCCGGTCGAACGTGACCGACGAGCTTGCGAAAGCGTCGAGGTTCGGCGTGTTGATGTAGGGATTCCCGTAAGCTCCCAGATGGTCGCGCCGGAACGTGTCCGCGACGATGACCACAATGTTGGGTCGGGTCGACATATTTTACCTCCTGCATTGGATGTGGATCTAAGCGTTACTGATGCAGGGATAGCGGCGGTGCGCGTCGACCAGCTAGATACTGGCTGCCTTCCATTTGACCCGTCTCGTCGAAAGCTCCGAAAGACCACCACCACAAACGATTCTGAGACCTAAAATTGTCTGATTCACCGATTAGGTAAGAGTCCTGCGAGGATTTGCGGAGCCCGCGAATAGGCAAATTTCGGTCGCCGAAAATCCTGTAATAGGCCCGCAGACGAGAACGAAACCCGCCTAAAGAAGCCAAACTCGCCATAGAAAGAGACCTAATAGCTGCGCAGCGTACATGTCGGAGTGAGCGGCGGTGACCCAGAATATCGACACTACCTAAAGTTTGCGGCACTGGATCCATCGCCAGAGTAACAGTGCGGTTGTCGCGGCTCTCGTATCCCATTTCCTACCAACCCTCTGAAGCTTCTTACTGCGGGCCAGCTTCTTTGTATGTTGCTTTTGTAACTAACTAGAGTTTAGCATACAAGTAACCATAGATACCATGTACAAGAGTACAAGTATTCCGGGATTGGAGAACATTCCGAATATCCGAATGGCAAATACGCACGACTGTTTGGTAAAGCTCGGTGTATTCTTGATTCACTCATTGATATGAAATACAAATAGGATTGTGGATCTCAGGCAGTTAAAGTATTTCGTGGCCGTTGCCGAGGAGCGTCATTTCGGGCGGGCGGCGCGGCGGTTGCACATGAGTCAGCCGCCTTTGAGTATGCAGATCAAGGGTTTGGAGACGGAGCTTGGCGTGCGGTTGCTCGACCGGAGTACCCGGCGAGTGAGCCTCACCGACGCGGGACGAGTCTTCTTGAAACGCGCCAACGAGATCTTGGGTTCCGTGGATGCAGCTGCCAAAGAAGCTCAACAGGCGGAATCGGGGCTTCGAGGGCGATTGACTGTTGGGTTTATAAGCTCGGCGACTTTGAGTTTGTTGCCGGATTCGATCCGGCTCTTTCGGGAGCGGTTCAGTGGCGTGGAGCTTGAGTTGAAGGAGC
>JBGTFQ010000150.1:0-10764 GCA_041747155.1 Rubrobacteraceae bacterium
GTCGGCTTTCAAGCGCGGTCAGTGGAATACGTCGCTCGGGAAGAGCGAGTTGAGCGAGGAGCAAAATCTCCAGATCGAAGATGTGTCACAACCCTCGGGAGAGTTGTGCGAGATCTGCGGCACCGAGATGTACGGGTTGCATTGCAAGCTCTTGTGTCCGACCTGCGGCTACCGGAGGGACTGTTCGGACCCTTGATCCGAAACCGCCGCCACCGCACGTTCGCACCATCCCAGCACTTCGGCGTTGACCGACATCGCCCGCCAATCTTCGGGACCGTGCCAGCCGACCTTATCGACGGCGAATTTATCCGATATCTCAGTTTCGCCGATAGGACGGGCAAAATAGATGAGATCTATGTGCTGGTGTCCCGGCCCTATGTCCTCTAACTGAACCCCCGCCGGACGATGTAACTGAACCGGCTCCTCCACATCCTCACGCCTCTCTCCAATCAACTCAACCGTCATCCCGGTCTCCTCCAAGGCCTCCCGGCAAGCAGCATGATCCGGCAACTCGTCTTGCTCGATATGCCCTCCCGGCGGCAACCACATAGCGAGCTTCCGATGCCAATGAAGAAGGACCGTCCCATCCAGCACGACAAAGACCGCTACCGTGAAATGCCTGCCGACGGACTGGTTCTCCATGACCGCAGGTTACATCAAAGCGCCCGACGAGTTGTTCCGGTGCTCGGTATCACAGAACGAAGCTACGAATAGACGTAGCATAAGCTGGTGTTTAGAAAGCGTGGCATTAGAGACGATTCGAGTATCCCGGAAGGCGCGTTTCGGCGGGCTGACGAGTCGCCGGACGAGGCTTTCTACGGTACGCCCCGGCTCGTCACGCACATCGACGACCAAGCAATAGCGGCAGTAACGCAACTCTACCGGGAACATTTTCCTACTAACGGCACGGTTCTCGACCTCATGAGCAGTTGGGTAAGTCACCTACCACCAGAGATAGATTACCGTCGAATAGTGGGACTTGGCATGAACGAAGAGGAGTTGCGTCGCAATCCACGTTTAAACGAGTATGTGATCCAGGACCTCAATCGCAACCCGACACTACCGTTCGAGGATGACGAATTCGACGGTGCGGGCTGCTGCGTCTCGATAGACTATTTGACTCGTCCCATTGAAGTTTTAAGAGAGGTTGGGCGCGTCTTGAGAACTGGATCTCCGGTAGTGATCTCATTTTCTAATCGTTGTTTCCCTGACAAGGCGGTGGCAGTCTGGCACCAACTCGATGACGCAGGACGCATGCAGCTCGTTGAGCACTATCTCCGTGAAGCGGGTAACTTCGAGAATATCCGTTCTCTCGACCGCAGCTCGCCTCGTATGTTCAGCGACCCTTTATATGCTGTAGTTGGAGAAAGCGTAGGCCCGGTGTAATCTACGACGATGATTGCACTTGCTGACGGTCGTTCAGCGCAAGCGATGCTCGGGAGCTGAGCCGATTTGTCTTGCGGAGGATTACATCCGACCAGTTACTTAGCCAACTTTATCCCTAGACTTTAGGTTTCTCAACTCGCCTAGATGTTTTGTGTCGGCTCCGCTCCCATTTCATCCTCACCCTCATAACTGTAGGAATCTAGGTCGAAGTAAGTAGTAGCCAGATAGTCACTAACGCTAATTCTGTTCTCCGTCGTGACCTCGTACGACAGGATGACCTGCTCTTCAGATACCTGCTCACATAGATCTACAAACAAACGCTCTACTTCTCCGCTCCCCTCCTCCCAATCCTCCTCATCTAAGAAGAATAGAAGAGTCACATCGTATGGTTCACTGTCGTTCTTTCTGAGAACGTGAATTCGCTTCACTAAATCGAGCACGTCCGAGAGATCATTGATATTTTTCTTTCTGATTTGTCGTACCCGTGTGGTAATAGGGTCGTTTAATACTTCGACGACTTCATCCGGGTCAACAGGACGAGTGTACCGGCTGCCAAGCCAATTTCGAAATCTTTTCAACCTGGCTTCGGAAGCGGGCCACTCTACAGGCTCTCGGGCAAGTAGAACTGCTTTTTCCAAGCTAGTGCGAGTGGCGACGTCAGCTATCAAGTTGTTATCAGGATCTACGAGGAAGTACCTAGCGCTGTTCGTGTCTGCATCACGCACCTTGTTTTGGTCCTGCTCCTCAAAACAGCGAAGTACCTCTACTCTAGGATACTTTGTCGGAGGCTTTACTATGTCACATGTGTGCGTCACAAGAATACAAAGCTGTCCCTCAGTCGCGTCCCTGACGGCCATTTCAATTTCCATGTTGTGGTCTTCCAAACTGTCAGCAGCAGCTTGGGCTTCAGCGGTTATAGGTGTATTAGGCGAGAAGAGAAAAGCATCTCCGACATCTACTAATAGATAACCTTGTTCCCACCCCGCCTCACGAATCGCATTTTCCAAGGAGGCTTGTAGCTAGCCCCGGTGAATGGTTCGAACCTTGCCCAGTGAAGTCGGAGGAGCGTAATCCTCAGCCTCGATGTTTGCCGACCTTGGACTGATCGCATTCATACGAGCTTCGTATTCATTGGGGTCAACATAATCTTTCCACCCACGATACTCAATTTGGGGTGGTCCATCTACAAGAGTGCCCGGAGTGGTATCTAACAACGAGCTACGCACAGGCTCCATTGAACGCGCGAGAATGTCTACTACAGCCTCTCCATGCAGCGTCAAAACACTGCCAACGCTTCCCATAGAAGACACGATTGAGCGAGACAAAGCCTCGGCGGGAAGGGCGGCTGCAGCGCCAATAATATTGCTTGAAGATCGTAGGTTTTGCGTCATCAGCAAACAAGCATCCATTAGTATTAGCTGTGCTGCTAGGGGCGTGATTCCCTTAGTCTCTTCTTTCATGTCATTTCCTGTTGAAGATATAGAAATCCTCGGGTCAGACTTACTGAAAGCTCTGTTTGGTATGTTCAGAGATGGAGAGTAAGTTCCACTAATCATTACGGCCACCCTTCAAATACTCGAACAACTCGTCTTTTATTCCCCAACGGAACAAGCTGTATATAGTCCTATTGTACCCTTTAATCAGTTCAACAAGATTGTCAACATTTAGTTCTACCCCTCCTTCGTCATAGGCGTCCAAGTCGAGCAAATAGAATTCACCATTGGGAGGCGTTGGCGTCTGGGGATCTGGCGCCACAGTGGTACCTTGTACAGCTCCGTGACGAACTATCAGAAAACCATTTGGAATTGACAAACGCAATTCCTGAAGTGTTGATTCCACATTGCTAGAAATAGCGTCGTCCGAGAGCAAGCCTAGCAGGGTAGGATTCATAAGCTGCCGCCAGTCTGATGGTTTCTCTACCTTGGGATGGCGAATTTCGTTTACGTATCTCAAGCCGACGCGATTCCGAACGGATATACCAAAGACCTCCTGCGCTGCAAGCAGTACGCCTTCCATCCGACTTGCGAACTCACTCACGCTAGTGTAGTTCTTGACTTCCAAAGATATAGAGTTGACAGTTAGGGTAATAGTCCAATTTTGCTCTATATCCTTAAACTGCCAATTGTTGGCCGTAGCCGGTTGCGGAACAACTCCCTGTGGACTTAGAAGTAGATCCACCTGCTGACCAGCATAGTAGTAAGGATAGTCTTTGCGTACTTGCTCCTGGTACCTAGCTATGAGTTTCTCGTCGGTTTGAATAGACAGGATATCTGGGAACCGTAGTTGAACGATCGCAAGAGCGATCGGCGAGCGTTCTAGGTCAACAGGATCGTGCTGCGGCAGTGTACTAATCACTCATCCTCACTTCAAACGAATCCCATTAATTGAGATTCTACGACAATTCCGAGCCAGGGGCTAGTATTACGATTACACGAATAAGCGCAAGTCTACACTGATGTCAACGGTATCGCAGGACGTCAAATAAGCAAACAAAGTGCATCGCAAACTAGCTGGTGAGTTCTATGACAGAGCTGACGATCCTCTCTGGATACAGTTCGCTAGTGTTATATGGAACCCTAATCTGTGTTTGTCTACTGACGAAGTTACCAAATCGGTGCTTTCCGACCAAAGCCGTAGATGTCTGGCACCGGCTCGATGACGCAGGACGCACGAAACTTGTGGAACTGTACCTGCGAGACGCGGGAAACTTCCAGGATGTTCGCAGCGAGGACCGGAGTCCGAAGCGCATGTTCTCGGACCCGTTGTACGCCGTGCTCGGAAATAGCACCGGACCTTTCGACGGGAGCCAAACATGACGAAGAACGAGGACAAGTACACCCATCCGCAGATGCGCGAGAAGATAAAAGAAGAGATAAAAGCCGACGATAAGGGCGGAAAGAAAGGCCAATGGTCCGCCCGCAAAAGCCAACTCCTCACTCAAACCTACGAGAAACAAGGTGGTGGCTACAAGGGCGAGAAGGACCAGAGCCAACGCGACCTCGAAAAGTGGACGAACGAGGAGTGGCAGACACAGGAAGGCAAGGCCGAAGCTCGCGAGGGCGACGAGACCGCCCGGTACCTCCCCAAAGAAGCTTGGGAGAAACTCAGCGAAGACGAAAAACGTGAGACCGAAGAGAAGAAACGGTCAGGCTCCCGCGAGGGAGAGCAGTTCGTCCCGAACACTAGAAAGGCAAAGAAAGCCCGACGGGTCAGTCAGAGTCTTCCGCTCAACGGCTACGACGACCTCAATGTCGAGAGCATCGAGAAGAAAGCCAAAGGACTCTCCAACGATGAGCTCGACCAAATCCTTGAGTACGAGAAAAACCACAAGAATCGCAAGACCCTCGTTGCAACTCTTCAGAAGCGGCTTTAGCTTCAACCAGAAATGATGCTTCATTGGACCTGGAAGCTGAAGTGTAGGCGTATACCAGGGCAACGGAGCAAGTTGTGATCTAGTCGTGGGTGAACGTTTGAGGTGTTCTAGCAAGTCAGCATCTCAGCACACCGAATCAAAAGTGCTGACGTGCTCAAGTGCTTCGGATCTAGCGGACGATGGCTCCGTCTTCGCGGAGGATCTCAACAGCATCAGGGTCCGTGTGAAAGACTCGAACCCTAACCGTCGATGCCGCCATCAATACTCCAACGATGCCGGTGCGCAAGTCCTGGGGATTCGCTGGCTCGGCCCAGCCGACCTCGGCGTTTGTCAGATCGGAATCCGTAGTGACGAAACGCTGCAGAAACAGACTCAGAGGTACGCGGAGCGCGAAAGCCAGAAGCAGGGAGCCGAGTATAAGCCCGTAGATCGGCCATCCGAGGTACAGACCTAGACCCAGCGAAGCCAGAAAGAAGATCGCCGTGAGCAGGTTGACCGACACAATGGTGGTGCCGCAGTTTCGGTGGATCGCCAACCGCTTCTCTCCGTCCCGCAGCCGTCCCAACGCCTCTCGCGCAGCCGACTCGACTTCCTCAATAGAACGCACGCCCTGCACAAAGAATCCGTCCTCGGTGGAGAAACCACTCAACCGGCGGCCCGGTTCACGCTCCATCATCACCACGATCGTCGCATGCTCCAAAGCGTGATTGCGACGCAAGATGCGGTTTCCGAACATCGACGTCATCTGACGCGGATAGACAAACAAACTCGCAACCGCCTGCAACGAGAAAAGTATCGGCAGCACGAGCAGAAAACCTATCGCGAATACCGCTACCAGAAACACCACTACAAAAGCCACATCCGCCTACCTTCTTGAGACGATTTCTACGAGTTTATTATACGCCAGCACGCTACGTTTACGCTGTGAATTTCATCCGCCGCCATCCATGCGCCACTCAAACGGCAACGGTACTTCGCCGCGATCGTCCATCCCGTGCAGCAGAGATAATGCGGCTTTTGCGACTTCTCGGTGTCTGGTCGCGTTCCCCGGCGCACCCATCGGATAATTGTATTGGAACGGGACAAAGGCGACTCGCGGCGAGATCATGCCGGTCTCCATCGAAAGCGTCACTGTTGGGATGCCACGGGTTTCTATCTCTTCGCTGACCAATCCCACGGATCGGTGGCAGAGCGGTCACGAAGGGGTGAGGAGAACCGCATCTACGTTGTCGTCGATCAAATTCCCCGCTACTTCGGGTGCAGTCGAAGTTACGAGGGTTTCCGGGTCGTGGATCGCACCCATAAGACTGAAGTGCCGATAGTTGGCCTCCCCCACGAAACCGTCTTCCACGAGTTTTCGGAGCGTCCACAGCGGGAAAACGGCATCGAGGTCGCTGGCTTCGTCCGGTCGGTAGTAGGCGTGGATCCACGTTAGGGCTGTCGCGTCGTGCGGTATCTCGCGGTAGGAGCAATCTCCTCCGGGGTCGTCTATGTCGAAGCGGGTGTCGTCCGGTAGGTGTACGCCGCCGGTGGTTACCAGGGCGACGCGGCTTTCGGAGAGGGGTTTTTGGAGCCGAGAGAAGGGTGGCACGTCGCTCAGACGTTGAAGCGTACGATCATGGTATCGCCGTCCCGAACTAGGTAGTCCCGGCCTTCGAGGCGGACTTTAGCCTCTTCTTTGGCTTTCGACCAGGAACCCGCGTTCACGAGGTCGTTCCACAGTCCAACGTCGGCGGCGATAAACCCGCGCTCCATGTCCGAATGTATACGACCGGCGGCGGTGCGGGCCGTAGCCCCGTCCCGCACGGTCCACGCCCTACTCTCTTTCTCACCGGCGGTAAAGAAGGTCAGAAGTCCGAGCAACCCGTAAGCGGCCCGCACAAACTCCTCGAAGCCGGTCTTCTCGATCCCGAGCATCTCCAGGTACTCCCGCGCCTCTTCATCGCCAAGCTCCGCGACTTCGGCCTCCAGCCGGGCCGAGAGCCGCACGGCCCCGGCTCCTTCGCGGGCGGCGAGCTTCTCGACCTCCGCGCTGAAGCTATTGCCATCGGCAACCGATTCCTCGTCCACGTTCGCGACGTAGAGGGTTGGTTTTGCGGTTATCAGCGTGCCGAGGGCTTCGGCGGCGGCTTCGCTCTTTGAGAAAGTGCGTGCCGGGTCACCGTTGGAGAGATGATCCCGCAGCTTCACGAGTTCCTCGGCTTCGGTTTTTAGCTTCGCATCGCCGCTCTTGGCGGCTTTCCCGGTGCGATCCAAGCGTCGCTCGATAGTCGAGAGGTCGGCCAACAACAACTCGGTCTGTATCGTCTCGATATCCCCCGCCGGGTCCACGATGCCATCAACGTGAATGACGTTATCGTCCTCGAAGCACCGGACGACATGAGCCACAGCCTCACACTCACGAATGTTGCCGAGGAATTGATTTCCGAGTCCCTCGCCCGTACTCGCGCCGCGCACCAACCCGGCGATATCCACGAAATCCACTGTCGTCGGGACTACTCGCTTGCTCTTCATGACCTCTGCCAGAGCGTCCAGTCGACCGTCCGGGACCACGGCGACCCCGAGGTTCGGGTCGATGGTGGTAAATGGATAGTTCTGGGCCTCCGCGCCAGCCTTCGTAAGGCTGTTGAAGACCGTGGATTTTCCGACGTTCGGTAGACCGACGATACCTACTCTCATCGGGAGAGTGTATCAAACTGTTGCAATTCACGGTACGTTCCGCAGGGTGCGTTAAAATCCATCTACTCTAATGGATTTGAAAGGGCGGTTGCTTTGGACCGGCAGATGCAGATACAGATACTCACGGACCACTACAAGAAGCCTCGTCACCGGGGAATTCTCGATAATGCCGATGTGGCGATGCCCGGTGGAAATCCCGGTTGCGGCGACGTCGTCACGGTCTACATAAAAGGCTCCGAAGACCACGAGCACCTGGAAGACGCGACCTATGAGGGCGAGGGTTGCACCATTAGCATGGCGGCGGCTTCGATGCTTTTGGAGGAAGTCCATGATGGCGATCTCACAATGAGCCAAATCATGGAGATGGACTACAACGAGATGATCGACAAGCTAGGAAAGCAGATCGTCGCTTCCCGCCCCCGCTGCGCCACCCTCGGACTCGGCACCCTGAAAGCCGCCATCCGCAAATACCAACGCGACCGCCAACTAGCCGCCGCCGGTCTAGGACCGAAAGACGAAGACGAAGGTCTGGTCTTCGGCGACACCGCGGAGGAAGCCGCCAAGACCTCGTAAGGTCTCCGCTTGTCAGCGTTTCAGCCAGTCAGCTTGTCAGGATCTCTTGACTGGCTTTCAGTCCCGGCGCGATGCTCTAAGCGAATATGTCGTTCATTGGCATGGATAGGTCTCGGATACTTGTGGAGCTTACGCTCTGACCTTGAGTAAAGCTTTTGGATTCACGGTAGCCGGTTGGCGAGGGGCTAGCGTGGACTTCGACCCTTTGGTTTTCGAGGTCTACTATCCAGACTTCCGGCACGCCGGACTGGGCGTATCGGGGTAGCTTGATGTTCTTGTCGTAGGAGAGGGTTGAGTCGGAGACTTCGATTGCTAGGGCCACGTCTTCGGGGCCAGGTAGTCTTCCATGCGGGGTTTGTTCGAGGAGCACCAGGTCTGGCTGTAGTTCACCGTATTCACCTATGGTCACCGGATTCTGTACGCTGACCACATAACGGTCCAGGGCAAAGCGGGCGAGAAACATCGTCAGAGCGGTCACGCAGTTCGCATGACGCCAGCCTATAGGTGACATTTCGACTATCTCCCCGTCTATGAGTTCGACCCGGTCGTCCTCGGTGAGCAAGCCGGTGGCGGCCATGTCGTGGTACTCCTCGACCGTGAAACGGTGGCGTTTTATCTCGGCGGGCAACATACCTGGGATCTCCTTTGGGCTATCGCTGGCGGCTTCTTCAGGATAACCTCTGTCGCGGTCGTTTTACAGGTCGCGTTTGGCGGTTGCCGCGCGTTTTTTGGCGGCCCAGGCACCAGCGACGGTCGATGCACCGATCAGAAGGATGATCTGGAACACGGCGGCCACGGCTACGGCCAAGAGGATCAAACGCCAAGTCTCATCCGTGGTTACGTCCGCTCCGAGCATCCCGGAGACTTCGACGGCGATGCTTTCGAGATTCACCGAACGCACGCTCACCAAAGCCCCGGCGGTTGCTCCGACCACGACCGCCGGAGCCGCTATCGCCCCGCCGACGAGCCCGGCCAGAGCCCCGCTCTTCTCTTCCCCATCAGCATCGGCAGCCCGTCGTCCCACCGAGATCCCGATAAACGTGGCGGCGACCATACCGGCCAGCGACCCAAGAAGCGAGACGCAGAAACCAAGCACCGCTCCGATGCCTCCCCAAGTCACCCCAACATTCGCCGCGCTACGTGGTTTCTGTTGCTCCTCCATACACGTATTCTAATCGAACGACAGCGAAGTACGATCTTCCCCCTTGATCGTCGCTTTGAAGTAGCCGAAGGTCTCTGATCAGCTTCGCGCACCAATGTCGATTTTGGGAGCGCATCGCTTACTCAGGCCATCTTGAAAGAAGATCCTCAGTGTACGCAGCATACTTACAGCCCCGCGCAACGACCATGTAGAAACTATTGAGGGCATCCTTCTCAGGGAAGGAGATGGGTCAGTTACACGCCTCTTTGTAGCACTCCCGCCAACTCCAAGTCTTGACATCATGATAGCCAGGTTGGTTGAGGACATCATCCGTTAGTATGGGCCCCACACCACCTCGTATCTGCATCTTGCCATCAATATTCGCAAAGCCATTTAGCGTAAAATCACCTGTGTTCTTGTAGGTTAGGGTTGCCGCCAGCGGATTTGTAGGATCTCTTTGTATAGCCAAAACCCCATCGAAGCATGCCGCGCCAGCATTGGAAGTATTTACATCGCCGTTGATGACTAATACCGTCCCAGAGAGGCAAGGGCCTCCGGCAGGGGAAACTATATCGACAGTTCCTCGGCTAGAACCGGTGAACTTGACTACCATTACGGAGCTCAACGCCGGAGCCTGTTGGTTGAAGGTGCTGGCGTTCACATCTACAGTCGGACCACTGCCCGGCTGCTCGATGTAGTTGTCCCGGCTTGTTACCGGACCCGCGCCGGTGCGAACCTGCTGCTCCGCTACGCTACGAAGGAAATCCGCGTTTAGGTTGGCACCGCCATCGAAAGGATAGGTAATCACCCCAGCGGGTTGCGCGGTGCCGGACGGCCAACAAGCCGTGTTCTTGGCACAAAATCTGTAGTTAGGAGATGGAGCGGATAGTCCTCCTGGGAAACTTGTCAGACCATCGAAGTCGCGTTTCTTGTAGAGATCGTCCGCCTCGGCGGGAGCCTGCTTCTGATCATTGTTGTTGAAGCCCGAGCAACCAGGGCCACCGGAAGCGTAGTCGATTTCTCCTTCGGCACCCAATCCTGCTGCCCCGGGATCCACGGCAGAGGTACGAGTGCTGTCGATTCTTGACTTGTCATTCGTCGCGGAGAACCAGTCTCCATACGCTTTGTCAATACCGGTAACAGTGCCACACTTGATGCCAGTGATGTCGCCACGCGCAAAGAGGCTTACGTCTGTAACTGTTAATCCGCCGGCCAATTCGATATCATCGGTGGCAAAGTACGCTTTTGGCAGGTTGAGATCCTCGGTTACGAGAATAGCCTGTATTTTACGCCGGGCACCGCTGAACACACCGTCGGTCTCGATCTGGAAGTAATCGCGCTTGTCTTTGTAGTCTGACGCGCCCGACGGCAAAGCTTCCGGGGCGAAGTTCGCGTTCGTTCTGTCTGCTGCCGTGGGTGGTGGCGGCAGGTATTTGATCGTCACCCTAACGTCGCCTTCGGGGGTAGTTATGCATCTTCCTGGACCGGCGGACAAACTTCCGCAAGTCGCGGACCCTGTGTTGTAGGCCCACGGGGAGTTGGTAGCTTCGGGGCTAAGTGGAGTGGCAGTGGGATCGTTGTATTGGTTCGGGAAAGAGTTGACGAGCAACTG
>JBGTFQ010000151.1:0-12541 GCA_041747155.1 Rubrobacteraceae bacterium
ATCGTCTCAATCCTCATGCGACCTCCCGCTGGAACATCCGGCGGGGCAATTATACAGACCTTCTCTGCTAGACTGCCGGAACCGCGAGCGAGTACGAAAGAGGAGGATTTCCGTGAATCTCGACCTGATGCGAGAGCTATCCGTTTCGACGGATTCGAAGATCGTGTTGTTAGTTCTGGACGGACTCGGTGGTCTGCCGATGCAGCCGGGCGGCAAGACCGAACTCGAAGCCGCCGAGACACCTAGCCTGGATCTGCTCGCCGCTTCCTCGGACCTCGGTCTGTCGATTCCGGTGGGAGCAGGGATCAGCCCCGGCAGTGGCCCCGGACACCTCGCGCTCTTTGGCTACAATCCGCTCGAACATCCGGTCGGACGCGGCGTGCTGTCAGCCCTCGGCGTTGGTTTCGAGCTCGAAAACAGCGATCTCGCAGCCAGGATCAACTTCGCCACAATCGACGACTCCGGTAAGATCTCCGACCGCCGAGCCGGTCGCATCCCCTCTGAAAAAGGCGAAGAACTCGTAGACCTCCTGAACGAGAAGATAGACCTGGACGGCGTGGAAGTATCGATCTTGCACGAGAAGGAATACCGGGCCGTCGTCGTCTTCCGGACCGATGGACTCTCTGGCTCACTCGCGGATACCGACCCGCAGCGGACGGGCCTCGAACCCCTCCCGGTAGAACCAACCAACGACTCCAAAGAAGCCGAGAGCAGCGCGGAACTCGCCAACGAATTCATAAAGCAAGCGAACGAAATCCTGAAAGATGAGCATCCGGCGAATACCGTCTTGCTGCGTGGCTTCGACACGCACCCGGGTCTGCCCTCCTTCGACGAGGCGTACAAACTGCGGGCCGCCGCCATAGCGAGTTATCCGATGTACAAGGGTCTAGCTCGACTGGCTAAGATGGATCTCTTGCAGGAAGGCGAAGGTATCTCCGGCGAGTTCGATACGCTGGAACAGAGCTGGGACGACCACGATTTCTTCTTCGTCCATATCAAGCCGACGGATGCCGCCGGTGAGGACGGAGATTTCGAGCGCAAGGCGAAGGTCATAGAAGAAGTCGACGCGCTTATTCCGCGTCTTTTGGAGCTAGCGCCCGACGCGCTCGCCATCACCGGAGACCACGCTACGCCCGCCAGGATGAAGAGTCATTCTTTCCACGGTGTGCCGTTCTTGTTGCACTCCGAGTACACGCTACCGACGGCGGAGAGCTTCGGGGAGCGGACTTGCGCGAGTGGATCGCTTGGCGTGTTTCCGGGAGAGGAGATCATGGGTCTCCTGATGGGCCACGCCCTGAAACTAAACCGCTACGGAGCGTAGCCTACGGCGCACCGCAAAAGCGAACTAGCCTCTCTGGAACACGAGATAGTAAGCTGTCGCCGATGTCCACGACTCGTCGAATGGCGCGAGACGGTTGCGGTCGAAAAACGAGCCGCGTACTCGGACGAGACTTACTGGGGTCGTCCCGTACCAGGATTCGGCGATCCTGAGGCGAACGTCGTGGTGATGGGCCTCGCCCCCGCCGCCCACGGCGCAAACCGTACCGGGCGCGTCTTTACCGGCGACCGCTCTGGGGGCTTTCTGTTCGCCGGGTTGCATCGAGTAGGCTTCGCCAATCAACCTACTTCCAAAAGCAGGGATGACGGGTTGCGGCTCTCTGAAGCCTGGGTCTCCGCCGCAGTCCGCTGCGCCCCGCCCGCCAATAAACCAACCCCCACCGAACGCGACGCTTGCCTCCCCTACGCCGCCCGAGAACTGAAGTTGCTACAGGCAAGGGTCATAGTCTGCCTGGGCGCTTTCGCCTGGGATGCCGTACTCCGCCTCAGAAATATCCGGCCAAAGCCTAAATTCACCCACGGCGCGGAGCATAAATTTGGCGGCGTTACCCTACTCGGTTGCTATCACGTATCTCAACAGAACACCTTCACTGGCGTGCTGACCACAGACATGCTAGACAACGTACTACGGCGAGCGAAAGATTTAGCATCCGGAGACTCTTAGCCAACATCAATTAAACCCGCGCTGGTGCTAGAATATGCGCGGTTTGCGGAGATCACCTTCCACTTCGAGACGAATACTTGCCGGGGTCATCTTTTCCCTGGCGGTGCTCGTGCTGGCATCTTGCACGGAAGAGGGAAACACGACCAAAACCGACAAGACATCGCCCGGCGGTGGAGTCGAGAATACAGCCACTATAAAAACCACACCGTCCACCACCAACACCCCAGAAGACGAGGACGACACTCCCGAAGGCACGCTCAAGGAGATTACTGAGGCTCCAGAGGTTGTGGTGCGACTCGAAGGCGCTCCCAAGACATCGTTTCGGGGGCTCTGTTCCATTGGGGGTAGCGATGAGGTTCTTGGCGGGCAAGTGCCGAAACGTTTCACCTTTGATCTCAAGGGCGGAGAACTCACCTGCCGAATACAGAAGAAAGGCTCCGTCGGGGGCGAACTCAAGATCATACTCTTAGACGGCGACCAAACGCGCTCGGTGCAATCCACCCGTACCAACGGCGGCACCATTAACCTCTCGTACAGTTCGGAGTAGAGTCGCTAAAATATCTCTCAAATTCCCTCATCAATCGGAGGTATTAGTGAGTCCCGTGAACCGTGAAGCAGCCTGGAACCTGATGTGCGAATGGACCGAGAGCGAGTCTCTCCGAAAGCACATGCTCGCCGTCGAAGCCGCGATGGTGGCCTATGCCCGCCACTTCGAGGAGGATGAGGAACTCTGGGCCGTCACGGGAATCCTGCACGACATGGACTACGAGAAGCATCCAACGCCCGCCGAGCACCCGATGGTCGGTGTCCGGGAGCTGGAGAGCCGCGGATATCCCGAGGAGATCCTCGAAGCAATAAAGGGACACGCCGACTATCTCAATGTACCGCGCACGACACCGTTGGCTAAAACTCTGTACGCCGTTGACGAACTATCCGGTTTCATCACCGCCTGCGCCCTCATGCGCCCGGAGAAACTCGAAGGTCTGAAGGCCAAAAGCGTCCGCAAGAAAATGAAACAGAAATCCTTCGCCGCCGCCGTGAACCGGGAAGACATAGTGCGAGGCGCGGAAGAGCTTGGCGTAGACCTAAACGAGCACATCGAGTTTGTAGCAGGGGCTCTTCGCGAGCGGGCCGCCGCGCTGGGACTCGCCAGCTAAAAGAGTGTCGCACCCTCTGCTAGGATAGTGCTCTTGCAAGAATTGGAAAGGATGATGTAGTGGCTCGGGTTATGGTCATCTTTGGTGGAAAGAGCGGGGAGCATGATGTCTCGCTGGCCTCCGCACGGGCGATCATTACGTCCCTTCGCGAAAGTGGCCGCCACGAGATAACCCCGGTCGGCATCACCCGCGAAGGACGCTGGATCCACTCCTCCGACCCGATGAGTGAACTCGAATCTCAGAGTCTGTCTCTAAGCAGCCCAAGTACGGTCAATACTGTGAGCGGGGTGCCCGGCACCGAAGTTTCCGGGAATCCCGCGCCCGTCTCGGAGAAGCTTCCGGCGGGGCTTGGTTCGGTGGATGTCGTGTTCCCAGTTTTGCACGGTCCCGACGGGGAGGACGGGACCGTGCAGGGTTTGTTGGAGCTTGCGGGCGTGCCTTACGTTGGTAGTGGCGTACTCGCCAGCGCGGTTGGGATGGATAAGATCACGATGAAAAAAGTCTTCGCCCACCACGGTCTACCCCAAGTACGCTGGATCGGCATCACCAACCACGAGCTGCGGACGAACCCATCCGGCTGCATAGAACGAGTGGAGAACACAACCGGATACCCATGCTTCATCAAGCCCGCCAACCTCGGTTCCAGCGTCGGCATCAGCAAAGCCGACGACCCCGATAGTCTGCTGAAATCCCTGCACGAAGCCGCCTCATACGACCGGCGCATCATCATCGAGGAAGGCGTGGACGCTCGGGAGATAGAAGTCTCCGTGCTCGGCAACGAAGACCCCGAAGTCTCTCTGCCGGGCGAAGTCGTCATCCAAGGCAACGAGTTCTACGACTACGAAGCAAAATACGTGGAAGGCGGGATGAAGTTGATCGTCCCGGCGGACCTCCCCAAGGAGACGATTTTGGAGATCCAGAATTCCACCCGAATAGCATACGAATCCGTGGATGCCGCTGGAATGGCGCGAATCGACTTCTTCCTCGAACGCGGCACCGACCGGCTACTCTTAAACGAGATCAACACGATACCAGGCTTCACCCCAACCAGCGTCTACGCCACGCTCTGGGACGCAAGCGGCCTCCCCTACAAAGATCTCCTGGACCGCCTGATAGACCTCGCCCTCCAACGCCACGCCTAGAACCCGGATACGCCATGTTTATATACCTTCTCCAAAAAACGACCGGCGGTGAGACTACCGCCGAAAGCATCGAAAAGGCCGCGCAGAAAGTCGCCGATCCGAGCAAGGAACAACTCGGCACATTCGCCAAGTTCTTCCAGAACATCTACACTTACCTGACAAGCGCTGATTTCATCGGCAACATACTCGCTTCAGTGGTAGTTGTGGCTATCGGGATCGTAGCGTACCGGCTGCTGACGCGCGGAGTGCCGCGTATTCTGCGGTGGCGGCGAGGTCGCCAAGGATTTCTTGATGCCGAAGCAGTAAACCGGATCAAACGCCAGGATACGGCGATCACGCTAATAAGAAACGCTCTTGGGTATGTGATCTTCGCTATCGTCACACTCTTTGTTGTGAGTATCTTCATTCGCGACCCGTTGCCCGCCGCCGCTGGCGCGACGCTCGGAGCCGCAGTCGTGGGTTTCGGGGCGCAGAGTTTTCTGCGGGACATAATCGCAGGCTTCTCCATAGTCTTCGAGGGTCAGTATTCCGTTGGGGATTTTATCGAAGTCGAACCAGCAAAAGCAGGCGGGATAGTCGAAGAATTCGGACTGAGAACCACCAAGATCCGGGCTCTCTCCGGTGAGATCATCTTTATCCCGAACGGCACGATCACCGGTGTCCGAAACTACGTCTCGGGCCAGCAACGCTTTACTCTGGAAGTTCCGCTCTCGGATGCCGAAGCCGTAGATAGAGTCCTGACCTCACTTACCGAAGCGAGCGAACTCTACCTAACCCCTCCACGCCTCGTCAGCCGTGAAGACGCCGAGGGACGCATCCGCCTGCGTATACTGGCCGGTGTCCTACCTTCGATGGGATGGTTAGTAGAAGAAAACCTAGTCGAGCGCGTAAAGGCCGCCGCCGGAGAGGACGCACTCGCCGGTAATCCCCTGATCTACAAAGTCGACCACGCCAACTTGAACCGCATCCGGGATCTCCTGCCGCAAGAGGAAGAGGAGCGCAAGTCTTAGCTACCCTCGCTTTTCTCGCCGGGCTTCCAATCACTGCGGAGATGTCCATTGGTCTGCGACACTTCCCTTGCCTTTTGTTCGCGCTCCAGCCGTTCCGCCGCCTCCGAGAGAAGCTCCCGGACTTTTTCGAGCCGAGCGCGCTCCGTGGTTAGCTCCAGGATACTCTGACGAGTCTCCAACTCAAATTCTATGCGACCCGCGATAGCGAAAGCCAGGTTTCGGTATGGAGGTTCGATCTCGATCCCAACCGATCCCTGCGTCGCCGCCTCTACCACCCGTTCCAACAGCGCTATGCACTCCTGGGCGATCTCCGTCACGTCTTCCTCCGGCTCTGCCGCCAGGTACTCGATCTCGCCCACGTAGTACGGCTTTCCAGTCAGTATATTGTTGAGCTTGAACCGCCGCGAACCCTCTACGAGAACCACCATCCGGCCATCCTCGTACCGCTCGACCAGTTCCACGATCCGGGCCGTACAACCGACCTCCCGTGTCCCGGAGTCGTCCGCGAGGACCATTCCGAACTCGGTCTCGCTCTCCAAGCACTCATCGACCATCTGCTTGTAACGTTCCTCGAAGATGTGAAGCGGCATCGGAGCCCCAGGCATCAGCACCACATTCAACGGGAACAACGGTATATCCGACAAACTCGCTCCTTCTATCTATTGTAGACCAATTCTATCCCCCACCCGGCATCCCCGCTATGATGCGCTCTTACAACTCATACCAAGTTCAACCACCGAAAGGTCTCTATGACCAACTCCAAAACAGCACTCGTCACAGGCGCTTCATCCGGCATCGGCGCTGCCACAGCCCATCAACTGTCCCAAGCTGGATACAACGTAGTGCTTGCCGCTCGCCGCAAAGACCGCTTGGAAGCTATCGTCTCAAAGCTAGGACCAACGAGCCACGCTATCACTACGGACACAACCGACCCTAGAGCTTGCGCCGACCTCGTTGAAAAGACAATCGAGCGTTTTGGGTCTCTCGATGTTCTCGTAAACAACGCTGGTATAGGGCTCTACGATCCCATCCCAAAAGCGGACCCGGAGGATTGGCGCAAGATGTTCGACGTGAACGTCCTCGGCGTACTCTACGTTACTCAAGCCGCCGTCCGACACATGATGGAACGTCGCTCGGGGCATCTGATCTTCGTCTCCAGCGTCGCCGGACGTCGCGTCCCCCACTCTTATGGAGCCGTGTACTCAGCCACCAAATACGCCATCACAGCTATCGCCGAAGGTTTGCGCGGAGACCTGGACGGTCAGGGCGTGCGAGTTACGACCGTGGAACCGGGCCTCACCCGAACGGAATTTCCAGTAGGCTCTTCGACAAACCCTACCGAGTACTATGCGAACAAGGATTACGCTCCACTGGAAGCCGAGGATGTGGCCGCCGCTGTCACCCATGCAGTAACGCTCCCGGCCAGCGTGAGTATCAATGAGATCCTGTTGCGGCCCTCTAAGCAACCTCAGTAGGGCGCGAAAGATTCAAAAACGCTAATCGGCGATGATCCCGTTAGGAACACCGCCGATTGGAGATTCGTGAGGTTTCTTCTACTCGTCCTTACTGATCCAGTACGTAAACAATAGAGCGCCGGTGAAGAACGTTAGTATTAGTCCAAGAGCGGCGAACAGACGAAGCACGCCTATCGTATTCGGTTCGAGCAGAGCTAGTGTCTCGATCATTCGCCCTCCGGTACTTTCTGGCCGTTGATTGTATTGATCTTCTCGCCATCCTTCTCTACGACCGCTGGGCATCCTTCGTTGACGACCTTCTGGCCCATCGTCACGCAGTTGTAGATCAAGTATCCGCCGCCGTTGCCCGCTGGCTTGTGGTCCACCCGACGAGCCGACTCACGAGTCGAGCCCATGTCGATCATCGTCAGAACCACCGTCACCGCGCAGGCCATGAGCGCGTACTGACTCCACCGGCTAGCGTTGCCCCAACGGAAACCGCCTGCCGTCGCCTTCAAATAGAGCGTCAATATAAAGAAACCGACCAGCATCAATCCTATAAGACCGATGTACTTCCACGGGTACATAGCGCCGAGCGGTATCTTGGTCTCTTCGCCACTCAGAAACACGAGACCGAGCTGAGGAATCAAGTCCGCGTCAGCCGGAATGATGTTCAGGATCGTGAACAAAGCCGTGAAGCCTAGCGAACCTACGGCCAGCTTTCGCAGCGTGGGCATCGGTGTGATCGCGAAGTTCAGCTTGTGGACGAAGTACGCTGTGGCCGCCATCGTCATTATCGCGATGAGAATAACGAGAACGTTGAAGTGCCAGGCTTGGTCTCCGAGCATGATGGTCTCGAAAGCGTCGGGGGAACTCTCGCGGATACCCTTCAAGTAACCGTAACCGATCACCGGCTGCAGAATCAGGAACCCAAAGCCCCAGATCAAGCCAAAGTGACCCATCCAATCGTAGTATTCCCTATCCTCTTGACGAGTCGAGCGCAGATACCGCCAACCACCCCAGCCCGCGATCAGGAACCCAGCATACGAGAAGTTACCAACGAACCGATGCATGTTAAGTGGAACCATCGTCTGATTGAGGAAAGTCCGGGCCACGTCGGTAACCGGAGCCTCGGCTGGCGTGAGCATGTACGAAGCAACCGCGTCGATCATGGTCATAGCCATCAACCCGAAGAATCCCGCAATAAACCCGAACACGACATGCAAACTTTTACGATAAGCCAGCTTATCCCAGACGTTGTACCAAGCGTAGACGATGATGATCTGCCCGAGGAACATAAACGCCTCGACCAGAAACACCCAGAAGAAAATATTTTGCAGATACGAGAAAAACACCGGGAACAAAGTAACCAACGCCAGCACAAACGTAATTGCCAACGCCGCGCCCGAAGCGAACAGCAGAACAACGAACCGTGCCAAGTTGCGAGCGAATCGCTCGTAGTGCGGCTGTTTTGTAACCAGCCCGAGATACTCGCTTGTAGCGGCTATCAGCACCGCCCCGATGATAAAAGCTGCAAAAAGAATATGCGTCTGAACGAGCGATGCAATAACGACGTTCTTGCCAATTACGGGAACCTGGAGATCACCAATCGGCATCCTCTACCCCCTACTGTCCCGGAAAGTTGATGATACGGCTTACGGCCAACAACATGTTCAAGAGAACCGTCACGATAACCAGAACACCTATAACCACGGCGAATGGCCGCTTCATGGGGCTATAGTTTGGCCCCCGGTCCAACCACGGCAACGCCAACAGCAGAATGATGAATACCGTCGGTATAGCCACAGCACCAAAGCTAATAAGCGCGTAGCCGGGGAAGAACATGAGCATCTGCTCGTAGAAGAAGAAGAACCATTCCGGTCGCGGCACGTAATCTACCGTGGCCGTATTCGCAGGCTCCGAAAGCGGTGCTGGCGAGTAGTACGACAGCACGCAACACGCGAGAAGCAAGAACGTCGAAACGTACCCGTCGTAGAGCACCTGCGTGGGGAAGAACCCAATCGTCTCGTCCGGTCGGTCGAAGACGTTCTCTTCTGTAATTATCTCTTCTTCAACCGGCTTCGCCTTGCCGGTGGCTGCGTTATAGACCATCTCCGCACCTCTCTTCTAAGACTCTGAAGGCATCATAACAGCGGGTTTGATACGTCCTCGGTAACATCTCTCACTCACGGTCCCGATAGTTGCCATTTTCGTCATCGCGCTGGTCGCCGTTGTCGTAATACTCGTCATCGTCGAGTTCGAGGCGCGAGTATTCTTCTAGGCGCTGGGTCTCGTGAAGCTTCGCCAGTCGTTCGGTGTACTCGAACTCGCTGCCGAAGACACCGTGTCGACGAAGGAGGTAAAGGTGCAGACCGATCAGGGGTGCGATAGCAGCCGGTAGAAGCCAGACGTGGATCGCGAAGAACCGCGAGAGCGTGGCCGGTCCAACGGTATCCCCGCCAAGCAGAAAGTGAATCGTCGCCCCGCCGATCAGCGGCGAGTAAGAGCCGATCTTCATCCCCACCACACTCGCCCAGAAACCGTCTTGGTCCCAGCGCAACAGATATCCGGTGAACGCCAGCCCGATGACCAGCAACAGCAGGATCACACCGACGACCCAGTTGAGCTCCCGAGGAGCCTTGTAGCCACCCGAGAAGAATACCTGAGCCATGTGCATACCAATGACAGCCATCAAAAAGTTAGCCGACCAGTAGTGGATGCCCCGGATCAGGATTCCAAAGTAAGCCTCGTCCATTATGTACGCGACCGAGTTCCACGCATCGTCCGTAGTCGGCACGTAGTAGAAGAGAAGAAGAATACCCGTAAGGAACTGCAGCGCGATCAAGAACAGACACGCACTCCCAAGAGTGTAGACCCAAGCACCACGTTTCGGGACAGGTTCATACAGAAAATGCTCCATCTGCGTGACTACCCCGGTACGGTGCTCCATCCAGTCGACCATGAACTTGCTCGCGTCCACCGCCTGAGACTTCACTCTGCCGATCATGCCGACTCCTTTTTCACGCTACCACGCATCCTAGACAACGTAGGGCTGCTGCTTGTCTATGCCGGGCTCTATGTCATAGCCGTGCTTGACGAAGAGCTTGCCATCTTCTTCGATCTTGACCTTCACATACCTGTACATGCCCCGAGGAGGCGGTCCGCCAATGTAGGCGCCATTGATATCGTAAAGCCCACCGTGGCACGGACACAGAAACTCGCCATGTCCGTCTGTGTTGATAAGCCACCGTACCGGGCAACCGAGATGAGCGCAGGAGTTGGAGAGCACGTTGATGCTCTTCTTCAACTCTTCGCGTTCGGCCTCGGAGAAACCACTGCTCTTCTCGTCCATAAACGACGGGCGGTCCACCTTCGCGACATCGCCGGATTGCTCGTCGATTTCGCTCTTCCACGAGAGCCAAACCGCATTCTTTAGCGTGAACTCCCTCGTAGAGCGCGGCTCATCGGGGAATTGTTCCTGGATATCCGGGTCGCCGTAGGTCTGATCTATCGGAAACTCTATCTCGAAGGATTTGGGCTCGTCTTTGGGAATATCGCTGACAGAGGCGACCTCTTGCCAGCCTTCATCAATGTCCGACTGACCGAGGACATCGGTCTTGATGATCGGACTCATTATGAACGCCACCGGCGGGATCGTAAGTATTGCCCCTGCAACCGTGCCCAGCAGACCAAACCCGAGAAAGTCGCTGCGGGTAATGGGGTCTTTCTGTAGCTCCGTCAATTCCTCGCCCCTTCCAACTCTTCCCGATGCTTACTATCCACGTCTCGCTACTTCCCAAAGCCGTCTGGTGGCTTGCTGCCCTCAACCGTGTAGTCCGGCTGATTATATACCGTGTACGGCACCCTAGAGTTGGACTTCATAAGACCCATACTCATGGCCGCAGTCGCCGCCAAAACTCCCAGGGACAGCAATGCTACTCTGTAAAGAGTACCTGGACTTCCGTATCGAAAACGTAAGCGACCACGCATATAGGTAATAAAAGCTCCCAAAGTCGCCAGAGCCATTATCAGTATCGCAACGTAGCGCAAGTAGAAGAACGGCGACTCATAAGGAACACTCGCGAACGGTGAGATCGAGTAAAGCCCCGCCACCGCCGCCAGTAGCCCGAAGAACCGGATCGGCACTCGACCGCCCCTATCCGGGTGACGCCCAGCCCCCATGTACATCGCGGCGTTAGCCAGCACGAACATCAACACCACGAACAGCAGGTTGAGATACAAAATATTCGAGGTCGCCCCGGACGTAAGCCGGTCATAAGAGCCTGTGTTGCTCGGGTTGATCGGATTCTCTGGCTGAGCGAGCTTCATCGAGTACACGATGAAGAAGCCGATCACCGGCTGCACCAACAGAAAACCCGTACCCCACGTAAGACCGACCGAGGTACTCCAGTCATAGTAGGACTTGTCCTCCGGGGACTTGGAGCGAATGTACATAAAAGCCGCCCAAGCCGCGATAGCGAACGCGGGCCACGAGAGGTTAGCGAACGTGCGGTGCAGCACCATCTCCACGAACATCGGGTTGAAAATCCCCTGAGCGGCCACGGTGAAACTCTGGATGTTCTCGTCGGAGATCGGGGAAGCGTTCGGCCCTCCGCCGGTGGTCATATAAGTGTCGATGCCGGTCATAATGAGCATCCAGATCCAGATAAAGAAACCCATTGTGAACCCCAGTGCGATATGCCGCTTCTTATTCAACACACTGTAGCGATCCCACTTGTAATAGTACGAATACATCCCCCATAGCGCGAGGCCCATCGAGAGCATCGCCAGAGCTATAAAGTAGAAAAAGTGCGTGAACAGCGAGGTAGTAACTCTAGGATAAAAACCAATGAGCAACACAATAAACAGAACCGCGAACGTGGCTCCGGTACTGAAGGTCAGCACATTGAAGCGAGCCATCGAGTGAGCCAGCCGATCCATCCTCGGACTGCCGGTGCGGGCACCCCACGCCTGCAGAACCGGTGCGGCGATGGCGAAGCCCACGAACAACTGCGCAAAGAACATGTGCGTCAACATCGTAATGCCAGTGAACGCCCGCGCCCCACCCGGAAAACTAAAGTCTTCGAGGATTGGCACTTGGGCCAGGATGTACACCGCTAGCTCCGGTATCTGATAGGTAATAGTCGGCACGGTCTAAATACTCCCTCTAATTCTCTTTGGAAGCTTCGCTGGTCTTGGCTTCGGGCTGTTGGCGTTCGCGAGGATTCCCGTTGTCTCCATCTTCGTTGCGGCGCGTCCGGTGAAGTACCGCCTGATGCACGGCTCGCGGCTCCAAGCGTTGGTCCACGATGTAATACATAGCATCGTTTCTCTGCAGCACCTCTCTTATAGGACGCAACAAGGCGCGTTCGCTGGTGTTGGCGAAGACTAGAACCTTGCCGAACTCGAACGCCTCGTTCCAGGTTCCGGCCTCCTCTCGCGGCGCTTCCATCTCGGTGAGGATCGGGGATACGCCGACTCGCGTGAAAGAACCCGCAACCAGGATTGCCGCCAGGGAGATAAAGACCATAAAGGTCGGTATTCCGATGGACGGTACGATGATGGCGAAAAAGATACCCAGCAGGACGAAAGAGATGGCGAAACCGATAGGCACTTCGAGGCCGCGGCGATCATCCGGGACTGTTATGTACCGGGTGCCTTCGGGGAACGGCTCCGGCTCGGCCATGTCCCGACGCTTGAGGATAACCGTTAGGTCGTCATTGCCAACGCCCAAGGCCCGTATCTCGGTGACAGCCCGGTTCAGTTCGACACCGTC
>JBGTFQ010000152.1:0-2119 GCA_041747155.1 Rubrobacteraceae bacterium
GCCCGCTTCCCACTCGTCGAAGTCGGTCGTTACGTAACCGGTCGTCGTGATGATGCTCGTCACGGCGAAAGCCGCATCCCGGAAAGCCCGCACCCAAGAATCGCCGTATGAACCCTCGAAGATCAAAACTCCCCAAACGAATAAGATCGCACCGACGATGATGCCGAGATACGCGAGTAGCTCGCGGTCCAGCAGCACTTTCAGGCTACGCTGAACGTAGAGCAGATAGTAGAGAGCGAACGAGACCGCCGAGAGGACCATGAATACGATCAAGACGATCTCTATCGGTATCGAATCGTAGTACGCGACGGAATCGTTCCGAGGATTGAAACCGCCTGTCGCCACGGTGGTAAACGTATGATAAACGGCGTCGTAGAGGTTCATACCCGCGAGTAGAAGCGCCACGGTTTCTGCGGCGGAGAGGCTCAAGTAGATGACCAACAGCGCCTTAGCCGTATCCACGATGCGGGGCGTAAGACGAGTCTGTCCGATCCCCGACACCTCCGCAGACAAGAGGCGTGCGGCGCCGAAGCCCAGCACGGGGGCCACGGCGACGAAGACGACTACGATCCCGATGCCCCCCAACCACTGCGTCAGCCCGCGCCAGAATAGGATGGAGGGTGTCTCTGCTTCTATCTCTGGCAGCACCGTGGCTCCGGTGGTCGTAAAGCCGCTCATGGCTTCGAACGTGGAGTCTATGGGGTTCGAGAACGTACCTTCGACTAGGTACGGAACACCGCCCAGCAGCGCACACAGCACCCAGGCCAACGTCACCGAGAGCAGTATGTCACGCGGTGAGGTATAGGCAAGAACCCGTCGCGATGCGGGACGTGTGGCCCAGAACCCCAGGCCACCAAATAAGATCATCACCGTCGCTTGCGGCAAGAAGCTCGTCCACGATCCATCGGCGTAGAGAAGCGAAATCGCCAACGGCACGAGCAGGGCCAGCCCTATCGAGAAGACCACGCCCGCCATAATACGAGTGATGATCCGGACATTCACCGGCGTATTCTAGCGCCAGAATGAAGGAGTTAGGATTACCAACACGGTAAAAAGCTCCAGTCGCCCGAGTAACATCACGAGTGTGAGGGTTGCTTTCGCGGTTGCGGGTAGCCCGGCGTAGAACTCGGCGGAGCCGGTGGAACCCAGAAACGTCCCGGTGATGTTGAGACAAGCGAAGACCGAGCCGAAGGCGGACTCCAGAGGAATCTGGTGAAGAGCCATGACCGCCGTCCCCACTACCAGCGTCGCCACGTAGACAAAGAAGAAACCGAGGACAGCGATCCGCAGCCTGTCAGAGATCGTATTCTCGCGTAGCTTCAGCGGTGTTACGGCTCTGGGATGCAACATCTGAAAGATCTGCTGCCGGGCGTGCTGTAACAATAGTATGACCCGGATGACTTTGATGCCCCCGCTCGTCGAGCCCGCGCAACCTCCTATCGCCATGAACAAGATCAAAAGCCCCTGTGAGATAGGATGCCACGCGCTCCAGTCCGCCGTGCTGAAGGCCGTACCTGTGAGCAGGCTAACAGTCTGAAACAGTGCCTCTCGGAAGGCCAGCACCGGAGAATTTTGGTAGTCAAAAGCAAAAAGCGCCGCTGTCGTGACCGCTGTACCCACGGCTATCAGGCCGAGGTATACACGCAACTCCGGGCTGCCGAAGACCAGTCTCGTACGCCGCCGGGCGAGTTGAAAATAGAGAGCGAAGTTTATCCCCGAGAGCAACATGCCGCTCATGATGGCTAGCTCAACCGCCCAGGAGTCGAAGGCTGCTATGGATTCTGATCTTGTAGAGTAGCCGCCGGTGGAGACCGTAGTGAGAGCGTGGTTCACAGCATCGAAAGCGCTTAAACCAGCCAGGTACAGCGAGATGATACCTCCAGCCGTTAGCGCGAGGTAGACGGTGGCGAGCACCTTCGCCGTGTCCTGGATACGCGGCGTTAGCCTCTCTGGCACCGGGTTGGCAACCTCGGCGGAGTACATCTGAGCCGCCCCGAAACCGACGAGCGGCCCTACAGCCACGAACAAGACCACGATGCCGATCCCCCCGGCCCATTGCGAGATGCTGCGCCAGAGGAGCAGGGAGGGGGCGACGTCTTCCGGGATGACCACCGTTGTG
>JBGTFQ010000153.1:0-9805 GCA_041747155.1 Rubrobacteraceae bacterium
GATGAACTCTGAAGACGAGTTCGACGAAAAGCCAGAGCACAACGAGCCGCAAGAAGATCTCCGGCAAGAGGCTACGGAGGAACTAACCGAAGAGCAGCAAGAGACGACTGCGGAGAGGCCACCAGACATCCGGCGGTTGCACCCGGCGGCGATGTTGGTTGGGGCCGTAAAGTCTCTGCGCCAGTGGGTCAGTGCAGTCGCGTTCTACGGAGTTTTCACTCTTATTCGGGAAGGCTTGAGTTTCTGGACCATCGCCCTGATTGGGGGCGGAGTTTTCGTCGTGGTCGTGTTGTCCGCTCTGTGGGGTGTGCTCGCCTGGCGGGCCACGACTTATGATGTCTCCGGCGGTTCCTTCCGATTGCGCGACGGTGTGATCCAGAAGAACGAGCGAACGATTCCCCTCGAACACGTCCAGTCTGTCGATACGGTGCAGGGGATCTTGCAGCGGCTTTTCGGGGTGTACGAGGTGCGGGTGGAGACGGCGGGTGGTGGAGTTGCTGAGCCCGATGCCGCGCTCTCCGCGCTCGACCGTTCCGCCGTTGAGCGGCTGCGGTGGGAGATCGAAGGCTCTCGAACCGTGCCGGAAGTTGGGATTGAGTCTTCCGGGCCTACGGTGATCCGAAAGCTCTCTGTACGCGATCTTCTGATAGCCGGTGCGACGAGCGGCCAGATCGGGGTGGCTCTCTCCCTGGTCGCTATCGGTTCTCAGTTCGCCGACAACCTCTTCTCCGAGAGGTTTGTCGAGCGTGTCTTCGAGACTCTGGCCCCAAGCTCCGTAGCGACGATTCTAGCCCTGATCCTACTGGTAGCTCTCTTCGCGTGGTTTCTCGCCATCGCCGGTACGGTCCTGGCCTACTCGGGTTTCACTCTCTCCCGCGACGGGAATTTCCTCTACATTCGTCGCGGCCTGCTAGAGCGCCGCGAAGCGACCATACCACTCGCTCGCATCCAGGCGGTTCGCATAGTGGAGGGAGTTCTGCGCCGTCCGTTCGGACTCGCGATGCTCCGCGTAGAGAGCGCTGGATACGGCGAAGACGCCGGTGTCTTGACGACGCTCTTCCCCCTAATACCCTGCCGAAGGGTCCAAGCTCTGCTCGAAGCCGCCGCTCCAGAGTTCGCTGGGGAGCCGCGACTCGAACGGCTCCCGCACCGGGCTCGTCGCCGGTACGCCATACGCGCAGCCATACCGGTTTTTCTCGTGGCCGCTGCGGCAGCCGCGCCCATTTATCTAAACTTGGATTCCGTCGCGTTCGCGATGTTGCCGCTGCTTCTGATCCTGCCTGCTGTCGTGATTGGGCTTCTACAGTACCGGGCCGCCGGGTTTGCCCTGGTCGATGATCGACTGGTGGTTCGCTCGGGCTCCATCTCGCGCACCACGGCCATAGCAACCCGCCGACGCTTGCAGTCACGGGCCTCGCTACGTAGTCCATTCCAACGTCGTGTGCGCCTGGCGACCTTCGAAGCTCAGGTGGCTTCCGGTGGTGGGGGATCCAACCTAAGAGTCGTCGACCTGGAGCACCATTCCGCCCAGACTCTGCTTAGCCAACTCGGCCCCAGCACCTAGCGAATCTTTCAAAAACTAGAGCAGGTTCAGCAGACTAACGCTACAGTTCGTCAGGTTTTGCTGATCGGCTCCCTCAGTGGCACTGTTGCTTGCCGGAGTCTCTGAAAGACTTTCCGGGTATTGGGATGAAATTCCAGCTATATCCTTTGGAGCGAAGGTCGAGTTTCAGTACGCCGGGGGTGTTGTCGCCTACGACTTGGCTGTTATCGTCCCGTGCTCCAGCCGGGCCGGACGCGGGTTTGCCGCCGGTGCCAACGATGAATTGGCGGATGCCGTCCCCGGTTGTAGCTGTAGTATCCTTTGCTCGGATTGCCCGCTCGGGCACCGAAATAGTTATAGTAGGGTGTTGCGTTGCTAGTGTAGTACTCATGGTTGCCGACGGCGGGTTTGGTGCGTTTCTTGAATTTACCCCAGGACGGCGCGTAGCAATTTTGGAACTCGGCGGCGGTGCCCCGGTCGTAGACGCTATCCCCGAGCGTGAAGACTGTACCCCGAATCTTGCTGACGAGGTTCGCGGTGGCTTCGTCGTTGCGGTTTCCGCAGTCGGCGATGTCACCCGCTCCTACCATCGTTACCGTCGTGGCGGCTGGGGCAGGTCGAGCTAAGGAGAGCGAGATCGCAGCGGCAGACAACACGCAAGCCAACATCAAGCATCCAACATACTTCACGCTCCTACCGAAGCGTCGATACATCTGAGATTCCCCTCCTGCCCGGCGTAACCGCGACAAGTTCATCATGCTCTGAATCAAGTGAGACCGGCAGTATAGACTGCTCCGCACGCTTCCCGCAAGACCTATTCCTACGGAGACTCGGTACTGTTTTGGGCGACATCACCATGCGATACTAGGCGGGTTGCACGGTGTCCTCTGCGGTTTGGAGTTGGATGAGGTCTTCAGCGATAATAGATCGGGTTTCATCGCTACTGGAGCGTTCGGTTCCCTTCGACCGCTTGCCGGGAGATGAGCGGCGGTCACTCTTGCGGGACATGCTCGTGGAGTATTTCGAGCCGGATGAGGTGATCCTGGAGCAAGGTCGTATCGAACACGGCTTTCTCTACGTCGTCGAATCTGGTTTCGCGCGCTTGATCGACACTCAGACTCAACGCTTGATGGCCGAATGCGGCGAGGGAGACTTGTTCGGAAGTCATGGCTTGATCCACCGCGGCCCGCTGCCCTACGAGGCTCGGGCCGTAGAGCCGACGGTCTGCGTCCTGATCAGAACCGAGCATTTCCAGCGGGTGTACAAAGCCCACGAGAAGTTCGCTGCTTTCTTCGACAGTGAGTTGAGCGCCTACGTTAGGACGCGCCGGGTTCCGGCGGACGCTTCGAGTGCTCGGTTGCTCTTTGGTACGCGGCTTGGAGAGTTGATCCATCGCGAACCCCTCACCTGTGAGCCGACGACGACCGCCCGCGAAGCCGCCGAGCTTATGCGCAAAGAGAACGAGGATTCCGTCATCGTGAAGAACGAGGGCTCCGTCGTCGGAATACTCTCGGACTCGGATCTACGCAACGGTATCGTAGCGGAAGGTGCCTCTGTCGAGACGCTGGTGGAGAGACTCATGAGCCCGCAAGTCATACTGCTGCCAGAGGGTGCGCCGGTCTTCGACGCGCTGATGGAGATGCTCAGTCAGAAAGCCGAGCATGTGGTCGTTACTCAAGGTGAGGGAGCAAACGCGCCGTTGCTCGGGGTCATTTCGGATGGAGATATATCCCGGTCGCAGGTTAGTAGTCCGTTGTTCATGATCGAACGCATAGATCGAGCGGGGGCTGTGGGAGATCTGACTCGGATTCGAACCGATACGAATTCGCTCTTGATCGACCTGGATCATCAGGGAGTTGGGCCTGAAGATTTGATCTCCATAAACACCGAAGTAAACGACCATCTGATAGCCCGCGTCCTGGCGCTGGTCGAAGAAGAGTTGAGGGAGGATCCGCCGGTGGAGCCCGTGGATCTCGCCTGGGCCTGGATGTCGCTCGGAAGCGAAGGCCGGGGCGAGATGAGCATTCTGACCGACCAAGACAACGCGCTGGTGTACGCCGACCCCATCTCACCCGAAGAGGCCGAGCGTGCGGAAGAATGGTTCAAGGCGTTAGCCGAACGCGCCAACCAAGCCCTCGCCGACACCGGCTTCGAGCTGTGCACGGGAGAAGTCATGGCTCGCAATCCGAAGTGGCGGCATCCGTTACGAGAGTGGAAAGAGATCTTTCGGGCTTGGATCCTGCACCCCGAAGCCCAACAACTTATGGAGGCCGGGATCTTCTTCGACCTTCGTGGCCTCTACGGCGATAAGAACCTCGTAGGCAACCTGAAATCCGACATCGCGGACGCCCTTAGAAAAGAACGCCGCTTCCTGCCGGTCCTCGTCGCCAACGCCCTCTCCAGCCGCCCGCCAACCTCCGGCTTGCGACGCTTGATCTCCGGCCTCGGGAAAGACGGAGCAAACGCCTTCGACCTGAAACGCCGGGGCTTGCGGCCACTCGTGGACCTCGCCCGCGTCTTCGCCATGCAACTCGGATACCTGGATTCCGCAAACACCGCCGACCGCTTCCGCTACGCCGCACGAGCCCTGCCCGAAGCCTCCAAAACCGCCGAAAACGCCCTCGAAGCCTACGCATACCTCTCGGAATTCCGCTTCAAACGACACCTCAAATCCATAGAGACCGGAGAACCCCCCGAAAACAGCGTGGACCCCTCTAATCTAAACCAGACGCAACAGAAGATGCTCGAAGCAGTCTTCTCGACCGTCGCCGAGACACAGGACACGATGGCCCGCAGTTACGGCCTAGACCCACGAACGTAACGCCGCCTTCTATATCAGACAGTGTTTTCCGCGTTGTACAGACCTTCTAGGTCGGTCTCGCGCAGGTTTGGTTCGATCTTCTTGACGGTGCTCTTGCCGTCGCCGTCCTCTTCTAGCATCCAGATCTCATCTACCAGTGCCGACTCTTGCACTTCGGCTACGTGCGAGATCATGAATATCTGACCGAACGACCGCTTGAGTCTCTCTAATGCAAGCAACACGTTGGTGCGTCGCTCGGCATCCAGCGACCCGAAGACTTCGTCCAGCACGAGGAATCCTAAAGTATTTCCGCCGCTGGCCGCCACGATCCTCGACAGCGCGACCCGCGCCGACAGACTCGCCACATCGGACTCGCCGCCCGAGAATCGTTCGATGGCGTAGGAATCGTCGAAACGATCCAGCAGCTTGACCCGGTAGTTGTCGTCGAACTCCATCCGCTCGTACCGGTTGTCCGTGAGATCCCGGACCAAGTTAGATGCCTCAACCTCCAACATCGGTCGCGCCCGAGCCGTTAGCCCCCGGAAGAACTCGGTGAACAAACCATCCATCTCGTCCATGCGTGAAGCCGCAGAGGCTCGCTCATTGGCCCGCTCACGGTCGTCGTCCAAGCGCTTTAGCTCGGCCTTAGCCCGCTCTATACGATGGTCGGCATCCTTCCACTCGCCACCAAGAGCCTCCCGAGAATCCCGTAACTCCCCAACTTTCTCCTCCTGCGCCGCGACTGTCTCGCCAGCACTCTCATAAGCCGCCTCATCGAAGGCCAGAGTAGAGATACGACCGCTCAAATCGTCCGCCCGAACCCGCGCCGTTTCCGCCAGAGTTCGAGCATCCATGAGCGCGGTCTCGACCTCCGGGCGTTGGGTCAGGCGGCGTTCCAATTCTTCGACGCGGCCACCTGCCCGCTCCAGGCGATTCTTCTCCTGTCGAACAGCCTGGTGTTTATCGGCATCGTAAGAGACATCTTCGAGGGCTTGAATATCGCTCAGCAACTCTTCCACGCGCTTCGTTAACCGGTCGTGCTCGGTCGCCAGACTCGCCACCGCCGGACGCGCGTCCCGCAGAGTCCGCAGCCGCTCTTGCTGCTTTCGGGCGTCTTCTAGGTCCGCCTGGGTCGGCGCCTCCGTGTCGGCAAGACTCTCATCGAGCGTCCGAAGGTTCGTCTGTAATTCTTGGAGGGTTTCGAGTCGGTCGGTGGCTCGGTCCCGAACGCGAACTAAGGATTCCCGCAGCTCGCGCCAGCGGTCCAGCCTCCGGGAGAGCTTGCGCGACTTCTCGTTTGTCGCTTCGGCTTCTGAGGTGAACTGCGCGGCCTGTTCGGATTCTTGGGTGGCCCGGCGGCGGATGGAGGCTACTTGACGGCGTAGCGTGTCGAGGATTTCGTCGCGTTCTTCGTCGTCGAAGCCTCGTTGGCAGGTGGGGCAGTGCTCGTCCGCGCCGCTGTCGATGGCTTCACGGGCTTTCTCCACGTTGGCGGCCTCGCGTTCGGCGGCCTTCGCTTGTCCCCGGTGGTGGGCGGCCAACTGCTTTAGTTTCTCTTCGCCCTCGCGCAAGTCGCGCTCGGCGCGTTCGAGGTCTTCACCGCCGGAGAGGTCTTCGAGTTCTTCGACGAGTCGTGTCTCTTCGTCCTTGGATTCCTTGTAGCGTTCCTCGGCGGCGGTTGTCTCGTCAGCGGCCTGGGTCCGCGAGGTGTGATCTCCCTCCAATTTCCTCAAACTCTCGTAGCGGCCTTCGGCTTTCTGCAACGCTTCGGGCGCCTGTTCCAGAACACCCGTCGTAGCCGCCAGAAGCTCCGCGCCATCGAGGTCGAAGAGGTCATGCCATCCAGTGAGCGGTTCGTCGCCATCTTCCAAAGCTTCGAGGATGTTCCAAACTTCGCCTTCGATGTCTGAGACGCGCCGCTGACCCTGGCGATGCTCGACCCGATCGCGCTCCCGTTGCTCGGAACGCCGCCGTTCTTCCTCCAGTCGCTCCAACTCCGCCGCTACCTCCGGGAGCTTGGCTGTCTCAGGTTTTAAGCGTTCCAACTCTTCCGTGGCGATGGCGAGATCCGCTAAGTCTTTTTCCGTCTCTGAAATGCGATCCGCGGCCCGCCGACCGTCGCCCTGGGCCTCCCGGAGATCCCCTACAAGCGCCGAATGCTTCCGATAAGCGGCTTCGAGCGCGACTCGGGCCTCGCGAGTAGTCTTCAACTCCTCGGCGGCGACGGTGAGTGTTTCATCTACCGCTCCGAGTTGTTTCTCTAGGTCGTCGCAACGGAGGTTGGCTTCTTTCAGTTCGGTCTGAAGAGCGTCGAGATCTGCTTCCGCGAGACGGTTTTCGAGGACGCGGGCCTCAGATCTCAGTTCGTTTCGGTCGTCGCGGAGGAGTTTCTGGGCGGTCTCTACGTTGTTGATGCCGAGGAGTTTGCTGATGCGCCGGACGCGGCTTATGCCGTCGTCGTTGGCGAAGAATCGTAGTTCTTTCTGCCGGGCGTAGAACGTTGCTTCGAAGGCCGTCCGGTCCATGCGGAGCAAGTTCGACTCGATCCAACGCGAAACGTCGGCGGTGCCGGTGGCTATGGTCTTTCCCGAAGCGTCTAGTGCTTCAGCGCTCGTGGCCCCGCTCTTTAAACGCCGCCGCACGGTGTACGAGCCGCCCTCCGTGGAGAGCGTTACCTCGACGGTCGTCGGGTCTTTCGTGGAGCCACCGGACCAGGGGATCGACTCGTTGGCGAACCGGGGACCGCCGCCCTTGGATCCAAAGAATGCCCACAATACGCTCTCGAAAAGCGTAGATTTGCCCGTGCCGTTGGAACCGACAACACCTATGGCTCCTTCCGGCGGGTGGAGTTCGATTGGATCGCGCAGTTGCTTGTAGTTCTCTATGAACAGTCGCTCCAGGATCACAGGTTAGCCTCCGGCTCCTCGGTCGCCGCTTGCGCCAGGTACCTGCGGCCTTTCTCCAAGAATTCCTCCGCAAACTTCGTCTCCAACTCGCCCTTCTCTTTTCTTTCAGCCACGAAAGCCGCGAACTCTTCGCCCAGAGGCCCGAATACCGCTGAGACCGAACCGTTCTTCTCGATATCTTCGGGGCGTTCCTCCGCGTGAACTTCCAGGGAGAAATTCAGGCATCGGCGTTGCAGGTCTCGCAGTAGCTCGCGATCCAGGCCGCTCGCCACGCCGCGCCGAACGTCGTAAGCCCGCAGACGTACCATCGCGCCGTCGAGATCCGCTTTCGAGGTGCTTTCATGGACGGCCTCTGTTAGTGCTGCGGCATCCATCTGGCGGGCTTTGATCTTTGGCAGATCCAACATCGAGCGTGTTTTCACGGGTACGTGTTCCACTTTGGACAGCTCTCCGTCCTCGAAATCGACGATTGCGAAGCCTGGCGTGGAGTCGACTTCTCCGAAGCCGAAACGCTCCGTGGCACCGGCGTAGAAAGCGTTCTCCTTGTGTTGGTGGAAAGCGTGGTAGTGACCGAGAGCTATGTAGTCGAAGGGGGCGGAGATCATATTGGGCTGGAGATCCGCCTCTCCCATCTCATGCTGCTTCGTCTCAAGCCCTGGCACCATTCCATGTGTAACGAGGATGTTGACGTCGGCGTTTCTATCTGGCGTCACCGCTCCCGTTCCAAAGACCGCTCCGTGCGGCACCAGCGTAACGCCCACGGTCGCGTCACCGGCTTCGACGCGCTGGTAGACGACCTCGAAGCCGTGGGCCGAGTCGACGTTGACAAGGTTCGCGTATTCGAGGGCTGCGGTGGTCGTGCGAAGTCGGGGGGTTTCGTGGTTACCTGCGGCGACCAAGTAAGGGATTCCGGCACGGGCTGTTATCTTGGCGGTCTGCTTCAGGAAGCCGATGATAACGTGAGTCGCCGGGCGCACCGAGTCAAAGACATCGCCCGAGTGGATCACAAGGTCCACGTCCCGCTCCAAGATACCGTCCACCGCACGAGCGTAAGCTTCCTGAACGTCCACTTCCCGCTGATTGCGGCTGGAGTCCGGGTGTAGCTTCGCGTACCGGGAGTACCCGAGATGTGTATCCGAGATGTGAGCTATGCGGATTATGGGTTTGGGAGCCTCTCTATCTCTGTCCGCTCAGTATTCTATCGGGATCGGCGGTTAATTCACGGGGCAACACAGTCTGAAAAGCATCCTCGTATCCCAAAGTATGTGTATCTTGGACCCTCTGTGAGCACCCTCGATAGTGCCGAGATGGATCATTTGACAGGGGTTACGGGACAGAGTAATGTGGCTACCACAGGGGAAAGTAAATAGAATTCTCGAAAGGGGATGGGTAGTGGACATTAGTTTGGTGTTTCTGCTGGCTGCGTTCGGTGGCGGGCTTTTTGGTGCAGCGATAGGTGGCTTGCCAGCGTTTATCTTTACAGGCTTCATGGTGATGGTAGGTGTTGCGAATGCGATGGCCGGTGGAGAGTTCGACTTTACGGGGAACATTGCCTTCGGCCCAGTGTTTGGACCACACATAGCGTTCGCTGGTGGTGCTGCGGCAGCGGCTTTCGCGGCCAAGCGAGGTGTTTTGGAGGACGGAAAAGATATCGCCACCCCATTGATCGGAACGCGAGATCCCATGGTGCTAGTAGTGGGGGGTCTATTCGGCATGGGTGGATATTTGGTGAATGCTGTACTAGGTTACTTCTTGAGCTTCGCTGGAGCCTCCGGGCCGATACCGCTCACAGATACCGTGGCCCTGACGGTGGTGCTTTCCGCTCTGGTGGCTCGTATCGCGTTCGGCAACACGGGGCTTTTGGGAACTCTCCGGGACGAAGACCGGGCTCGCGGCAGGCTCATGCCCGGCGACGGTCATGCGTGGGTGGAGCACCAGCAGACCCTGCCGCAGTCGATTCTTGTCGGTCTGGGAGCTGGTCTGTTGTCCGGGTACGTGGTGACGACGTTCACCGAAGCGGGAGAGCAGTTCCTCGGACCCGCGACCGTTCTAATGTTCGGTGTGGCGGCGGTGTCTTTGATCCTTTTGCAGATCGGGATGCCAGGTGCTGTCACCCACCACATGGTCCTTCCAGCGGCTGTCGCTACGGGAGGGGCCATATCGGGGGGCGCAACGGGCGTGGTTGCGGTCCTGGCCGGAGTTGCGGGCGGTATTCTTGGTGCGCTGTTCGGAGAGCTGTATTCGAGGTTGTTCCTGATCCACGGTGATACCCACATTGATCCGCCAGCCTTCGCTATCTTCACTATGGCGACGATAGTCGTGATAATCCAGATAATCGGTGGCGGCGTTTAAAATATTGGATCCCATCCCTTTGTAGGTATTCGGAGACAGCGGATACCTACAAACTCTTTCCCATGAACGTATGGACTGCTAACATGCACTCGTGAGTAAAGTAGCGGAGTTCACGGCAACGGAGTTCTTCCGGGATATCCGAGAGAACCCGGTTATACCTGCCGTCCGAGCGGAATGGAAGTCTCTGGAACGGGCTCTCTCGGG
>JBGTFQ010000154.1:0-8138 GCA_041747155.1 Rubrobacteraceae bacterium
AGTGACTTTCGGTAACTCGCGGCGCGGGTCTATCCCGAAAAATGCCGCAGCTTGGCGAGCGATCCCGGTTCCGGCAGCGGCGTTGTAGAGCTTCGGAAGGCGAGCGGCGATAGAGAGCCCAGTCCGCACGTGTCCGGCGGCCTTCTGACGCGGGGAGAATCCGTGCTGCTTGCCGGTTTGGTAGAGGACTTCGGTCTTCATGCTGGCTACGTCTACCTGTGAAGGACATTCGGTCTTGCAGGCTTTGCAGCCGACGCAGAGGTCCATTACTTCCTTCATGCGCTCGCCGGTAAGCTCTTCGGGCGGCAGGGTGCCTTCGACGACGGAGCGAAGCATGTTGGCGCGGGCGCGGGTCGTATCTTGCTCGTCCAGGGTGACCATGTATGACGGACACATTGTTCCGCCGGTGGTTTTGCGGCAGAAGCCCGAGCCGTTGCACAACTCGATGGCTTTCGCGAAACCGCCCTGATTCTCGAAAGAGAGGCCAGTTGTGATGGGCAGGCGTTTGCGACCGGGGCCGATGCGAAGTTGGGTATCCATAGGTTTGGGGTCCAGGATCACACCAGGATTCATCATTCCATCCGGGTCGAAGAGATCCTTGACCTCGCGGAAAGCTTCCATGATCTGCGTGCCATACATCTTCTCCAGAAATTCCGACCGACTGAGACCATCCCCATGCTCCCCGGAGATAGAACCACCGCACTCCACCACAAGGTCCGCAACCTCCTCGGCAATACGCCGCATCCGGGCCACGCCTTCGGGATCGCTGGTATCCAACGCGGGCCGAACGTGCAACGTCCCCACGCTCGCATGACCGTAGAAACAAGCCCAAGTACCATTCTCGGCCACGATCTCCTCGAAACGCCGGACAAACTCCTCCAACTTCTCCGGCGGCACCGCCGCATCCTCAACGAAAGCCACCGGCTTCTCTTCTTCGGAAGTGCCAAGCAAGAGCGGCAAAGTGGACTTGCGAAGCTTCACCGTCTGGGCCATCTCGTAATTTCCTCGCAGCGGCACTACAACTTCCGAACCAACCTTGCGGGCAAGCTCGTCGAGAACCTCGAACCGCTCATCCAACGTTTCTTGAGTCCCGCTCCACTCCGCGAGCAGCACCGCCCGAGGCTCACCTTGAACAAAACGGGTCGAGTCTCGATATGCGGGGTTCGACCGGACGCGGCCAATGGCTACATCGTCCAGAAGCTCCAGCGCGGAGGCGTCTTCCTTCAGCAACTCGACGGTTGCGCGAGCGGCGGCAGCCAGAGAATCGAACTGGAAAGAGGCCAGGGCACGGGCTTCGGGCAAGGGTTGAAGCCGAAGTTCCGCGCTCGTGACGACGGCCAAAGTGCCTTCGGAGCCGCAGACGAGGCGAGTCAGGTCCACGGTTTCCGGGTCCACGAGGGCGTCTAGTCCGTAGCCAGAGACGCGCCGGATCATATCCGGGAAGCGGGTCTTTATCTCGTCGTGGTACTTCTTCCCTATCTCCAGCGCACCACGCAATAGTCGGGCCTCGGCATCTTCCCCTAGAGCCCGACGCTCGGCTTCTTCTCGCGGCAGCGGTCGCAGGTGGACGGTCTCGCCAGTGGGCAAGATGCAGCGTAGAGAGAGGATCTGGTCGGCGGTCGTACCGAAGACGAGGCTCCGCATTCCGGCGGAGTTGTTGCCGATCATTCCTCCCAAAGTAGCCACGTCGGAAGTCGAAGTATCCGCCCCAAAAACAAGCCCATGCGGCTCGACCATCGAGTTCAGGACTCCCTGCACCAGTCCCGGCTCCACAACGCACCGCCGACCATCGAGATCTATCTCCAGCGCATCACGCATCTCGGAGACATCGAGGGCAAGACCTGGCGAAGTCGCCTGACCAGCAAGACTCGTCCCGGTTCCTCGCGGCGTAATAGAGAGCCCGGCTTTGCGAGCTGCCGCAAGCGTGAGCTTTACATCACCCTCCGAACGAGCCGTGACGACGGCCACGGGCTTGCGGAGGTATATTGAAGCGTCCGTGGCCCACAAAGCACGAGAAGCTTCGTCGGTTCGGAGTGAGCCTTCGAGGTGTCCGTCAAGTTCCTCATGCAGCACTCGAACTCGCGAGTTTGAACGTTCTTCGATCACGCCAACCGCCTAGACCCTGAATTCGCACTTGCAATCGACATGACGGAATTCTATACGCTCGTGAGAGCTTCAGCTTAAACTAGTGATGTAGCTGCTGACTCGATAATTTGGCATCTCGCCTAGTTGCTTTACTCATCTGACAACGGAGATGCCCTTTAGCGTTTGCGCGCCGACATTGCCTCGATACCTGCAAGAAGTAGATCTAGGCCGAATGAGAAATACTCATCCGGTTTCACGCCCTCGCTCAAAGGCGTTGCGGCCTCCACAAGCCGCGGATAACGCTCCGGTGGCAACGTCTCCAGAAGAGATCGAGCCCGTTGCCGAGCTTCTACCAGACCCTCAGAGTCTTTCCGGGCGACCACTCCGGGCTCCCCGCTGACTAGGTTGGTGATGCCGCTAAGCGCGTGACGGGCGATCTGAGTCGCCTCCGTCGGCGAGAATCCTCCGCGCCTGAGGATATCCAGCACGACCTCGGTCGCACGAAGACTACCCTCAGAAGAAACGGTGCGGGTTGAGAGAAGGATCGCAGTAGAGGGATGGGCCCGCAAAACGCTGACCATCGAACCCAATAGCACCCTTAATTGTTCCTGCCAAGGCACGGACACATCTACCGACAGGTCGACCTCCTCGAAGATTCTGGCGGCCACACCATCTAATAGCTCGTCTTTGCTGCGAAAATGCCAGTAGAGGGCCATGGGCGTCACGCCAAGATCCTTGGCCAACCTCCGGATCGTAACCGCTTCAAGCCCTTCTGCATCGGCAAGCGCAAGCGCACCTTCAACCACCGTTCGAGGAGTGAGGGTCAGCTTATCAGTAGCGTTTTGGTGATTTTTCCTAGCCATCTCTTGACAATTGTACACCGTACAGGTTAACCTCTACATGTACGGTGTACAGGCGTAATTCAGGAGCACCCGTAGGGATGTTTTTGTCCATCGCTCGGAGAGAAGGCGAATGAGCTTGAAGAGTTGGTTATACCGTGACGGACACCCGAACAGATTGGCTCGTATCCTCGACCGATGTACGGCAGCGCTGTACGCGCTAGGGGTCGCCCCGAACTACCTGATCACCCTAGAATTGCAGGGTCGATGCTCCGGCCGAACCATCGCTCTGCCACTTGTCATGGTGGTCGTAGAGGGCGAGCGTTATCTGGTCTCAATGCTGGGTTCAAGCACAAACTGGGTGCGCAACGTGAGGGCTGCTGGGGGCGATGCCACTTTGCGTCACGGTCGTCGCGAGGAGGTGCGCCTGGAGGAGATCGCGCCGGATCTCCGTGCGCCGGTGTTGAAGACTTACCTGAAGCGGGCGCCAAACGCCAGGGCACACTTCCCCATCCCAAAGGACGCATCGCCTGAGGACTTCGAGCGAATTACACCCCGATTCCCAGTGTTCCGAGTTTTGCCGAGAGACAGTGCGTGAGACTACTCCTAGTCTCCGCACCGAGACCTATACATACTACAGCCTACATTTTCAGTGACTTCCTTGATGTCCAAGACCACTTGGCCCCATCCGTAATGTGAGCAATCGCACCGCAAAAATCTTAGGTTACGATTTCTCCTAGAACGGACTTCAAGAAGAGCTTACGGCGGATGCGTCATTACTGTAGGCGTCGCCGCTGATTACCGTGAGGTTGTCGTCTCCGATGATGGTGTTGCCGTAGATCGCGCGCCACCGGGCCGGGGCTTCGGGCTCCAAGATTCCAATGCTAGTCACGCCGACACTCTGCGAAATGCGCTCGCCGTCGGGGCCGTGGACGTGTCCCGGCGCGTCGAACTGGGCTTCGGGGTAATCGCCGAGTTGGTTGGCGCTCGCAACGTAGACACCGGAGTCTAGGGCTCGGGCGGCGCAAGAGAGGTCGTACTGAGATTTCCAGGGTGAGCGCCACGCAGCGGGGGCCAGGATAAGATCCGCGCCGCTCATCGCCGCCTCCCGAGAGAATTCTGGGAAACCGAGATCCCAACACACCGCTAACGCTACTCGTATCCCACGAGCCTCCACCACCGGCAACTCCGTCCCCGCCGTGAAGACTTTATATTCCGCCGTGGTCCGTACCAGATTCCGCTTGCGATAAGTCGCCGCCACACCCTCCGGTCCTACGAGGTTCGCGCTATCGTAGACTCCGGTCTCAGTTCCTGGAACGGACTCGGGGAATCCGTAGGCGATGTGGAGGTCGAGATCCCGCGCCAGACCAGCGAAGAAACGGGCACTCACACCGCTCTGGGCGTCTTCGGCGTATCGGTGAACGTTTTCGAGATCCGAGTAGCCGCAGGTGATCAACTCCGGCAACACGATCCACGCGACAGATGACGACTCGCGGACGGTCTCTCGGATGGCTCGTTCGGCCATCATCAGGTTGCCCGCAACGTCACCCGGCGTTGGGCTGAGGTTCAGGCAGGCAATGGAGAGAGTTTCGTGTTTCGCCTGTCCCACATGGTCAACGGTGTTGAAATCCCCCTCGATAACCTGCGCCACGGCCCGCCTCCTCTCGAAAAGATGCTGTCGGCATCAGTTTAGACACCGTCGAGCCGCTTAGGAATCGTACAAATGGCGAAAGATTTGGGTGTGTAGCGGGGGTCGCATTGTACGATGGGCTCATCGACATACCCTCGCATTGATGTAACATACTCATCACACTTAGCGACCAGAGGAGAAAACAACGATGTGCGGAATAGTCGGCGGATATGGTGGCCTGGATCAGGAGACCATTCAAAGCATGATGGACCGCATCATCCACCGCGGCCCGGACGACGACGGCAGCATCTCAGTAAACGGCTCCATCCTCGGACATCGCCGCCTCTCTATAGTCGATGTCGAAGGCGGCAAGCAGCCTCTCTCAACCCGCGACGGTGAGCTTCACCTCGTGGGCAACGGCGAAGTCTACAACCACGAGGAGATCCGCGAGACCTTGTCCGATGGCGAACTCTTCACCCGCTCGGACAACGAAGTGGCACTCCGGCTAATCGCCGAACGCGGCCCCGAAGCTCTGGGCGATCTACTAGGAATGTTCGCGTTCCTCGTAACCGGCGAAGACGGGACTTTCATCGCGGCCCGTGACGCGGTTGGCATAAAACCCCTGTACTGGGCGAAAGGCGAGAACGGTCAAGTCGTCTTCGCCTCTGAGATGCGAGCCTTTGATGAAGAATGGCAACCGCTCGTCGAATCCTTCCCGCCCGGTCACTACTGGACCCCGGAGGATGGTCTCGTGCGTTTCGGAACCGCCGTGCCGGAGCCTTCGGACCTCGAACCCATTGAGGGCCCGAGCGAGCCTGGAGCGGAGATACCCGAAGATATTCTGACGAAGGTGCGGGAGCGTCTGATCCACACCGTCGAGCGTCAGATGATGGGCGATGTGCCGGTCGGAGTCTTCCTCTCCGGCGGTCTGGACTCGAACCTCGTCGCCGCCATCGCCGCCGATTGGTACGCCAAACGCGGCGAGAAGCTCAAGACTTTCGCCGTCGGACTTGAGGATTCAGCGGACTTACTCGCCGCCCGCGCCGTCGCCAAGTACCTCGACACCGAGCATCACGAGAGCATCTACACGTCGGAGGACGCGGTGCGCGTGCTGCCCGAAGTCGTCCGAACCATCGAGAGCTTCGATCCCTCGCTGGTCAGAAGCGCCGTTCCGAACTTCATCCTCGCCGAGTTCACCGCTAAACACGTCAAGGTCGTGCTGACCGGCGAGGGCGCGGATGAGATCTTCGCGGGCTACGAATACTACGAGCAATTTCGTACGGAGAAAGACCTGCACGCCGAGTTGGTTCGGACTATCGAGAGCCTGCACGACCTGAACCTGCAACGCTGCGACCGCGTCACGATGGCCCACGGCCTGGAAGCGCGGGTTCCGTTCCTGGAGCTAGATATGATCTCACTAGGACTCTCTCTCCCCGCCGGGTGGAAACTAGCCAGTGACGACCAACTGGAGAAGCGTCTTCTGCGCCAAGCGTTCGACGGCTGGCTCCCCGACGAGTTCCTGTGGCGCAAGAAGAGCCAGTTCGGTGACGGCTCCGGCGCATCTTCCGTACTCAAGCAACGCATGGCGGACAGCATCACCAAAGAAGAGTTCGAGGAAGAACGATACGAGGTCAAGCCACCACTCCGCACCCACGAAGAAGTCGCGTACTACAGGATCTTCCGCGAAGACCTCTCGGATATCCGTACGACTCGCACAATAAGCCGCTTCGCCACCGCCTAAACCACAGTAACTCTAAATGTGTAATATGGAGCCATGAGAGTGGCTTTGGCACAGACAAACCCCGTACTCGGCGACGTAGACGCGAACCTGCGGCAAGCGGAGCGCGTCATCGAACAAGCCCGCGAACAGGGCGCGGAACTCGTCGTGTTCTCCGAGTTGAGCTTGACCGGTTACTCGCTCGGGCAGACCAGCGATGAGATCTCCATCGAAGTCCAGGACGAACGGCTACTAGATCTCGCCGAAAAAGCCGGTGACATCTCCATCCTGCTCGGCTTCCACGAAGATAGCGGCACGTTCCGAACCTACAACAGCGCGGCCTACTTCGAGAACGGTTCGCTCGTGCATCTTCACCGGAAGCTGTACCTGCCGACCTACGGAATCTTCGAGGAGCGCAAGTACTTTAGTCCCGGCCAGCGCATGCTCGCGTACAGCACCAAATTCGGTACTCTGGCTACCCTGATCTGCAACGATGCCTGGCAACCCGCTCTGGGCTTTCTAGCTGTCCAAGACGGCGCCCGAGTACTACTGATCCCGACCAACAGCGCCGACAGCCGCTTCCCCGGCGACCTCGACACGACCGAATACTGGCACGACATCACCCGATTCTACGCCCGCATGTACGAGTGCTACGTCGTCTTCGTAAATCGAGTCGGCACGGAAAACGAGCTAGCGTTCTGGGGCAACTCGCACGTTGTGGATCCCCTCGGGAACATCATGGCCCAGTCTCCCCTCTACAAAGAAGACCTCCTCATCGCCGACCTCGACCTGAAGAGCGTGTTGCAACGTCGCCGCCGTGTACCATTGCTTCGCGAAGCCCGCCTCGGACTCCTTAACCGAGAGCTGGAACGCCTAGTGGAAGAAGGCGGCGACCTCTAGCCGGTATCAGGCAGCGGACGAGATCCCCGGCAAGTCATTCAGGGCAACCTTTCCGGTCTCGCCCGAAGGCCGGGAGAGATAGAGTTCGGAATGGTACCAACCCGAGTCCTCTTTGCCGTTCGGATCGATGTCCGCCTCGCTCAACTTTCGAAGGACGTGGTCCCTCTCCCGGTCATCCACGAAGCGGCGTTGCTGAAACGAACCCGTGGTCAGCTTCTCGGTCTCCAAGCCATGATCCTCCAGCAGTCCGCCAAGGGAGGCATAGTCCACCATACGCAGGGGAAAAGTCGCAACCCACGGCATCTCGTCCTTGTCGAAGCAGGATAGAATCCGGTCGAAAGTATTTTCCCAAACGTATCCTATGCCACCGGTCACCGTAACGATGTCCGCCCCGACCACCGCCGTTCTCAGCGCCTCGGACGGCTCTTCATTCTCCAAATTTTCCGCGAATCCCGAATCCAACAATCCGGCCTGCAGCGCGTAGGAGACAGCGTTCTGCGCGACATCCACGCCTACAACCTCGGGTGCCTGCGGAAGCCGATGATCCTCGTAGAAAGCACTGTCGTCGGCGGCTAGCTCCTCCGGCGGGAGTTCGGCCAACTGCTGCGACCCGTATCGAGCGTAGAGGTCTTGGAGCGTGAGGTCAGTTTTCAAAAGAGCCGCGTTTACGCCATACGAACAACACACATCCACGATCTTCGCCGGACGCCCGTTGGAACTCTTCTCCTCCAACAAGACGTCAAAGATACGGCTCCCATGCTGCGGTGCTTGGTAATCCAATTCGCTCAGAGTATTGAAGTACCCTCTCGGGTCTTCCAGATTGTATATGTGTCCAAAATCAGCCTTGACTCCCATGCCATGACCCGTATACGAACCACTCATCTCTCGATAGACCTCCCCCGAAACGACAACACGAACAATGGAAAGTCTATATAAGTATTGCTTATATGCAATAAGTTTCACTTAT
>JBGTFQ010000155.1:0-22502 GCA_041747155.1 Rubrobacteraceae bacterium
TACCGGTATCACACGGGCTCCCTTGCTTATGAGGATCGAGATCGTGGTGCTCGCCCGGTAAGCATCGACTACGACCACGGTGGCACCATCTTGCGCGGCTTCGGAAGCTCCACTCTCACCTGCGGCGTAGGTGGCGATCACAGTTCGCGGAAGATGTTTTCGGAGGCGGATATCGGATCAAGCTCTCGCCGATATACGCGATCCATAACCCCACCATCCTCCCGCCCGAGCCGCTCGCGCAACGTCCGGGCCAACCGCGTAGTCGCCCACGAAACGACAAAATCTCGCAGGGCCGCCCGCCGCCGCTCCTCCAACTTTCCATTCTCCACCAAGTACGCCCGATGCTTCTCGATGGACTCCTTCAATTCTTCCACACCTTCGCCGTCGCGGCTATCTCCGCGAGTCATCACTATCGGCGGAAACCACGGGTCCGGGTCGAGTTCGTGCCCGATCTCCAATATGGACCGAACCTCCGAAGCCGCGCCCTTCGCCTGTGGATGATCGGCTTTGTTGACACAAAAAACGTCCGCTATCTCCATTACTCCAGCCTTCAAAGCCTGAACCGCGTCCCCCGCTCCCGGCTGTAACGCGAGCACAACCGTATCAGCCGCCGACGCTACCTCGACCTCGCCCTGCCCAACCCCGACCGTCTCGTACAACACTATGTCGCAACCGTAGGCATCCATCGCCATCGCTGCCAGCCGTGAGCCACCAGCCAGTCCTCCGAGATGTCCCCGACTACCCATTGACCGGATAAAAACTCCGGGATCCAGGAAGTGGTCCGAGAGCCGGATGCGATCCCCGAGGATTGCGCCTTTTGAGAATGGACTCGATGGATCCACCGAGACGATGCCGACCTTCTTGTCCTCCGAGCGATACAATTTGACTAGGCGACCGATCACACTGCTCTTGCCCACTCCCGGCGGTCCTGTAAATCCGATGGTGATCGCATTGCCAGTCTTGGGGAAAATCTCCGCGACGATTTGGGTCGTCTCCGCATCCTCACGCTCTATCCTCGAGATCACCCGCGCCAGCGCCCGCCGATCACCCGAAAGCAACCGCTCCACCAAACCATCCGTCATCCGCTACACGCAAAGCAATAGACCATCCGGGCCAGAGTACGACAAGCTTCACGTTTCCACAAGACGCACCCGTACAGCGATTCACATGTGCGGCACATGTGATAATCTCGAAAGCATGTCTAAGATGATCCAGATACGAAACGTCCCGGACGAGTTGCACCGGACACTCAAGGCGCGGGCGGCGAGTGAGGGCATGTCGCTCTCGGACTATCTGCTCTCAGAGGTCGAGAAGGTAGCGGAGAAGCCGACTTTGCGGGAGTTGATGGAGCGTTTGAGAAAAGATGAACCAGTGGAGTTGCCAGAGTCTCCAGCGGAGATCATCCGTCAGGTGCGAGACGCGGACGATCCGCGCGATCTAGGCTAGCTTTCCTTGATCGTGCTTGATGCTTCGGCTGCGATCACTATCCTGCTGAATACCGGCCCATCCGCTGAAGCTATCCGGCTGAGGATCGGGGATCCAGAGCAAACTCTGCATGTGCCACATCTTTTCGAGGTCGAAGTGTTGCACGCTCTTCGACGCCTCAATCTAAACGGCGCCGTCTCTTCGGAGCGGGCCGAGATCGCACTTGGAAGACTTCGAGACATGACCCTAGCTCGCTACCCGCACACCATCCTGCTACCACGCATCTGGGAGCACCGACAGAACGTCACCGCCTATGACGCTGCGTACATCGCGCTCGCTGAAACTCTGAACGCTCCGCTCATCACCACGGACGCGAAGCTCGCCCGAGCATTCGGCATCCGGGACGAGGTGGAACTCTACGAATAGAGAGAGACCCTCCGAAGAGAGCCTCTCTGTAAAGTCGTGCTATGTAGTTGTGGCTATCCTTCCAGCAGCAAGGATTCCGGATCTTCTATTAGCTCTTTGATACGGACTAGGAAGCCGACGGCTTCGGAGCCGTCGATGATGCGGTGATCGTAGGAGAGGGCGAGGTACATCATCGGGCGGACTTGGATCTCACCGTCCACGACCATCGGACGCTCCTGGATCTTGTGCATCCCCAGGATCGCGACCTGCGGCATCGTGAGGATCGGGGTCGAGAGCAAACTTCCGAAGATCCCACCGTTCGTGATGGTGAACGTGCCACCAGTGATGTCTTCGAGCGTTAGCTTGCCGTCGCGAGCTTTGACCGCGAGGTCCGAGATCCCACTCTCTATCCCGGCGAAGCTCTTGCGATCCGCATCCCTCACTACCGGAACCACGAGCCCCTCATCCGTCGAGACGGCCACCCCAATGTCATAGTACTTCTTGAGAACCAACTCGTTCTCCTGAAGCTCGGCGTTGACCTTTGGGAACGCTTTGAGGGCTCCGATGGCGGCCTTAGCGAAGAAGCTCATAAAGCCAAGCCGGGCTCCGGTGCGCTCCTGAAACGCCTCCTTGCGGCGCTTGCGAAGCTCCATCACGGCGGTCATGTCGACTTCATTGAAGGTGGTAAGCATCGCGGCGGTCTGCTGCGACTCGACGAGCCGCGTCGCGATGGTCTGCCGCCGCCGGGAGACCCGCACTCGCTCTTCGAGGTCAGCTCGCCCGTTCTCCGCAGCGGGCGCGGACTGCTCGGATTTGCCGTTGCTCTCCGGTTGGGATGGTTTCTCGGGAGCTGTTTTCGTGTTGCCCCCTTCCCGGATGAGGCGTTCCACGTCGTCGCGGGTTATGCGTCCACCCGAACCGCTCCCGGATACCTCCGAAAGATTGAGATCGTACTCTTCGGCCAACTTCCTTACCGCCGGAGACGCCCGGAAACCTTCCCCCCGATGGCCGTTGGAAGTCTCTTCGGCAGGCTGAGACTCTTCGGTCGTATCTTCTTCCTCCGGCTCTTCGGCGGGGACTTCCTCTTCGGCTTCCTCGGTTTCGGTGCTGGACTCTCCAGAGCCGTCGCCTGCGCCGATGGTGCCGATGACATCGCCTACGTTGACGGTGTCGCCCTCTGGGCTGGCGATTGATTCGAGTACGCCATCCTCTTCGGCTTCGACCTCGAAGTTGATCTTATCGGTCTCTAGCTCCACAAGCGCGTCGCCCGCCGAGACTTCCTCCCCCTCTTTTTTCAACCAGCGTCCTACCGTCGCGTCGGCGACGGACTCTCCAAGCTCCGGTACGTGTATCTCAACCGCCACGGCTAGTCCTCCCTCTCTGTTTTAGTTATTCGCTCGCGGTAGCGGCACGTTCTTGCGTCGCCTCCACTACCGCTTCATCTTTTCCCTCTTCGCCGTCGTCCTCAAAGGCTGCCCGCACAATGGCCGCGTGCTCTTCTTTGTGGAACCTGGCGGAACCTTGCGCTGGACTCGGTCGACCGGGCTTGCCAACGTACCTAAACGGCAACTCACCATCGAGCAGCTTTTCGAGCCGCGGACGCACGAAACTCCACGCGCCCATGTTCGCCGGTTCTTCCTGCACCCAGAGAACCTCGCGCAGGTTCGGGTAGCCATCTATGATCTCCCGAATGCTGTCCTCCGGCCACGGATACAGAAGCTCGACGCGGGCAACGGCTGTACGCTCGTCCTCCTCGCGACTCTCGCTGGCAACTAGCTCCGTATAGAACTTGCCGCAGCAGAGAATGAGGCGTTCTACATCTTCCGCGTGTTCGTTCATCTCCGGATCATCCAGCACGGTGTGAAAGCGATCCTCGGCCAGATCTTTCAGGCTAGAGGAGGCCATCGAATTCCGGAGCAGACTCTTAGGGGCCATCACGATCAAAGGCCGCAGATTATCCTTGAGCATCGCCTGCGCCCGCAAGAGATGGAAGTATTGAGCCGAAGTGGTGACGTTCGCCACGCGGATATTCTCCATCGCCGCGAGTTGCAGAAACCGTTCGAGCCGGGCGCTGGAGTGCTCCGGTCCCTGTCCTTCGTAGCCGTGCGGCAGCAACATTACTAGGCCGCTGCTCTCGCCCCACTTCGCCTGACCCGAGACGATGAACTGGTCGATCATGGGCTGCCCGACGTTGGCAAAGTCCCCGTACTGAGCCTCCCAGATCACCAGCGCGTCATGGGCGTTCATGGTGTAACCGTACTCAAATCCTAGAACTGCGATCTCCGAGAGCGGGCTGTTGTGGACCGCGAACGAAGCCTTAGCCTGCGGGATGTTCTGCATTGGGACGTAGTCCTCGCCAGTCTCCGAATCGTACAGCACGAGGTGCCGCTGCGAGAACGTGCCTCGCTCGGAATCCTGGCCCGTGAGGCGTATAGGCGTGCCTTCTTCGAGGATGGAAGCGAATGCCAGAGCTTCAGCGTGAGCCCAATCTATTCGCTCTTCGCCACTCTCTCCTAGGGTACCTCTCGCTTTCTCGAACATGCGTTCCAGCTTGCCATTCGGCGTGAAGTCTTCAGGACGCTCCAGGAGTGCGGCGTTCAGTTCGATCAGCTTCTCCGCTGGGACGCTGGTGTCCGGGACTTCGACGACGGGTGTGTAAGGCTGGTTGGTTTTGAGATCTTCTTCGCCGCCCTCGTCTCTGGGCTTCTTGCGGATCTCCTCCATCCGATCCTGTATCTCCTGGACGAAGCCTTCGGCTTCTTCGGCGGTAACTACGCCTCGATCTACGAGTTTTTTGGCCCAAAGCTCGCGCACGGTTGGGTGGTTCCGGATCTTCTCATACATTAACGGTTGGGTGTAGGCTGGTTCGTCACCTTCGTTGTGGCCGAAACGGCGGTAGCCGATCAAGTCGATCATAAAGTCCTTGTTGAATTTCTCCCGATACGCCCACGCCATCCGCGTAGCCGCCAAGCACGCTTCGGGGTCGTCAGCGTTGATATGCACAACAGGCATTTCGAAGCCTTTTGCAAGGTCGCTGGCGTAGGTCGTCGAACGCGCGTCCTTCCGCTCGGTGGTAAACCCGATCTGGTTGTTGGTAATAATGTGGACAGTTCCGCCCGTCCGATAACCTGGCAACCGGCTAAGGTTCAGCGTTTCCGCCGAGACACCCTCGCCCGAGAAAGCCGCGTCGCCGTGCAGGATCACCGGCAGCGAAGCATCCTCATCGCGCACTGGCGGTCCCGGCGCGTCGCGCTTCTCCTGCGCCGCCCGAGCCATCCCCTCGACCACAGGATTGACGTGCTCCAGGTGGCTAGGATTGGGCGCGAGGTTGACGAAGACTCGCTCGTCGGCCTCTTCCGCCGCTAGATGGTAGTTTTGGATACCGAGATGATATTTCACATCCCCTACCCAGGCATCGCCCGTCCGGCTCGCCGCCGAGGAAGCCTCGCCCTTATCCGGCTGCTGAAACTCGTTGAAGATCTTAGAGTACGGCTTATCCAGAACGTGAGCTAGGACATTTAGACGACCGCGGTGAGCCATCCCGAGGACCATCTCAGGCGTTCCGGCGGTCGCCGCCATTCGGGCAAGCTCGTTAAGCATCGGCACCACGAGATCGTTGCCCTCCACAGAGAACCGCTTCTGACCCAGAAACGACTTGTGGAGGAATTGCTCGAAAGTATCTACCCGCGTAAGACGCTTCAGGAGTCTTTTGGCGTCTTCGGGGTCCACCTCACCAGCGAAGCGTTCGGACTCCACGGCATCTCGCAACCAGAACCGTTCTTCGGCCTCATGGACGTGTCCAAAATCGTACCCAGTCGTCTTACAGTAGACGCGCCGAAGCTCGGCGACCGCCTCTTTCGCGTTCGCTGTACGCTCGGCGATCGGCCCACCGATTATGAGGGTCGGTAGGGTTTCGAGGTCTTCGTCGGTGATCCGGTAGAACTCCGGGTCGAGCGTAGGGTCACCGGGTGGCTCGCTGCCGAGCGGATCCAGATGCGCCGCCCGGTGCCCGAAGTCCCGGATGTGCCGGATGTGTTTGGACGCACCAACGGCTTTCTCCACGTCGAGTTCCAAGTTTTTCGGTTCGCTCGTGGTCTGTCCGTTCGTGCTCGCCGCGCCGTTCGACGGCGGGCTCCAATCCTCGAAGAAGTTTCGAGTCTCTTCGTCTACGGAAGCCGGATCTTCCTTGAAGCGTTCGTAAAGCTCCAGCACGTAGCCCAGGTTCGGCCCCTGGAATTGGCCCTCGGTGGTTTTGTTCAACCGGATCACACCCTCACGTTGCGGTCTGTTCGTAGCCCGGAGTAGGCCGGAAGGGGCACTGTGAAATCAGGCCCGGCACCAGCCGCGTTGTCCGAAATTCTTTTCATCTCTAACTCCGCAATGATACTCCACATCTGAACTTACGGCTTACCCGCTCGCGCCTCTTCCCTAACCCCTCTCACCAACGTTTCCAGCCGCAAGTCTCAAGTCTTCGGCCATCCCGGAATGCCCAAATTTCTCGGCCTTTCCAACGCCGTCGGTGTAGACGCTACGGGCCTCGTCACCACGCCCGAGCTTCTCAAGCACTTCGCCGAGCCGCAGATAGGCGTTGCCCTCGTCTTCGTTCGACTCTATGTAGCGGCGCAGGACCATCGCTTCGTCCTCGTCGCGGTTCGCCTTGCCGTATTCGTTGGCGAGCGCGAGCAATCCGGTCGGGTTGTTTGGATTATCCGCCAGCATCCGCTCGAAGTACTCGATCCGGTTCTCCATAAAACTCTCCTCCACACTATATCTCAGCTAATTCAGCTAGTATAAGACACATGAACGAGACTCCGAAAAATCAAACGCACTTCGACACCCGCGCCGTCCATGCCGGTGAACGCCGAGCTTCCAGCGATTCTAGCGGTGACGCGCAGGTTCCGATCTCCACACCCATCCAAGCCTCGACGACGTTCTCGCACCCGGATATCGAGACGACCGACCGCGTGCTCGGCGGCGAGGAGCCCGGCTATTCCTATGCCCGCTACGACAACCCTACAGTCCACGCTTTCGAGGATGCGGTAAGCGCCCTCGAAGGATCGGGCCGGGCGTTCGCGTTTGGCTCGGGTATGGCCGCCATGCACGCCGCGCTCGCGGCGGCGGAACTTACGAGCGGCACTACGGTACTCGCCGCCGAACAACTCTACGGCTCCACGGCGACCTTGCTCGTCCAAGTTTTCGGCATGAGCGGCGTCGAAACCCGGTTCTTCGACTGCTACGACCTCGAAGCCGTGGAAAAGAGAATCCACGAGACCAAACCACGGGCGGTGGTTATAGAGTCGATCTCGAATCCTCTCTTACGGGTCGCAAACGTTCCGGCTATCGCGGAGATCACCCGCGCCGCTGGCGCAGCCCTGATCGTAGACAACACCTTTGGCACTCCGTACATTCAGCGCCCGCTCGAAATGGGCGCGGATATCGTGGTCCACAGCGCGACGAAGTACCTCTCCGGCCACGGCGACCTGACAGCCGGAATAGTAACGACGAACGCTCCTTACGATGCGGCGGTCGAAAGTATCCGAAAGCTCGTCGGCGGCGTACTCGGGCCGTTCGAAGCCTGGCTCGCTCTGCGCGGCCTAAAGACGCTCTCCCTAAGAATGCAACGTCAGTGCGAGAACGCCCGCGAGATAGCGAGCCGTCTAGCCACAAACCCGAAGATACAGAGGGTCAACCACCCGAGCCTCGAAACGCACCCGGACGTTCGGGTTGCGGATCACGCCCTCGGAGACACGGGCGGCCTCGTCTCCTTCGAGCTGGCCTCTACCAAAGACGACGCCCGAGACACGGCGTTTCGTTTCCTGAACGCGCTGAAGCTCTGCGTGAAGGCTCCATCGTTAGGGGACGTATACACGCTTGCCATCCACCCAGCGACATCGTCGCATCGAGAGTTGTCCCCTTCGCGCCGGGAGAGGCTCGGAGTTCGGGAGAACCTCGTGCGGCTCTCCGTCGGTATCGAGCACGTTGAGGACATCGTAGCGGATATAGAGCAGGCGTTGGAGACTGTTTAGCCTGTTACCCGGTCTACGGGTGAGCGGTAGTAGAATTGGTGTATGCGGCGCATCGTGGCTCATCTATTTCTCTTGTTGCTGATCCTGGCGGGGCTTGCGGCGAGCAACGCGGCGGCGGACGATGAGCGCGAAGTCCACGTGGCGCGGGTCGAAGGGAGCATAGACGCTCAAGCGGCGGAGTATGTGGAACGTGTCGTCCGGAACGCGGCGGAAGAGGATGCGGCAGCCGTCGTGATCGAACTCGACACCCCCGGTGGAGATCTGGACTCTACCCGCAAGATGGTGCAGGCCGAGAGCAACGCGAAGTCGCTCCCGGTCATAACCTACGTCACGCCGCAGGGGGCGCGGGCCGCGAGTGCTGGCACTTTCGTCGTGATGGGCAGCGACGTAGCCGCAATGGCCCCGCAGACCCGACTCGGAGCGGCGGCTCCCGTGGACGCTTTTGGCCGCGACATCCCAGGCAAGATGGGAGATAAAGTAGAGAACGATGCCGCTTCCTTTATCGTCGGGCTGGCGGAGGCCCACGACCGCGACGAAGCCTGGGCCGAGAGCGCGGTGCGCGACGCGGAAGCCCTGGGTGCCGAAGAAGCTCTGGAGATGAACGTTGTGGAGTACATCGAGCCGAGCGTTCCGGCGGTGCTCCGAGCGATCGATGGAGAGGAAATCGATCCGAAAGGTCTGACTCTGGAGACTGCCGGGGCCACAATCGTGCAGAAAAATCCGTCGCTCGTGGAGCGGTTTGGATTGTGGGTGTACGTGCTGGGCGGGTTGGTCGTGCTAGGCATCCTGATGGTGGTTGGCGCTGTGATCGCGGTTCGCCGGATGCGGGGTTGGCGGGTCACAACGGGTCGGGAAGGTATGATCGGCGAGGTCGGGACCGTGCGTCGCCCGGTCGTGGGACGCTCGGGCGGCAGCGTCTACGTCCACGGAGAACTCTGGAAAGCGCTCCCGGAGGACACGAAGTCCCCGGCCATAGAGACCGACACCGAGGTCGAGATAGTAAGCTTCCAACGCACTGCCATAGTGGTTCGCCCGCTCAGGGAGGACTAGGCGCGGCCCGCAATGCGATGGTAGACGATCCCGTAGTAGAAATCCCCCGAGGAGGCCAGAGCTTCCAGCGTCGCTGTCCAACGCTCGCGTTCGACAAGTGTGATGCGCTCCGCTTTCAAGGCGTCGTCGGCCAGGCGGGAGAGGAGATCCCGCGTGTACGAGCCATACTCGTCGGCGGTCCACAGAAACGAGCGACGCGGCAACAAGTCCAGCCCAGCTTCGCGCAAGAGCGGTCGCAAACCGAGGGCGATAGTCTCCTTGAGATCCCGCGCTTCCCAGTCGTAAACACGGCGCAGCAGGTCGAAATCCGGGAAGTTGATCGTATCGGTAGTCAAATCTTGCTCGATAAATGCGAGGATTCCGCCCGGCTTTAGACGTGAAGAGAGATCGTGTACAAGCGTGGCCGTTTGATCGTCGTCGAGGTATGGAGCCATGACGGAAGAGAGGATCAGGTCAAATTCGCCTCGCTCGAACGGGAACGATGCCGGGTCCAAAACATCCCACCGCCCCAGAACCAACTCTCCACCGCTGGCTTCTTCTTCGGCATACTTTCGAGCGGCGGCGAGCATACCCTCACTCTTGTCCGTCGCATGGACGGCAGCGTTCGGCAGATGCCGGGCGATGCGGCGAGAGAGCGCTGCGGTGCCGCATCCAACTTCGAGGATGCGACTCGGAGCCGATCCGAGCAACGGAGCCACGAGAGAGCCGAACATCTCCCCGGAGGCCGGTTCCTGGGCACGCTGTTCCATGCGCGTGGCTGCGGCGCGAGACTCGCCGCTCTCGTCCAGATCCTTGTAGTTCGGTATGCCGGATATCTTCAAACCGCACCTTTCGACTCTCCAAGGGCGCTTGAATTCTATAGCAGCCTCGACAATCTGACTTGCGTCTAACACCGCTGCCTGAGAGAGTTATCCGTGTAGCCAACTAGTGGATGAGGAGGTTTTCGGGCATGGCGAAGACGCATTATCATCAGGAGGATTTGGTTCATTACGTTTGGGATCAGGAGTTGGAGCCCGCGCTTACGGTCGAGCCGGGGGATACCGTGGTGTATCAAACGCGGGAAGTTTCGGACGGTCAGATCACGCCGGACTCCACCGTAGAAGCCCTCGATACTCTTGACTGGGATCTCCTCTATCCGTTGGCTGGCCCCGTGAAAGTGGCAGGAGCCGAACCCGGCGACGTTTTGGCGGTCGAAGTCCTGGATATTCACACCGTAGGATGGGGTTGGACGGCGGTCATCCCCGGTTTCGGACTTCTACCCGAGGACTTCCCGGACGCTTACCTCAAGATCTTCGACCTCACCAACGGCGACTACACGCTCTTCAAGGACGATATCGTCATCCCGATAGAACCATTCTTTGGGACGATGGGTGTCTGCCCGAACGTATCCGACAAGCCCGTCATAATGCCCCCCGGACCTTTCGGCGGCAATATGGATACTCGCCACATCACAAAAGGCAGCACCCTGTACTTGCCCGTCGAAGTGCCTGGCGCTCTCTTCTCCTGCGGCGACGCGCATGCGGCTCAGGGCGACGGCGAGGTCTGCGTGACCGGCATCGAGAGTCCTATGTACGGCTCACTGCGCTTCGAGTTAATAAAAGGCAAGAGCATCCCGGCTCCGCAGTTCCAGACTCCCGGCCCGCTCACCCCGCTGGTCGAAGAGATGGGATGGTACGCCACGATGGGCGTCAACACCGATCTCATGCAGGCGACGAAGGATTCCCTGCGGGCGATGGTCGAGCACATCAGCACGACCTACAGCCTAGAGCCCGTCGAGGCATACGTGCTCGCGAGCCTCGTGGTGGACCTGAAGATCAGCGAAGTCGTGGACGCTCCCAACTGGATCGTCTCGTCTTATCTTCCGCTAGCGGTCTTCGGCTAGAGCATGAGTTGCTGCTCTAACTCTTCGGGGTCGGTGGTTGTGCCCGTGGGGGTTTGATCCCAGCCTACGCTCCGTCCGGCTCGGGGAGTTTCTCTTCGAGCCACGGAGCGAGAGTCCGCATGTAATTCGGCGTGATGTGAGCGCCGTTTCGGTACACGAGGGTGTCGCCGATAACAGCCGGACAAGTCTCAGTGGGACAGAGCATGGGGATGGGATCCACGAGCGTCACATCCTCTACTTCTTTGACCGCCCGCTCTTCCACCGGAGGATAATCGAGCGATTCACTTCGGGAGAACGCACAGTCTTGCAGCTTGTCGAGGGATTTGGAAACGCATTCGGGTATGTCCTTATCCGGTTTCGGAATATCTTTCATGACTGCGACCTCGGCTCCGGTGCCGCGCAGCCTTTCGAGCGTCGAGATATATCCTCTCTCCAACGCTTTCTCACCGGCCTTTGGACTCAAGCGCCTGTCGCCTTCAATCAGCGCGTACCTGTTGAGGCTACCCGTTACAACTAGGTCCGGCTTCTCCCGCTCGATGCGCTTTAACGCCTTTTTTCGCCAAGTTTCACACTCATGGTATTCCCTACGGAGCGAGCCCTCATAGCGGCGCACCGTGGCGGGCGGGCAAGAACTCTTGGTAAGACCGACGAGACGCCAATCTCGCTCTTTGGCGAGCTTTTCTAAAGCGGGGAACCAACTCAACGCGTGAGAGTCCCCGAAGACCACCACGGTAGTCTCGGAGGAAGGGTTGCCGTAGACACAATCGGGAAAATCCGTGTCCGTACGCTGGACGTGACATTCGTCGGTATACATCTGGGAACGGCGTTCCTTCGCCTCACTCGGTGCGGGAAGCACAGCATCAGCGGTCTTCTGTATCGCATATCCGCCACGCAAAGCCGCAGCACCTGCTACCTCATCCTCCGAGGGTTCGGTGAAGGTCGGCGTCACCCCAAGAAGCAACAAGCCCAGGGCCACCGAGAAGGTGGTGCACGCTCCGCCTAGAGCCAGGGCTTTGTTAGGCAGCCGGGAGAGTGTCCGGGATAGATGAATAGGCTTCTCCACCCAGTAATGTGTCAGGACAGCCGGGATATAGGACGCTGAAACTACGATCAGCCCTTGCACAGTGGATAACTCACCCCAGATCGCGGCTGCGAAGACGAGCGGCGGCCAGTGCCACAGATACCAGGAGTAGGAGACCCGTCCGATGTGGCGCATCGGAGCCAGCGTGAGAAGGCGGGACGGTCCCTCAAAGGTTGCAAATCCCGCCACGATTATCGTCGCAGTCCCGAGCGTCGGAATCAACGCCGCAGTCCCCGGAAACAAAGTGTCGTCGTTGAACCGCAAAGTTGCGAATAGAATCATCCCGAGTCCCGCACTCGACAGAGTCATCATCGCCCAGCGGGGCATCCACCTCAGACGCGAGACGGGGGCGAGGGCTAGCAACCCGCCGAGTGCCAGCTCCCAGACACGGGTCAGCGTGGAGAAGTAAGCCACGCCAGCCTCTCGTTCCGTGGCGTAGACCCCATAAGCGAAGGACGCAACCGCGATAAAAGCGAAGGTTACCGCTAGCGCCGTCCGCAGGTTTCGATTCTCCTTATCGCGGCGATACCACCAGGCGACGGCTAGAAGCAGCGTCGGCCAGACAAGATAGAACTGCTCTTCGACCGCCAGCGTCCAGAAATGTTGGACCGGACTCGCCTGTAGGCCAGCTGCAAAGTAGTCGGTTGCCTGGAAAGCCAGCGTCCAGTTCATAACGTAGAGGCCCGCAGAGATCACATCCCAGGAAACTTCTTCCATGCGCACAGGATCGAACAACGGCCACGACACCGCGACGACAGCCACAAGCACGACCGCCGTCAGGGGAAGCAGTCGCTTGGCGCGACGAGAGTAGAACCGCAGGAGCGATATAGTACCGGTCTGCTCCAGCTCCCTGAACAGCAAGCCTGTGATGAGATAGCCCGAGATCACGAAAAATACATCCACGCCAACGTAGCCGCCACCCGCGAATGGCACGCCAGCGTGGTACAGCAACACAGCAATGACAGCTATGGCCCTCAGTCCCTCGATATCGGGTCTGAAATCCGCTTTTTTGGCCTTCGAGGCCAACTCGTCTGATGAATGCTCGGAATTCGAGCGCGCCCGAAAGGGTGACGTGTAGCTCAGTGCTTGCCAGAAACTTTTCTTTGACATTCTCATAGTTTTGCCCAGTAAATCACATCATCAACCAGGCACAATGTTCTTGCGAGCACTTCTACATCAGTGGATACAAGACCACTCGTCTTCGCGCTCTGCTCTCGTGATCCTCTGCTAGAGAGTCAATTGCCGCGCTAACTCTTCAGGGTCGGTGGTCGGGCTCTTGCAAGCGTAGCCTTCGCAGACATAGGCCGTAGCCTCGCCACCGCGCATTGGACGCTCGGCGAGGAGCGGTATCAGACCGGCGGCTTCCTCGTCGTCCGGGGAGCGTCCCGCGACTACTTTGTTTGGGATGTATTGGGCGTGGACGGTCTCCACGAGAGCCCGGGTGTCGGAGGATTCCGGGTCTCCTACTATCGAGACCTCGCGCACTCCGCTCATGGAGAAGTCTAGTGCGCTGAGCAGCCGTCCAAAGGCGGCGGGAACTTTCTCCATACCGCCACTCGACGCTTCGAGGACGGTCTCGGCTTTCTGGCGATAGTCGTCTCGATCGAGGAGCAGCGCGAGCTTTAGCAACACGTCCACGGCGACGGATGTGCCGGAGGGGGCGGCGTTGTCATAGATGTCGCGGGGACGGGTTATGAGCGTCTCGTGGTCGGTGGGCGTGTCGTAGAAAGAACCACTCTCCCGGTCCCAGAAGAGCTCTGTGATCGCATCGCACAAAGCGTCGGCCTCTACGAGCCAGCGCGTCTCGAAAGTCGCTTCGTACAACGCCAACAGACCGTCGGCGACCATCGCGTAATCCTCCAGATACCCGTTGAACCGCGCCCGGCCATCCTTGTACGAACGATGCAACCGTCCATTCTCTTTCAGATTCTTCAGGATGAATTCGGCGTTCTTTTCGGCGGCGACCCGGTACTCTTCCCGACCGGTTACGCGGGCGGCGAGGGCGAAGGATCGGAGCATAAGTCCGTTCCAGGCGGCCAGGATCTTCTCGTCCCGCTCGGGCCGCACGCGCTCGCTACGCACCTCAAGCAACCGAGACTTTATCGCCTCGACTAGACCTTCGAGACTATCGGGCGAGAGTCCGAATTCGGCTGCCACAGCTTCGGGAGGACGTGTGATGTTGAGGATGTTCTCACCCTCGAAGTTACCCGCTTCGGTCACGTCCCAGAGGCGCATCGCGAGCTTCGCGTCGTCGGGGGCGAGCGCCGCTTCTATCTCCTGCGGAGTCCAGACGTAGAACTTACCTTCGACGCCCTCGGAGTCCGCGTCTTCGGCGGCGTAGAAACCACCTTCCGGACTCGTCATATCTCGAAGGATGTAGTCAAGAGTCTCCTCGGCGATGCGGCGGTAGAAGATATCTCCTGTCGCCTGGTAGGTCTCAAGGTAGATGCGCGAGAGGAGGGCGTTATCGTAAAGCATCTTCTCGAAGTGCGGGACCAGCCAGAAGGCGTCTACCGAGTAACGAGCGAAACCGCCCCCGATCTGGTCGTATATTCCACCCTCCGCCATGCGCCGCAACGTTAGCTCGACAGCATCCAACGCGGACCTATCCCCAGTACGGTGATGATGCCGCAACAGGACTTCGAGGCTCATTACCTGGGGAAACTTCGGCGCGGTCCCGAACCCGCCGAACCGCCGGTCGACTTCACCGAGCAGCGCGTGACCGGCACTGTCCAGGAGCGCAGTCCCGGTGGTTTCGCCTTGCGCTATGGCGCCGCCGGTCGCGGATCGCAGATATTCGGCCACGCCTTCGGCGCTCTTCATAACTTCTTCGTAGCGGTTTTCGTAAGCGTCGGCCAGAGAGACCAGGAGTTGGGTGAAGGACGGAAGGCCTCGGGACGGGACGGGCGGAAAGTACGTTCCACCGTAGAACGGCGAGCCGTCCGGGGTCAAGAAGACGGTCATCGGCCAACCACCGTGGCGAGTCAGAGCTTGAACGGCCTGCATGTAGATCGAATCAATATCCGGTCTTTCTTCGCGGTCGACCTTTATGCTCACGAAGTGCTCGTTCATGACTTCGGCGGTCGCCGCGTCCTCGAAGGATTCGCGCTCCATGACGTGGCACCAGTGACAGGCCGAGTATCCGACGGAGAGCAGGATCGGCTTGTCTTCCTCGCGAGCGCGGGCGAGGGCTTCCTCACCCCAGGGATACCAGTCCACCGGATTTTCCTTGTGCTGCAAGAGGTACGGGCTGGTCTCGTTCGCCAGACGGTTCGCCATGTCGTCTCCCTCGGGTCGTGGTGCCGTGCCGACCGTCCTAACGTATCACTTTTGACGGGTTTCGAGGCGCGGGAGTGCTAGTCTTTGTGGAGTGTTGCTTTTAGATAGGAGATTTTGGATGTTGGAGATCTACCAGAAAGAAGATTGCCCATTCTGCAAGAAGGTTCGTTCACGGTTGAGCGAGCTTGGCGTTTCCTGGGTCGCGCATTCAGCAGGGCCGGGGAGCAAATCCGCCGAAGTGCTCGAACGAATCTCAGGCGAGCATCAGGTGCCGTTTCTGGTCGATGCCGAGCGCGGCGTGATGATGCCGGAGTCCGACGCTATATTGGAGTATCTGGAAGCCAATTACGTCTGATTCAGTTCGTTGGGCGGCTTGAATGAGGTCTGGGATCCACTCAACATAGCCGCCCCAAAAACTCGAAAGTCGTCGAGATGATTGTCCAAGACACTCTTCAGGATTTCGAGGTTGAGATTCTGATAATCGCCCACGGCGACGTTTCGGAAACCGAACATAGCCGGTACTAGTGCTCAGAAGCTAGCGGTTTTGGGCTTATCGGCCCGGATTATTAAGCGTTGGCTGTAATCCGGGCCCGTACAGGTCTGGAGTGTCACGATATCGCGGTTTTCGACAGGCTGTATGGGCCAGGTTTCGTTGGGGGATACGACGAATCTCTCAGAGACGGAGTAGGTGTGCTTCGTGCCATCGCGGTCGCGCAGGAGTATCTCGTCGCCCTTAGCGAGGCTTGGCAACTCGTAGAAGATCATACGGGCCGCCGTCCCCTCGTATCCGAGCCGATGTCCAGCGAGATAAACGTTTTTCACGGACGCGTCGTCGTTCGGCATGGGTGTCTCCGGGATGTGGATAACACCCTTGTCCAGCGCCTCCTCGCTCTCCTCATCGTAGACCGGGGCATCGTACAGCTCGATGTCTTTTATCGTCAGACTCATCGCCGCGCCTGGCGCGACCTTGAACTTTCGGGGCTTGCTCGCAGCCTCTAACTCGGCTGGCTTCGCCTCGGGCCACACCTCTTGCTGGATGGGAGTATCTTTTGTGGGAGTCGTATCCTGCACTTCGGTCTCGGGCTCGGGCCGCGCCTTCGGTTTCTCCTTAGATTCCTTGGGCGTGAGCGTAGATCTTCTTTCGGGAGGGTTGGTCGGCTCGGGCTCTCTTACGGTCACGGCGACTGGACGAGTGGAGGTTTCTTCTCCGGTATTGGCGAGGCTTATAGCCACGACCGCAGCCAGAAACGCCGCGCAAGCCATCATCACTATACCGAAGCGTAGGATCATCGCTCCAAGTCCCTAGCGACGCGCCCGAAGCGCAATCTGCCAACCAGTCAATCCTAGAAGAACCGAGAACATTAACAACGTTAGTTCTCTTGTATAAGAGACGTTTCGTTCTCCACCGGTATCCGGCAGCGGCTTGTCCCGATCTATCTGGTCCACCGCGTTGTTGCCAGTATCGGTAGTGTCGGGAGTGGTAGCAGCGTTAGCATCCTGGGTCGCACGGCATCCTTCGCCGCCGATACCCGTGGAGCTGATGATCGGGAAAGTGTCGTTTACCTCACCACCCGGTGTGTCGTCCTCGCTTACAGGGATTGGGATGATCAGCTTGTCGGGATTGTCTTTTTGATCCGCTGGGAACGACTCACCGAGTGTCTTTCTGCCTTTAGCGGTTATCGTTCCATCCTGACCTAAAGTGATATCGACGTTGTCGCCATCCCGGATCCTGAACGCTTCGCCCCGGTCACTAAGCGTTATGGTCAGGTTGTCCTGGTCCGTAATCTCACAGTTCTCGGTCTGGATGGTGATCGTATCTATCCCGACCACATCGTTCCCGTTGTCGTCCTGCCCGATGATGTCACCTTTGACATCCAAGTCCTCGCCCTTGCCTGTGCCACCAGCTATCGGTCCTTTCTTCGAGTCCGCATCCTCCTCTGCAGGGCCAGTTGTCTCGTCGTTGGTAGTTTCTTCGGCAGTGGTTCCCGGTGCAGTGGTCTCCTCGGTGCCGCCGTCGTTGTTGCCCCCACCATCGTTGTTGCTGCCGCTATCATTGCCGTCGCAACCGGCTTCGGCTACTACGTCACCGGCTTTTGCTCTAGCGCAACCATCGCTTGTGGTAGCCTTCGTGGTTCCAGCTTTCGCGACTTTGGCTTCCGAGCGACTAACTTTCACGTTTTCGCCGCTCGTTTCCTCAGTCTTGGCTTCTGCGGCGTTCGTCTCTTCGACTTTAGCCTCTTCAACCGACGTCTCTTCGTTCTCCGACTCTTCGGCTTTCGCTGCTTCGGCCTTAGCTTTCCTGAACTTGGCTTTTGATTTGCCGAACTTCGCTTTGCTAGTTTTCTCGCTCTCCGCTTTTGCCTTCAAGTTGTCTTGTTTGGCTTCGGAGGTCGGCGAGAGTATCGTGGCTACTAATGCTGTCAGGAGGATTGCTATGATGACGAAACGGAGTCGCGTATGGGTCGAGGCACGCTTTCTGTCGATAGTTATCACTGCCACTCTCCTCGGTTCTTTGGACAGAAGCGACCGGCGAATGCGTGAAAGTTGTCTAGATTCTCCCCCATTACCTTCATCTTTCCCCTCTCCAGCTTTACCGTACGCGCTTTAGCACTTTGCGGAGTCCGGTTGTTTACCGGCATTACCGAAGAGACGCATGGCGCAGCGGAATATCTCTACTCTTTTCGCATCATAGAGCATTAAAAGCCCTCACTCTAGTGACTGGGCTTTGCAATTTCGTAACATTGGAGGGTTTTTGGGGTGTTTCTTGGAGATGAGGCTTGTGGGAGGGCTACGTCAGGGGTTCGAGCCCTCCGAGGCGTTGTTTAGGCGATGTTGGAGAATGCCTGCTTCCGGGGCTCATCGTCGGCGAAGCGTAGCCAGTTTCCGAGACCGCAGGCTTTGATGCTCGCTAGGACTTGCCAGGATGGTTTGATCAGGGTTATGCCGTCGGGGTGAATTCGGCAGTAGAAAGCCAGTTCCCGGACGCAACCGAGGTCCATGAAAGTGACTTCCGAGAGGTCCACGATGGCTTCTTCCCTAGCGGCGACTGCATCGCCCAGGATGGACTTCAGCTCGTTCAGGCGTGAGAGATCAAACTCCCCCATCAGATAGACTCCACCCGACTTCTCGCTACGCTGCGGCGTTTCGATACCGTACAAGGTTCCACCTTCCCTGGCTTTCAAACTCTTTCCGGCGCCGAATCGTAGAACTCCGGCCCGTTCTTGCCCTTCTAAAACATAAGACAACCGGCCCGTCGAATTGGTTACAGTTGCGGTGCGATTGATCCCCACAATTCGAGAATAGGTATGCGGGGTGATGCTTCTCTGGTATCTTGGACGTGTGGCACTTACACTCGACAAGCGTTATGAAGACTTTGAGTCGCCTGGATCGCACGAATGACGACCCACGAAGATCGGACCTTCATCCACGCTGCGGCAGAAGGGGATGTCGAATCCTTCCGTCGGTTGGTCCAGGAGTATTCGTCGCTCGTATACCGGGTAGCTCTGAGAATAGTCGGCCCGGAATTGGCTCAGGACGCGAGCCAGGAGGTTTGGATCAAGGTCTGGCGGAACATAAAGGTTTTTAGAGGTGAAAGTGCTTTTAGTACGTGGTTATACAAAATCACGGTCAACACTTGTCTCAACGCTAGAAAGCAAGAGGCGCGACGGGGGTTGGGCGGATATGACGGCGAGCTACCGTATCTGCCGGAACCATCCGGCACGGACTCGGACCCGGAGCACCAAGCTCTTGGCGCGGAACGCCGGGACGAGCTTATGCAGGCTCTCGAATTCGTGCGGGACGAACACCGGGCGGCGGTTGTCTTACGGCACATGGAGGATCTCCCCTACTCTGAAGTCGCGGAGATTCTGGATGTCCCCGCTGGTACCGCGAAAGCCTGGGCCTCCCGTGGCCGGGCCGCCCTGCTCGTGGCCCTCTCCGATACCAATGGCGGAGGTGAAAAATGACTCGGGTGGAAGAGCGCCGCATGATTCTTGAGACCGTCGGCTCGTATGCGGCGGGCGAACTAATCGGTGAGGAAGCCCTGGCTGCGGAGAACCTGATCCAGAACAACCCCGAACATCGCCGCCTCTCGGAATCCTACTCCCGGATGCTCGTGATGCTCACGGCTCTCGGGGAGGAGGAGATCGAAGCCCCCGCCAGCATCGCCGATTACGCGGTACAGCGAGCGTACCGGACGGCGTTTCTTCGCCAAGCGGAAAACGTCTTCTCGGGCCTCGGTCGTTCATACCTCGACGCTTTCGTCTATTATTTGGGCTTGCGCACGCAGACCCAGCCCGTTTAGATCGTCACGGAGGAGAACCCTATGGACAACATGAGCGAATTCACGCGAGTCTTGACGGAATTCGTACCCCGGCTCGTCGGAGCGGTCGCGGTGATCCTCGCGGCCCTCGTCATCGCGCTGCTACTCCGCCGCTACGCGGCCCGCTTCCTGGAGCAGATCGGCCTGGATGACCTCTTCGACCGGACCGGCGCCTCGGAAGCCTTGAGCAGCCTCGGCTACGTGAGCGGACCCTCTCGCCTCCTGGGGACCGTACTATTCTGGGGAATCATACTGACCGGAGTAGCTGGCTCCCTGAGCGTGCTCGGCCTCTCGTCGCTGGAGCACACAATGGACGCGATAGTAGACCTCTCCGGGCGGGCTCTAGTCGCTCTCGTAATTCTTATCGCCGGGATCATGAGCGCGGGATGGCTGTCAGATCTCGTAGCCGGTGAAGCGGCGAAGGCGGAGCTTCGGGGCGTTAACGTCTTTCGTCGGGTCGTGTTTATTACGATTCTCGCCATCGCCTCGCTCGTGGCCGCCGGACAACTCGGGCTGGATACTTCCCTGCTCGTCATACTCGCCATCGTCGTCCTAGCCACGATCGGACTCGTCGCGGCACTCTCAATCGGCCACGGACTCGCCCGGCTGTCGGGCAACGTAGCCGCCGGACGCTACGTCCAAGAAGGTACCGCCGAAGGCGACATCATAAGCGTCGACGGCGTCGAAGGAACCGTCGAACAACTCGGACACGCTTCCGTCACCGTCCGCTCTGAAGACGGCTACCTGTACCGCATCCCCAACACCATCCTCCTAGACAACATAGTTCGCAAACGCGCCTGATCCCCACCAAAACTCTCCAACTCCTTCCTGCTCGTAGCCGGTTTCACTCTGCCGGTCGATCTCCGCTGCTATAACAGTAAGTGCGTAAAGAATATATGTGAAACTAAAACCTAGAGTTAGGTTTTGTGGCTTGAGTCGAGGAGATTTCATGAAGATCAGGACTGCGGACCCCGCGCACGACATTCTCGGATACGAACGTCAGCCCCTGGACGCTATCTTCAAGCCGCGGACGGTTGCGGTGGTTGGGGCTACTGACAGGCCCGGCAGCGTTGGGCGTACCATCATGCGGAACCTCATCTCCAATCCCTTTGGTGGTACGGTGTTTCCGGTAAATTCCAAGCGTCCGAATGTACTCGGGATCAAGGCTTATCCGAGCGTCGCCGACATCCCGGAGGCTGTGGATCTCGCGATCATCGTGGCCCCGGCTCCGGCGGTGCCGGGTATCATCGCTGGTTGCGTCGACGCCGGAGTGGAAGGTGCGATCATCATCTCCGCCGGTTTCAAAGAGACCGGTCCCGAAGGCGCGGAGCTCGAAGCGCGAGTCCTTGAAGAAGCGCGGCGAGGTCGGATGCGGATAATCGGACCAAACTGCCTCGGTGTTATGAGCCCCAACAGCGGATTCAACGCCACGTTCGCCGGTTCCATCGCCCGGCCCGGCAACGTCGGGTTTCTGAGTCAGAGCGGCGCGTTGCTCACCGCGATCCTGGACAGAAGTTTTGCCGAAAACGTGGGTTTCAGCGCGTTCGTATCGGTGGGTTCGATGATGGATGTCGGATGGGGAGACCTGATCTACTACCTCGGCGACGACCCGAAAACCGAGAGCATCGTCATCTACATGGAATCAATCGGCGATGCCCGCTCGTTCCTCTCCGCTGCCCGCGAGGTCGCCCTGACCAAGCCGATCATCGTCATAAAAGCCGGAAGAACCGAAGCCGCTGGGAAAGCCGCCGCCTCGCACACGGGTTCGCTAACCGGCTCCGACGAAGTATTAGACGCCGCGTTCCAGCGCAGCGGAGTTTTGCGGGTCGAGGAGATCAGCGACCTCTTCGATATGGCGGAAGTCCTCTCCAAACAACCCCGCCCCAAAGGTCCGCGACTCTCGATAATAACGAACGCGGGTGGACCCGGAGTCTTAGCGACCGACGCTCTAATAACCGGTGAAGGTCAACTAGCGGACATCTCATCCGGCACGATGGAGACCCTAAACTCCTTCCTACCGGCCCCCTGGAGCCACAACAACCCAATAGACATCCTTGGCGACGCCGACCCAGAACGATACGCCAAAACCCTAGAAACCAACACCAACGACCCGGACAGCGACGGCCTAATGGTCATCCTGACTCCCCAGGACATGACCGACCCAACCGCGACCGCCGAAGCCCTCGCTCCCTACGCTCGATCCGGAAAGAAGCCCGTGCTCGCTAGTTGGATGGGCGGAGCCGAGGTTGCAGCCGGAACTTCCATACTGAACGGCGCGGGAATCCCAACCTTCGACTATCCGGACGCTGCCGCCCGAGCCTTCAATAACATGTGGCGGTACTCGGAAAACCTGCGTGGCATCTACGAAACCCCCGAACCCGCCACCGACACCGATGACGTAGCTCGGGAGAAAGCCGGTGAGATCGTAGAAGCCGTCCGGGATACCGGGCGCACCATCCTAACCGAGTACGAAGCCAAAAAAGTTCTAGAAGCCTACGGCATCCCGACCGTACAGACCGAAGTAGCTCGAAGCGTAGATGAAGCTATAGATCTGGCGGAGAGCTTCGGTTATCCCGTAGTCTTGAAGCTAGACTCCGAGACGATCACGCACAAGACCGATGTCGGCGGAGTCCGCCTGAACCTCGCCACCACAGACGAAGTCCGTCGAGCCTACACGGAGATGGAGACTTCGATAACGGAGAACTTCGGGCCGGAGGACTTCGGCGGAGCGGCGGTGCAGAAGATGGTCTCGCTCGATGGGTATGAGCTGATCGTGGGTAGCAGCGTCGATCCGCAGTTCGGGCCGGTCTTGCTCTTCGGTTCCGGTGGCGAGTTGGTCGAGGTTTACAAGGACCGGGCTCTGGCGTTGCCGCCGCTCACGACCACGCTGGCGCGGCGCACAATGGAGCGAACGCGCATATTCGAGGCTCTAAAGGGCATTCGGGGACGTTCCAGCGTGGACTTCGCGGCTCTGGAGAAGTTGCTCGTGCGATTCTCGCAGCTCGTGGTGGAGCAACCCTGGATCTCCGAGCT
>JBGTFQ010000156.1:0-13295 GCA_041747155.1 Rubrobacteraceae bacterium
GCCGAGCAATTCAAGGACCGCTACCTGCCGACCCTGAATCACCGCACGACGCTCGTTGTCCTGGGCGACGGACGCAACAACGGGAAGGACGCAAACACACGAGCGTTCGAGGAGATATCTCAGCACGTGCGGCAGGTGATCTGGATAACCCCCGAACCGAAATGGGGCTGGTCTCTAGGCGGCTGCGACATGCCGCTCTACGAGCCACTCTGCAACCGCGTCGAAGTGGTGCGGGACGTGCAAGGACTAGCCAACGTAGCCGAGACCTTGATCCAGAACCGCCCATGACCGCCGAACCTTTCTCCCCCACCACACCCTTCCGCTACTGCCCCGCGGACGGCACGAAACTGGGCGAAGCGCGAACGAGCGGCGGAACGACCTGCCCGCAATGTGGCCGCTCCTGGTATCGCAACTCGGCTCCGACGGTCGGGGCGGCTATCGTCCAGAATGGGCGAGCGCTCGTAACGGTGCGGGGCATCGAACCGGAGAAAGGGAAGGTCGACGTGCCGGGTGGGTTTTTGGAGGTTGGGGAGCATCCGGTGGAAGGTTTGAAGCGCGAGGCGCGGGAGGAACTTGGTGTGGAGATCGAAGTGGACGGAGAGCCCATCTCGCTCGCTACTCATACTTACGGCGAGGATGGAGCGTGGGTTCTCGCCATTGGTTTCAAGGCGCGTATAGTCGACGGTGAGCCACGAGCAGCGGACGACGTGGCGGAGTTGCGCTGGGTATCGGCGGAAGAGGTAGACGGATTGGAGTTCGCGTGGGAGCATGACCGCAGGTTCGTAAGGGCGGCGTTGAAGGACTAGAGAGCGGAGGAACGATTGGCTGCGCTGGACAACTGGCTCGAAGGTGTCATGCATGGCGGCGCGGGCGTTGGGGTGATACTGCTCGTCAGCGTGCTGTTGGGATTGCGGCACGCGAGCGACCCGGACCATCTGTCGGCGGTCACGACGCTTATAGCCTCGGATGAAGCGCATGACTCCGTTCGCAAGGCCGGTTTTATGGGGTTCTTTTGGGGACTCGGTCATGGTACGACGCTCGTGCTGATCGGCCTGCCCCTGGTCCTCCTCAACCGCTATCTGCCCGATAGGATCAGCCAAGTCGCCGAAGTAGCCATCGGGTGCATCATCATCCTGCTGGCCGTGAGACTACTCTTGCGGTGGCGAAAAGGGCTATATCATGTACACGTCCACCGGCATGATGCCGCTGAACCCCACCGCCACGTCCACTCGCACGCTGAGAGTGCCGCCCACGAGCACGGTCACCGGGTCAAGCAGCGCACGCCGGTCTCGTCCTACGGCATTGGCCTCGTACACGGCATCGGTGGATCTGGGGGGCTTACGTTGCTCTTGCTCTCGACTATCTCGGATAAAGTTCAGGCTACGGGAGCGTTGCTGCTCTTCGCGGTCGGGACCGCAGTCTCGATGGCATTGCTCTCCACAGTGTTTGGGCTCGTAATCGCAGGGGGGCCGGTGGCGCGGAACTTCGAGCGGGTCGCGCCTGTTTTGGGAGTTTTGAGTATGGCGTTTGGGGCGTGGTACGCGTTAGGAGCTTTGGGGATGGTGGTGTATCCGTTCTAAGAATGTCTGCTACAATTTTCGTTGGGGAAAGACAGTGAAAAGGAGAAAAGAATGCCCAAGTACGTGATCGAACGCGAACTACCCGGAGCTGGAGAGTTGTCGGCTGAAGAATTGCAGGGGATATCACAGACCTCATGCAACGTGCTCACCGACATGGGACCGCAGATACAGTGGATCCAGAGTCAAGTAACGGACGACAAGATCTACTGCACCTACATCGCCCCGAACGAGGACATGATCCGCCAGCACGCTGAGCAGGGCGGCTTTCCGGCTAACAAAGTCTCTGAAGTCCGCTCCGTAATCGACCCAACAACCGCCGAAGCATAGTCTTACGCATAGCGTGTCCCGAGCCGTCGCCTTTCAGGTTGGCGGCTCTCTGTTTATTCCGGCTTTCGCAGCACTATAAGACGGAAGTATCCTGCAAAGAGCGCGGGTTCGTTGGAGAGGACTTCGAGATGCGGCGCTCCAGCGTGTATCTCTGAGAAGCGGCGGTCTATATGCGTGGCTACTCTGCCGGTGAGTCTGCTCAAGGAACGGACTAGCTCAGGGCGATCCCGGTCTTCGGGCCAGAGCTTGTCCACGATGACGAGCCTCGCGCCGGGCTTCGCTACGCGGGCGGCTTCCGCTAGCACCCGTGCGCCGTCGTCGGCGACGGTGACTATTAACGGCAAGTAAACCGCGTCGAAGCTCGCGTCCGGCAAGTCTAGAGCTTCGGCGTTCATCTTGTGTAGCTCGAAGTGGCGCATCGCGAGTTCGGCGCGGCGGCGCTTCGCCCGGTCGAGCATCCCGTCGCTAAGGTCCACGCCTACGCCAGAGGTTTCGGGTGGGAAGAATTGGAGATCCAACCCGCTACCGACACCCACGATCAGGAGCCGTCCGTCTGGCGGTAGCTGGAGTGAGGTCGCGGCTCGCCTTCGGAACCCACCCGAGGCCGGGCCGATAATAGCATCGTAGAGTGCTCCGACCCGGTCGTAGTAGCGAGTGTTTGAGGGCATCGCCGCTACAAGTTCTCTACGGCTTGCTTCACCGGTGTATCTCCAGCGAGTACCTCGATTGTCTTTCCTATGGTGTTGGGTGCTTCGAGCACGGCGACGAAGGTGGCGGCTGTATCCTCGCGTGTGATCTCCCCGTACCTTCCGAGCGACTCGGCGAGATCCACCGCGCCCGTGCCCGCCTCGTCCGTGAGTCGTCCGGGACGGATGATCGTGTAGTCGAGCTCGCTCTCGCGCAGCCGCTCATCGGCCCGACCCTTCGCCCGCAGATAAGGACGCATCTTCTCGTCGCGGCTCTCGGGGTCGTCGGACCCCATCGAAGAAAGCATCAGATAGCGCCGGACATCCTGCTCCTTCGCAGCCTCGATAAGCTTGACCGCGCCACCGTAGTCCATTGTCTCTTTGCGAGCATCACCGCTACCAGCGCCCGCCCCCGCCGCGAATACGATAGCGTCGCAGCCCTTCACGACCTCGCCGATGCGCCCGGCGACTTCGTCGTTTTCGAGATCGCAGAAGGCTGCCTCGGCGCCATCGGCCTCGACGTCCGAGAGTTGCTCCTCCTTGCGGACAAGCCCCCGTACTTCGTGACCGGCTTCGGCCAGCATCTGCACCATATAACGCGCTACCTGACCATGCGCCCCAGCTACAAGTACTTTCATGGAGTCTCCTTTGGCTTTCTGTGTCAGTCGTGTAAGTCTATGATGATTGGGGTTCGGCTGTCGATGCGTAAGCAATAAGATTTCCGTATCTTGGATATTTGTTGCGATGATTTTGGTGTGGGCTTGGGATTGTAGACACTCTATACTTCCGGTATGAAAGCTACTCCACAGCCAGCGGATACCGCGCACCGAAACCACGGTCTGTTCTCGGACCACTATCTGAACCTTACGCTGCCGGATAGGCCGGACTGGAAAGCCCTCGAAGATGAGGCGAACGTGGCGATGCTTGCGGTATCGGGCCTTTTCGAAGCATATACGCCGAGCACCAACGAGGCCCAGGTCGAGGAGGAGTTGATGCGTCCGATGTTGCGACTCCTAGGACACGAGGATACGTTCGAGGTGCAGCCCGCGCTCCAGACTCCCGAGGGCACGAAGCGCCCCGACTATGTCTTGTACCGGGATGCGGCCTCGCTCGCCACCAATAAGAACACGACGCTTACCGATCAGTCTTTGCGGGGACGTGCCTTCGCGGTGGCCGACGCGAAGTATTGGGACCGTCCGCTGGACCTCTCGCTAAAGAAGGGTAATCAGGATGCGTTCTCCAACAAGAACCCTTCGTTCCAGATCTCCTTCTACATGCAACACGCCGGGACGGACTGGGGCATCCTGACCAATGGACGCCTGTGGCGACTGTATCACCGGGACTCCGCCCACAAGCTCGACCGCTTCTATGAGGTGGACCTCAAAGCCTTGTCGGACTCAGGTGACGTTGGGTCGTTCCTGTACTTCTACGCTTTCTTCCGGCGGGCGGCCTTCGACGATGGACCTCTGGGCGTCGGGGCGCTGCTCTCGGAGAGTGAAGACTACGCTCGCAATATCGGGGATTCGCTCAAAAGCCAGGTCTACGAAGCTCTGCGGCATCTAGCGCAAGGTTTTTTAGACTATCCCCCAAACAAGCTGGAGTCCGAAGAAGAGACTCTCCGAGAGGTATACGACAGCGCCCTGATCCTGCTGTACAGGCTTCTCTTCGTGCTCTACGCCGAGTCTCGGGACTTACTCCCGGTGCGGGATAGCCAGGATTACCGCGACTACTACAGCCTGCACGCCATAAAACACGATGTCGCCGCCGGACTCGTCGGGGGCCGTACCCTGCTCCCGACCAGCGCGACGCTTTGGCCGCGCCTGAAGGAGCTATTCGGGATCATCGACGCCGGAAGCCCGCCTCTGAACGTCGCGACCTTCAACGGCGGCCTCTTCGACGGGGAGCGTCACCCGTTCCTCGAAAATTACAGCGTCGGAGACGGACACTTGCGCGAGGCGGTGGATCGGCTCTCCCGCGTCGAGGGGCAGTTCGTGGATTACCGCGACCTCGCCGAACGGCACCTCGGTACGATCTACGAGGGCCTCCTCGAATACCACCTCGAAGCCTCGACGACAGAACCGGGCTGGACGGTAGCCCTTCTCGACGACCGGGGCGAGCGGAAGGCGACTGGCAGCTACTACACCCCGGACTACATCGTGAAGTACATAGTGGAAGCTACCGTGGGGCCGATGCTCCGCAAAGCTGTAGAAGGAGCTAGTTCGGACGAGAAGAAAGTCGCGGCGGTTCTCGAAGTCAACGTCCTCGACCCCTCGATGGGCAGTGGTCACTTTCTGGTCGAAGTGACGGAGTACATCGCTCGCTTCCTGGTGGAGCTTGGCGTTACGCCGGAGGACGAAGCTGGGGAGGCGTTGGACGCGGCTTCGGAGCTTGCGTACTGGAAGCGGCGCGTAGCGCAGAGCTGCGTGTACGGTGTGGATCTCAACCCGCTCGCCGTGGACCTCGCTAAACTCTCGCTATGGCTCGCGACCGTGGCGAAAGACCGCCCGCTCTCGTTTCTGGACCATCACCTGCGCACCGGCAACTCGCTCGTCGGGGGACGCATCTCCGACCTTCAACCCGGCGGCGCGAAGAAGCGCAAGAAAAAAGCGAAGGACGACGGCGCACAACTCTCGATGCTCGAAGACGACGCCTTCCGGCAGAGCATGAGCACGGCGGTCAGCAACATCTGGCTGATAGAAGAATCGTCCGCCGATACGGTGGAGGACGTTAAGGAGCAGGAGAGGCTCTACGCCCGACTGCGCGAAGACCTGATCCGTCGCTACGCTCGCTTGGCCGATGTAGCCACCGCGACCCATTTCGGGGTGGAGGTTGACCTTTCGCTCTGGGAGCCCCTCGCAGACTACATCACGAAATCCAACGTGGTGATGCTGCCCCAGTTCCAGCGCTGGCTGGACGAAGCCCAGGCCCAGGCCGCAGAGAGCCGCTTCTTCCACTGGGAGCTTGAGTTCCCGGACGTGTTCTTCGACCGGCAGGGACTTCCGCTCGGGGACGACGCGGGCTTTGACGCGGTGGTCGGCAACCCGCCCTACGTGCGCCAAGAGCGGTTGGCACCGTTGAAGCCGTACTTCAAGGAGGCATACCCAGAAACTTATCACGGCGTCGCGGACCTCTTCGTGTATTTCTTTGGTCAGGGACTCAAGCAACTCCGGCGGGGCGGGCGACTTTCGTATATCAGCAGCAACAGTTGGCTGCGAGCCAATTACGCCACACCGTTGCGCACATTTCTGCGCGAGGAAGCAACTATCGAAGAGTTGATAGACCTCGGCGACAATCGTGTCTTTGTCGACGCGCCTGACCTCTACCCCGCGATCCACGTCGTGCGCCGCGACCCGCCGCCTGTGGATCACACCGCCCAGGCCGCCGTCTTCACCCGCGGCGAAGGTCTGGCGAGTTTCGACGATAGGATAGCGGACAAACTCTTTCCGCTCTCCATTCACGACCAGCTCGACACCGGATGGCAACTCGGCGACGCGGCCGGGCGCAAGGTCTTCGCTAAACTTATCGCTAAAGGCAAAACGTTAGAAGAAACTGTAGATGGGGAGATGTATAGAGGCGCAGTAACCGGGTTCAACAAAGCGTTCGTTATTGATCAGACTGTTCGTAATCGGTTAGTTGAAGAAGACATAGCTTCAGAGAAGATTATTAAGCCCTTCTTGCGCGGCGAAGACCTACGTCCTTGGTATCACGAAGATGAAGGGCAGTGGCTCATTTTTACTCGCAGAGGTATTGATATAGAAGCCTACCCAGCCATTAAAAACTACTTGCAACAGTACAGGAAACAATTGGAGCCACGTCCCAAAAGCTGGGATAGTCAACAACGCTGGCCCGGACGCAAATCAGGTTCATACAAATGGTATGAAATTCAAGACTCGGCAGATTACTTCGCCGCATTTGAGCAACCTAAAATACTTTGGCCCGATATCGCCAAGTTCCCTCGCTTTTCGTGGGAAAACTCGGGATTCTATGTAGGTGACACTGGTTTTGCAGCCGTACCCAATGAACCGTGGGTTATTGCGTGTTTAGCATCTCGATGCTCATGGTTTTTCATATCTAGATCCGCTATGGGATTTGGTGAGCGAGCAGGCACAGATCGGTTCCGACTCAAAATACAGTACATGGAAAACATTTCTCTTCCTGATCCTTCTATTGAGGAACGCGAAAAGCTCGGCGCGCTAGCGCTGGGGATCACAGAACAGGCCCGCGCCCGCTACACGCTACACGAGAGGGCGCGCCGCCGCATTTTCTCGGATCTGGGTACACCAGAAAAGAAGCTGAACCAGAAGCTGACAGCATGGTGGAACCTGGACTTCCCGGCGTTGCGGGCTGAGGTAAAGAAGGTCTTCAAGTCGGACATCCCGCTGGCCGAGCGCGACGATTGGGAGGACTGGCTGGCGGGACGGCGCGCCGAGCACGAGCGGTTGACAGCCGAGATCGTGCGCCGGGAGACCGAGCTTAACGAACGAGTCTACGAACTCTTCGACCTCGGACCGGAGGAGATCCAGATCATCGAAGAGAGCACCAGGTACTGCTACGGTGAAGTGTAGGCGCGTCACACACGGACTCACCCCCGAGGAATTGGATCTCCTCTGGACGAGCACTCCGTTACAGATGGATTGTTTCTAGAAATGTCCGACGACACGTCCACGCCCATCTATCACTTCACGGACGGCGCCAAGCTACCACTAACTCCGGCACGGGCCGCAATGGTGTACATAATCGGGGCTTACAAAGCATCTCACTATACCGCGGGCCGCATCGTGACCTGGAAGCTAGCCTACTTCGCACAGGTCGCAGGAGTGACATCGTTGGATCTGGAGTTCCAGGAGGGCGATTACGGTCCATACGCGAATGACTTGAAGTTTCTTCTACAAACACTCGAAGGTCATTACATCAGTGGGCTCGGCGACTTTAGCGGCGGGTCAGACATAGAGGTGCTCCCTGGCGCGGAGGAAGAAGCTCGAAGCTATCTGCGAAATCATCCCGAGACAGAGCAGAGCCTTCAGAGAGCGGCCCGGCTGATAGAGGGTTTCGAGACTCCTTACGGAGTGGAGCTTCTGGCGACGGTTCATTGGGCCGCGCAAAACAAGGAAGTAACGTCTCTGGAAGAGGCGGTCAAAGTCATCCGAGATTGGACCCCGCGCAAGGGTGATCTCTTCGGCGAAGAACACATCAAAGTAGCTTGGGAACACCTCGAAAACGAGGGCTGGCTCTCGGTTTCATCTACGGTCGTCTACGGGTGACCGGTATTTCCTAACCGGGCGAGTGAGATACTATCTCCACGACCCCGCCTAACATCGGTGGGATTGTCAGAAAGGACTACATGAAGCGCAAACTTACGATATTCGTCATGGCGTTGCTCGTCGCCGTCTCCGGGGCGGCGTGCGGGATCGAGGATCAAGTCCGAGACCGGGCCAATGAAGAGGTGGACAAGCAGAAGCAACGCGCGAAAGACGAAGTGGATAAACAGAAGAAGCGAGTGGAAGACAAAGTGGAGAAGAGGATCTCCGAGGAGTCGACCCGCATCTTGGGCGAGGAGAAATAGCCTAGGCGAACTTCTCCGACAATGATCCCTCATCAGGTGGCTCCCGTAGTGTTTTGTGAGTAGCAGCACAATCTACGAGAGGCGTTCAGATGGCTTATCTACAGTTGAGGCTTCATCAGGTGGAGACGGGATTTACTAGGTGGTTGGTCCTTCATAGCTTGACGGTTCTGCGGGTGAGTCTAGGGCTCGTATTTCTGGCTTTTGGGATATTGAAGTTCTTCCCTGGCGCGAGTCCGGCGCAGGGGTTGGCTACCCGCACTACGGAGGTTCTGAGCTTTGGGATCGTCCCGGATAGCGTTAGCCTGGTGATGGTCGCGCTGCTCGAATGCTCTATCGGGATCGGGTTGATCCTGGGCCGCAATCTGCGAATTGTTCTGTTGCTGCTGGCTTTTCAGATGGTCGGTGCGATGTCTCCGCTCGTGATCTTCGCAGCTGATCTCTTCTCCGGTCCCTACCACGCCCCAACCCTGGCCGCCCAGTACATCATTAAGGACATCGTGCTGGTGAGCGTCGGACTCGTACTCGGCGCGACCCTTCACGGCGGTCGCATAGTCTCCGAGCGCGTCCGACGAGCCGAAGACTACAAGAGGTACGGCGCCGGAGTGAAGTAGCTCGCGACATCCCAATAGACTCAAGACCTAGCGAGAATATGCTAGAGTCGACGGTGTCGGTGACGCTAGTTCGGGAGGGTCTGTTGGCGAACGTCGAGGTTGGAGACAAAGCACCGAGGTTCGAGTTGCCGGGTGGTCAGGGGTATCCTTGGGATCTCTCGGGACAGCTAGAGTCCGGGCCGGTGATGCTGGTCTTCTACCGGGGAGATTGGTGACCGTACTGCAACGGGCAGCTGGTCAGCTTTGCCAGGCAATTTGATGAATTCGAAAAGCGAGGGGTTCAGGTCGCGGGTATCAGCGTGGACCCACCGCACAACAACGCTCACATGGCTAATAAACTCTTCCTTCCTTTCCCACTTCTGAGCGACGCTCGCGGCGAATTAGCCAAAACCTACGGACTGTGGAACGACCGTGAGGGTGTCGCCATCCCTGCTATCGTCGTTATCGACCGCTCTGGAGAGATACGCTTCCTCTACGAAGGCTCGGACTTCGCCGACCGTCCCGACGACGAGGAGCTTTTCGCAGCCCTCGACGACCTGAGACGCTCACCCAACGTCCGGGAGAGTCCGGAGACCAGCCTACCATTCATCCGTCTTTCAGGGGCCGACGCGCATGACAGCGTGCGCCCTGAACGCCCGCCGATGCCGCTCGAAAACCTCGTCCCCTACTATCGGGGTGTCTACTTCACTACTCGCGCCCTCAAAGGCCGCTTCGAGGCGATGGGTCGCTCCGGCAAGAAGGCTTTTCGGGAGACGGATCGCTACCAAGCCATGACCAATGGCTACGCCGATGCCATAAAAGCTACTGTGGCGATGAAGGACTCCTAAACCTCTCGTAGCTCCTGACGTTCTTTTATGACCTGACGGTAGACTTCCGCGCCGACCGCACCGGGGATCAGGAGCGCGTCGTCCACGACCACGGACGGAATGCCCGTGACACCCAGACTCACGGCTTCGGTATGTTCGGCAAAGACTTCATCCTCGAAAGCCTGGTGGTCGCGTTGCAGCCGCTCGCGAAACTCTTCTACAGGTATCCCAGACTTCTCGACAACGTCCAGGATCACATCTGGGTCCGAGATCGTACGGTTCTCCTCGAAGTACGCCGCCATGATCTCCATATGAAACTTTCGAAAAGCCTCCTCCCCGAAGCTCGCCGCCGCCTTACCCGCCACCAATGCCGGAACACTGTGACTCGGTGGCTCGTTCTCCGTAGCCCAGACCGTGAAACTTCCTGCTTCAGGCTGCGCCGCCGGGGTCAGCCAGCTACGGGTGTACTCGCGGTGCTGCTCGATGCTGCGCGGCTGAGGCGCGGGCCGCAGCAAGAAACTCTTCCACACCACCTCGACCGCATCACCGTACTCGTCTTCTATCTGCGCGAGGCGCACGGCCCCGTTAAAGCACCACGGTCAGAGATAATCTGAATAGGCAGTGAAGCGCACCGGCTCTTGAGTGTTCTGCATAGTCCAACCTTCCATCTCGTACAATCCTCTCAACCCCCAGAGGGTACTAGACAGCGACGATTACGAAAGGCGTACGTGAGCCCGAACCCGCGAAGACTTTTGATCTTGACCCCATCAAAGAGCCGTGAATACACGGAACAACGCGACCTCTTCGCGGGCCACGAACCCGGCTTCGAGGACCGCGATCTCAGGATAACGCTTTTTACGGAAGACGAAGAGATCAAAGAAGCGCGACACCGCTACGGCGTGCCGCCGGGGACATTCACGCTCGTGCTGATCGGGCGCGACGGCGGAGAGAAATTCCGCTCAGAAGATCCCGTCTCGGCAGAAAAGCTTTTCGAGAGGATCGACGCGATGCCCATGCGCCAACAGGAGATGCGAGGCTCGTAACGGTTGAGGGCTGAATCTCCTTCTCCTACAATCTCGTCATGTAGCGTGAGGGATCGGCGGTTCACAGCCGGGAGAGGCGGAATGTGAAATGGGAGATATGCAGCCACAGTCGGAGGAAATCCCAGACGACCGACCGGCTCTCTTGAGGGGCCGCAGCATCGTGCTTCGTTCGCTAGAAGCAAATGACGTAGAGAAGGTAGCGAGGATTCAGTCGGAGCCCAGCGTTGCCCAGTGGTGGGGTCCGCCGGATGAGGCCCAGTTGCTCCGGGAGGCCGCCGGGGGAGAGGATGCAAAGCCATTCGCGGTAGAGCGTGATGGTGAGTTAGTTGGCTTGATCCAATACTACGAAGAGGATGAACCGGACTTTCGTCATGCGGGCATAGACATCTTTATCGCCACACACGCGCAAGGCCAGGGACTCGGGACCGACGCGCTACGCACGCTCGCCAGTTACCTGATCGACGAGCGAGGACATCATCGGCTCGTGATCGACCCAGCGGCCCAGAACGCAGCGGCGATTCACACCTACGAAAAGATCGGCTTCCAGGCCGTTGGCATCATGCGCGAATACTGGCGTTCACCGGATGGCTCTTGGCAGGACGGCCTGCTGATGGACCTGCTCGCGCGCGACCTGATCCGGACTTGAGCGACGCAGACGTTAGAATCCTGCCCGTACCGGCACTTCGAGGATCGAAGGTTCAATTTGTGGCTCTTTGTAGATAGCGTCTCGCAGAGGCTCCGCGCCCCCTGGAGACTGGTCGCGCAATTCCTGCTTTTCGTGCTTCTCACAGCGCTCCTTACGAGCTTGGTTCAGTTGATCTACTCCTTCATAAATCCAACGTTTCCGGCCTTCGGAAGCGCGGGATTGTCTTCGGAGAGATTCGCCGCGTTCTTCCTCTTCGGAGGACTCGCTTCGCTCACAGCGATCTTTATCAGCGTGTTCGTCGTGGGTCGTTTCCTCGACCGCCGACCCGTAGCTGATTTTGGCTTTCACTTGAACGGCGGCTGGTTCGTGAACCTAGGTTTCGGGATGTTTCTCGGTGCGTTCTTGATGACCGGCATCTTCCTCTTGCAACTCCTGCTCGGATGGATCTCTGTAAGCGACACTTTCGTAGTAGTCGGCTCAGGCAAGTCGTTCATCCTCGCCATCCTGCTACCCATCGGCATCTTCTTGTGCGTCGGCATCTACGAAGAGGCGTTCTCTCGCGGCTACCAACTCCGCAACGTCGCAGAGGGCTTGAACTATCCGGCACTCGGACCCCGCGCCGCCATAATTTTCGCCCTTATCCTCACCTCAGCGTTCTTTGGTCTGCTACACGCCTCCAACCCCAACGCCACCGCGATCAGCACCTTCAACATAGCCCTTGCGGGCCTGATGCTCGGCGCGGGATACGTCCTCACCGGCGAGCTCTCCATCCCCATCGGCCTACACATCACCTGGAACTTCTTTCAGGGCAACGTCTACGGCTTCCCCGTCAGCGGCCTCGACACCCTCGGCGCAACCTTCATCTCCACCCAACAGGCCGGACCAACCCTCTGGACCGGCGGACCATTCGGCCCCGAAGCCGGTCTCCTCGGACTCCTAGCCATGCTCACGGGAACTATCTTGATAGCCTTCTACACCAAAACCCGAACCGGATCGCTCGGACTTCACACCCCCCTGGCCGAACCTCCAACACAGTTGTCCGACACCCCCAAAACTCCTCCCGAATAGTCCTCGAACCGCACCCCGGTTGCCAATCTTTATAACCCGTGTGATACTAAATGTAGCGCTTTGTTACAAACTAGCTACCTTGCTACATTTTCGTGTGGCAAGCGGGGCTTTAGGAGTTACAAGGAGACTATATGGACTTATTTGCGCGGGATCTCGAACGTGGGCTGGATGAGGCGGAGGTTGGTCCGGGGCACAGGAAGGTCACTGTCCTAGCTGGTTTGGGTTGGATGTTTGACGCGATGGACATCGGGTTGTTGGCGTTTGTGGTGGCGGCGCTGGCGGCGGAGTGGGATCTCTCGCAGGCCCAAGTAGGTCTGGCTATAAGCATCGGGCTCTTTGGGATGTTCGTGGGCGCGGCGGCTTCTGGTTCCTTAGCCGACCGATACGGTCGCAAGGCGGTCTTGATGGGGACTCTACTCTTATATTCGGTGGCGACCGGGTTGACCGCGCTCGCCTGGGGCTACGGGGTGCTCTTGGTTTTGAGATTCATAACGGGGCTAGGCTTGGGCGGAGAGTTGCCGGTAGCCAGTACGCTAGTTTCGGAGGTCGCGCCGACGAAGCGGCGGGGTCGGATGGTCGTGTTGCTAGAGAGTTTTTGGGCGTATGGTTGGATCCTCGCTGCCTTAATAGGTTTCTTGGTGATCCCAACATTCGGCTGGCGCATAGCGTTCGTAATAGGCTCCCTCCCCGCCCTCTACGTCATAATCCTGCGCCGCCACCTCCCGGAATCCCCCCGTTACCTCCTGCGCCAGGGAAGACTCGAAGAAGCCCGCCAAGCCGCCGCCTACTTCGGAGTAAGCACCGCAGAACTAGAAGAAGAGTCGCACCCGCCCGAAACAAAGCCCATGGAAAAGGCGGGTTTGCGGGCGTTGTGGTCCGGGGACTATACGCGGCGCACGGCGATGTTGTGGGTATTGTGGTTTGGGATGGTGTTTTCGTACTACGGCATCTTCACGTGGTTGCCC
>JBGTFQ010000157.1:0-2722 GCA_041747155.1 Rubrobacteraceae bacterium
TGCCTTCGGTCTTTCTGTCGGGTCTGCTGATGGACGTCGAAGACCTGCCGACCTGGGCGGAATGGCTCGGACACGCCCTCCCGCTGTTCTACGCGAACACTGTGATCCAAGAGGTTATTAAGGACAACGGCTCCCTGCAAGAGGTGTGGAGCAACCTCGTGATCCTCGCCGGATACGGTGTGGCACTGCTTCTCATAGCCTCCCGCACCCTCCGGGAAGTCGAGTAAGAAAGGAGTCTCTCATGGCAGAGACAACGGAAACTCGGACGGCGCATGGAGAACGATCTGTATCGCACACTACCTGCTGCATAGTCGGTGGTGGCCCAGCGGGCGCTGTACTGGGGCTACTGCTAGCTCGCAACGGCGTGGATGTCACACTTCTCGAAGCCCACCCGGACTTCGACCGGGAATTCCGTGGCGACACCATCCATCCTTCCGTAATGGAGATAATGGACCAGCTAGGACTCGCCGACCAGCTACTGGAGTTGCGCCACGCCAAGACACCCGGCGTCACAGTACAGACAGCCACCGGCCCCTTCCGGCCAGCGGATTTCTCCCGGCTCAAGACCCGGTTCCCGTACATCACGATGATGCCGCAGAAGAGTTTCCTGGAGTTCATAACTGCCGAAGCTTCCCACTATCCAAACTTCCGCCTGACGATGAGGGCGAGGGCTCGAGAGTTGGTCGAGGAGGACGGCGTAGTACGCGGAGTTAGATACGAGAGCGATGGCACGACGCACGAGGTTCGAGCGGCGCTCACGGTCGGCGCGGATGGGCGCGGTAGCCGGGTTCGGAGGCTGGCCGGGTTCGAGCCGGTAAAGACCTCGCCGCCGATGGACGTGCTCTGGTTCAAATTGCCGCGCAAGCCGGGAGATCCAGAAGATGTCCTCGGGCGTTTCGGTCGGGGACATATCACGATTCTCTTAAACCGCTTCGACTACTGGCAAGCCGGTTACGTCATACCGAAAGGTGCTTTCCCAGAATTGCGACAAGCAGGGATGGAGAAGCTGCGCCAGGAGTACGCGGAGTTGGTCCCCGAGTTCGCCGACCGACTGGAACACCTCAAGGATTGGCATCAGGTCTCGCTGCTTTCCGTAGAATCGAGTAGATGCCTACGCTGGTACAAAGCGGGGCTTGTCGTGATCGGGGACGCGGCCCACGTGATGAGCCCGGTCGGTGGTGTCGGCATCAACTATGCAATCCAGGATGCCGTCGTCGCGGCGAACGTACTCTCCGAACCACTGAAGGAGAGCCAGCGGCGACTTACGAACCTGGATGTTCGACACCTCGCAACGGTGCAACGACACAGAGAAATGCCGACGCGACTGATCCAAGCCCTACAAACCTCTATCCAACGACAGATCCTCGCCCGCACACTTCAATCCAACAAACCATTCGCACCGCCAAAGATCTTGCGTCGCCTGCTCCGTGTTCCTATCTTGCGGGATACACCAGCCCGCATAATCGCCTTCGGCTTCTGGCGTGTCCGAGTCCGAGGGTAGATCGCTCGTAGAGAATCTCTACCGGAGATCGACAGATATGACCGGCTGATTCGCAGAGATCCGCACTTAGCGGCGTAGTGACCAGCTTATTTCCTACTTCATCCCCGTCCACTTTTTCTCGCTCTGGCTACTCTCTACGATCTTCTCGATGAATCGCACGCCTCTTGCGCCGTCGTGGACGGTAGGGAAATCGCCAGGTTTGCCGCGAATCGCCGCAGTCACTCCGGCGTAGACGTTGGCGAACGCTTCGAAGAAGGATTCCGGGTGACCGGGTGGAAGTCTTGATGCGCTCTTTGCGGCTTCGCAGAGGTAGTCGTTGCCGCGTTTTAGTACCTGAAGTGGTGATCCGTCGGGCCTGAAGAGCAGTTCGTTTGGTTCTTCCTGCCGCCATTCGAGGCTTGCTTCGGTGCCGTAGACTCGCAAACTCAGGCGGTTCTCCTCGCCGGTGGAGACCTGGGAGGCTATTAGAACGCCGCGAGATCCACCCTTGAATTGGATCAAGGCATTCCCGTCGTCATCTAGGCGGCGACCGGGGGCAAAAGTGGTGATATCGGCGCAAACTTTTTCGATCTCCAATCCCGTGACGGTGGAGACCAGGTTTTCGGCATGCGACCCAATATCCCCCATCGCACCGGCGACACCAGATTTCTCCGGATCGGTGCGCCAACCGGCCTGCTTGTTACCGGAATCTTCCAGGTTGGATCCCAACCATCCCTGACTATACTCCACGACGACCTTGCGGATTTCCCCGAGCATCCCCTCTCGAACCATGTGCCGCGCCTGCTTAACCATCGGATATCCGGTGTAGTTGTACGTCACCGCGAAGACGACACCCATCCGCTCCACGGACTCTACTAGCTTCCGCGCCTGTCCTGTGGAATGGACCATCGGCTTGTCGCACACGACGTTAAAACCCGCCTCCACGAACGCGCTCGCCACCGGAAAATGAACGTGGTTCGGCGTGACGATGCTAACCAAGTCGATGCGCTCTTCCTCCGACAACGCGAGTTCGCCGTCGAGCATCGCCTCCCAACTCGCGTAGTTTCGGTCGTCCGAAAGATACCAGGTGCGGCCCGATTCACGGGCTTTCTCCGGCGTGGAAGACAAGGCACCGGCGACAACTTCGATCTCCCCATCCATCAACGCCGCCCGACGATGCACACCGCCAATAAAAGCATCGCCGCCCCCACCGACCATCCCCATCCTCAACTTGCGCAAGCT
>JBGTFQ010000158.1:0-4933 GCA_041747155.1 Rubrobacteraceae bacterium
GGCTTGGGCGATGGAGCACGGCGCGGAAGCCCTGCTCGTCATGCCCGCAGATCTCCCACTGCTGGTCGAAGATGACGTTCGAGCGGTAATTTCGGCTTCGGGCGACGGGCCGGGCGTCACCATCTCCCCGGACACAAACAGTCATGGTACAAACGCGCTTCTGCTGCGTCCCCCGGACTCAATCCCATTCCTCTTTGGGGTTGGCAGCTTCGAAGCTCACTGCGCGGCGGCTCGGGAGCTTGGCTTCGATCTCCAGGTCTTCAAGCAACTTCACGTCGGCTTCGACCTGGATACCACCGGGGACCTCGAAGACCTCTCCAAGAAAGACGACTCTTGACCGGCCTCCAAGTACTGCCCATACGCGGAATACCCGAAATATCTTCTGGCGACGACCTGGCGGATGTTCTCATATCTCTGTCCAGCCTGAATCTCGAAAACGGCGATGTTCTCGTGGTTACGCACAAAATAGTGGCGAAAGCGGAAGGCCGAGTCGTGGATCTGAGTACGGTCGAACCTTCGTCGTTCGCAAAACAATTTGCCGGTGAATACGGCAAAGACCCGCGCCAGATCGAGGTAGTCCTGCGCGAGTCACGCCGGATCGTGCGCATGGACCGGGGCGTCATCATATCCGAAACCCATCACGGCTTCGTGTGCGCGAACGCCGGAGTAGATGCTTCAAACATCCCGGAAGAAGAGAGCGTGTGTCTTTTGCCCGTGGACCCGGATGCGTCGGCGCGTCGCATCCGGGAGGCTTTGGCCCGAAGGTTGCATCTGGACCTCGCCGTGATCGTCTCGGATTCTTTCGGTCGAGCTTGGCGTTTCGGAATAACAGACATAGCTATCGGTGTAGCGGGTATGAACCCGCTGGTCGATTACCGGGGGCAAAAGGACGAACATGGACGATTGATGGACGCTAGCGTTCTCGCGGTGGCCGATGAGATCTCCGGTGCTGCAGAGCTTGTCATGGGCAAGACGGACGGTGTCCCCGCCGCCATAGTTCGCGGCTACGACTACGAACGAGGTGTCGGGGTTGGTACGGAGCTCATCATGCCGCCGGAGCGGGATATGTTCCGATAAAATTCCGGACGAAATCGGCCTGAAAAGAAGACTTTAGATTAAATCCGACAAAAATTATCGGAATTGCGTTGACGTATGGGAATATATTGCTTAATATCCCGCACATGGAGTTGCAAGGTAACTGCGGACAATGGATGAATCGAATGTTCACGGCCTCTACTCCGGGTGCTCGATGTAGCACTTGTGTCTGAGTCGAAACCTTTCTTTTGTTAGTTCTTACATCCTTTTTGGAGGCACTTGATGTCTGAAGCCTTGCGTTCACAGTATGATCGATCAGTACGACTATCCAACGAGCAGCTCGAAGCGGAGTCGCGGCGACTAGACGGTGCGGACCCTCGCGAGGTGATCCAATGGGCCATCGACACTTATGGCGATAAGCTGGCTCTATCGGCGTCGTTCGGCGGTGGCGAGGGGATGGCGTTGGTCGATATGATCTCCAAGCTCACGGACAAAGTTACTATCCTAACCATCGACACCGGCTTTATCTTCGGTGAGACGGCCCGCTTTCGAGAGCAGGTCATGCGCCGATATAAGCTCCCTGTCGAGGTTTTGCGTCCCGAGTTGACCATAGAACAGCAGGTCGAGAAGTACGGAGAGCAGATGCGAACTTGCACCCCGGACCTGTGCTGCCAGATCCGCAAGATCGAACCTCTCCGCAAGGCGTTGACCCGCTACGACGCTTGGATGACGGGCATCCGTCGCGAGCAGACACCTCAGCGAGCGGCCACGAAGATCGTCGCCTGGGAAGAGCGTTACGAGGCGGCGAAGATCGCGCCTCTGGCCTCCTGGACCGACGAGCAGGTCTGGGACTACATCCACGAATACGAGATCGCGGTGAACCCGCTGCTGCATGAGGGCTACAAGAGCATCGGTTGCGAGCCGCAGACTCGTCCCGTCCACGACGACGAGGACCCCAGGGCCGGACGCTGGTCCGAGAGCGAGAAGACCGAGTGCGGCATCCACTGGGTGGACGGCGACTCGAAGCCTTCAAAGGGATAGCCTTGAAATTCATTCGGGAGGGCCAGACCCTCAATAAAAACGAGAAGATCAAGCTACAACGGCACCCTCTGGAAGTCCAACAGTCGATCATCGACACTTACTCCAAAGACCTTGCGGCGATGGATTCGGTCCCTGGCGAGGTCGAGCGTTTGAAGTGGGTCGGTGTGTATCCGCAGAAGCAGGGCGGTGACGCTTTCATGATGCGCATAAAAGTTCCCGGTGGCGCGCTGACGGCGGAACAGGCGCAGGTTGTCGGAAAGATAGCGGTGGATTTCGCCAACGGGCCTTATTCCAATCCGCACTTCGGCAACAACTTTCTGGACATCACGACCCGCCAGACAATACAGTTTCACTGGCTCAAGATGGCTGACATCCCCAAAGTTTGGGAGCGGCTCGAAGCGGTCGGAATGACAACCGTGCAAGCCTGTGGGGATTCCGCCCGAAACGTGCTGTGCTGCCCGGTGTCAGGGCTCGGCCACGACGAAGTAATAGACGCTTTTCCGATAGCGGAGAGGATCAACGACTTCTTTACTGGCAACCGCGAGTATGCGAACCTGCCGCGCAAGTTCAAGATGAGCATAACCGGCTGCACCGAGGACTGCGCGCAAGCGGAGATCAACGACATCGGTCTACTGCCCGCGAAACTCGAAGACGGGACCATCGGCTTTAACGTGCGTGTTGGCGGTGGCCTCTCCGACGGGCCACGCATGGCCTCCGACCTGGATGTCTTTGTGCGCGAGGACCAAGTCGTGGAACTGACGCGAGCTATCGCGCAAGTCTTCGGAGAACTCGGCAACCGCGAGAACCGCTGGACCGCCCGGATGCGCTACCTTGTCCAGGAACTCGGGCCCGAAGGTTTCCGCGAGGAAGTCGCGAAACGTGCCGATTTCGAGTTAACGCCATCCGGCGAAGGACTGACTAAGCACTACCGGGGAGATCACATCGGCGTGCATAAACAGAAGCAAGACGGCCTCTACTACGTCGGGCTGAACGTCCCAGTCGGGCGCATGAGTGGCGAGCAATTCGCCGAGGCCGGAAGACTCGCGGAAGAGTACGGCTCCCAAATACGCCTCGCCACCGACCAGAATCTGGTCATCACCGACGTGCCGGAAGAGAAGCTCGACGCGCTGCTGGCGGAGCCGTTGTTAGAGCGGTTCTCGCCTAATCCGGGGGCATTCGAGCGCGGAGTGGTGGCTTGCACGGGGAGCGAGTTCTGCCGGTTCGCAATCGTGGAGACCAAGATCCGGGCTTTAGAGTGGGCCAGAGAAATGGACGAGCGTGTCGGGGACATCGGGCAGGATGCTGTTCGAATGCATTTCTCGGGTTGCTCGGCTTCGTGCGCTCAACCCCAGATCGGGGATGTCGGTTTCCGGGGCGAGACCGCGAAAACTCAAAGCTCTATCGTGGAAGGCGTGGATATCGGGCTCGGTGGCTCTCTGGGGGCGGACGCGCAATTCATAGATTGGGTGGAGGGCGCGAAACCAGCGAAGGAAGTGCCGGATGCTCTTGTAGCGGTCTTTGAGCAGTTCAAGAGGGAGAAGCGTGAGGACGAGCGTTTCCACGAGTGGGCGCGGCGCAAGAAGAACCGCGAGTTGCGCGAAATTCTGCGTAAGCCCGCCCGCGACAAGGCAGGTGTTTAATGGCAGGTTTCGATATCCGGGAGTTGATGAACGGTATAGACGAAGCTCCCGGAAAGGTATGGTTCTGGGATCTGGAGCGGGCGGTCATCGACGCCGACCGTTGCGTGCAGTGCGGCGTTTGCGTTGCGGCCTGTCCGACGGATTCCATTGGTCTTGGAGAGGACGACCTTCCGACGCTCGTGAAGATGTGCACGGGATGCTCTTTGTGCTGGGACTTTTGCCCCCGTGGTGGGTTGCAGTACGAGTCGACGTGGAAGATCACCGGCGGAGCTGGTCCCGTAGAAGGTATCGGCCACGTAGAGGAGAGCTACACGGCCCGCGTAAAAGAACGGATCGACGGCGTTCAAGACGGTGGGTTCGTCAGCGCCCTCATCATCTCCCTGCTCGAAGCCGACGAGATCGACGGCGCGCTTCTAGCCCGGGAGAGCGAGACCGAGCGATGGAAAGGCGAGGCGTTTCTAGCGACCACACCCGAGGAAGTGCGCGAGTGCGCTGGAAGTTTCTACAACCAGACGCTTGCGCTGGGACACATGGATTTCCAGGATGCGGATCTGCCGCCCAATCCCCGGATAGCGGTGGTCGGAACGCCGTGCGAGATCGAGGGTATACAGGCTATGCAGGCGCGTCCGTGGACGTGGGGATCGTCGAAAGTGGAAGCCATCACGCTCACGATAGCGTTGCTCTGCACCAAGAGCTTCAACTACGAGAAATTGATGCTGGAAGAGATCCGGGACAAGCGCGGTGTAGATTTGGACAACGTCGGTCGGGTGGATATCACTCGCGGGAAGATGGTCGTGCAGGATCTCGACGGTGCCAATATATTTGAGGAGCCGATCAAGGAGTTCCACGGCGCATCTTTGAAGGGTTGCGACGAATGCGCGGACTTTATGGGTCACGCGGCGGATATCTCGGTGGGTAGTGTCGGGAGTGCGGATGGTTACTCCAGCGTGCTAGTCAGGAGTGAAGAGGGTATGATGGCGTTCGAGCAGGTGCGCGAGAGGCTCGAATTGCGGGGACTTGACAAGCCCGAAGCATTGGATAAGCTTGACGCTTTGGACAAGCGAGTTGCCTTCAAGAGCTTGAAGCGGGCCTTCGACCCCGAAGCGCCGCTCTTTATAGACTATGAGGAGCACCTCGAAAACTACACCGGGACGGATCTCGCCCCGGCCCAACACGAAGCGGTGAGGTACTGAGATTGGAAAACGTGCGTAGAAGCC
>JBGTFQ010000159.1:0-2406 GCA_041747155.1 Rubrobacteraceae bacterium
TTCTTCGTGGTAGTTGATGTAACATGGGATCGTAAGGGATACCTGTAATAAAAGGAGAGGCATGGACAACAAGAAGATAGCTTTGGTGAGTGGTGGCAATCGGGGGATAGGGTTGGAGATCTGCCGCCAACTCGCCGCCCAGGACCACAAGGTAATCCTCGGAGCCCGCGACGAAGAACAGGGCCGCGAAGCCGCCGCGAAACTCGAAGGTGACGTGCGAGTCCATCAACTGGACGTCTCCGACACAGCCAGCATCGAGCGCGTCGGTGGCTTTATCGAAGACGAGTTCGGAAACCTCGACGTTCTCGTCAACAACGCCGGAATCTCCAACGACGACGGCCAAAGCGGTATCGAAGCGGACCTGGATCGCGTGCGCGAGTCGCTCGAAGCAAACTTCCTCGGTGCGTGGAGCTTGTGCGAAGTGACGATACCGCTCATGCAGAAGAACGGCTACGGGCGCATCGTCAACATCTCAAGTGGCCTCGGCGCTCTGGAGGACATGGGCGGCGGCACGCCCGGCTACCGCGTCTCCAAGACTGCGCTCAACGCCCTCACGCGCATCCTCTCCTCCGAGCTACGCGGCAGCGGAATCCTCGTCAACTCCGTCTGTCCCGGCTGGGTCCAGACTGACATGGGCGGTCAGAACGCCTCGCGCAGCGTCGAAGAAGGCGCCGATACTCCTGTATGGGCCGCAACACTCGCCAACAACGGCCCGACCGGCGGTTTCTTCCGGGATCGGCGTCCGATAGCCTGGTAGTAGGAGAACTTCTGGCACTATGTCAATCATGAACCACTGCCTCTTTACAAGCCCTTGATTGTGTGGAAGGGTGTCGACTTGACGAAAAGAAAGTGTCGTGAGTGTTGATAGCGCCAGTAGAATACTCTTAGGATTCTATTTCCCAACCCAGGTTTTAGGAGGTGCAATGGAGAAAAAGAAAGTTTACGAGCGAGCATTCTTTTCCGAGGAAGTGATTAGACAAGCAGCTAAAGTCTTTAGGAATCGTTTGGGAGACGACAAGCAAGGACGAACTTCAAAGATGTCTGTCGAAACTCCTCAAGGAAGATGGACACACGACAAAATAGAGGAATTCTTTGGCGATTATCGAAATTATCCCGATAGGGCATACTTTTCGATGTCTTATATCGGAGCAGGTTTCAGTGTGTCGACTTATCCTTCAACGGGCAGCGATGTAGATGTCGAACTACCAAAACGTTCCGATATTGAAGCGGTTTTCGGAGTTTTCGATGAGCATGCGCCTAGAGCCACAAGACCAAAACCTGAGCCAGTAAAGCAAGCTCCCACAGTATTTATAGGCCATGGTGGTAACCCTCAATGGCGGGATCTGAAGGATCATCTACAAGACCATCATGGGCACGATGTTGTAGTCTATGAAGTAGGCGCCAGAGCGGGACACACAATTCGAGATATTCTGGAAGATATGCTCAGTAAGAGTTCTTTCGCAATACTGGTGATGACCGCGGAAGATGAAGATGCTCAAGGTAGGTTTCACGCTAGGGCAAATGTTATTCACGAGTTGGGTCTATTCCAGGGGAAGCTGGGCTTTACCCGCGCGGTAGCTCTACTTGAAGGAGGAACAGAAGAGTTCTCCAACATACACGGTATTCATCAAATCCGTTTCGGCAAAGGGAATATAAAGGAAACTTTTGGTGAAGTCTTAGCAACCCTAAGGCGAGAATTCGGTACAGTTTCTTAGCTGCTAGTCTTCAGTGTCGACTATACTCTCAAACCCCCTGTATGATGTCGCGCCAAGTACTTGGCATGTTATATCCTGCTATTAGTCAGTCGTGTACACTGAGAATCTCCAAAAGCAGCAATACGGTCTAGCCATCTTCCCAATCGAAAACTAGCCGAACGGCTGATGTTACTTCTCTTCTCCAGGGATACATTCTCTTCAGAGAAAAATGGACCAGGAGTGAAGTATGGAGCATAGCAAAGAGAGTTTGAGCTTGTTGTCGGATGGTTTGGCGGATGCGGTGGAGCGGGTCTCACCTGCTGTGGTAAGAGTTTACGGGCGACGGCGGCGACCGGCGAGTGGTGTGGTGTTTGCGGATGGTATGGTGCTGACGGCGAGTCATGCGGTGGAGCGCGAGGAAGATTTGTCGGTCGGGACGCACGACGGACGGACACTCGCGACTAGTTTTGTCGGGCGGGATGCGGCTTCGGATCTTGCGGTGCTCGCGGTCGAGGGGTTGGATGTTGAGGCGGCGACTCCGCTAGATGGGGAAGCCCGTGTCGGGCAACTCGCCCTGGCGGTTGGTCGTTCCGGTCGCGATAGGGGCGTGAAGGCTACTCTCGGGATCGTTGGTGCGGTTGGCGGGCCTTTGCGGACTCGGTGGGGTGGCCGATTGGATCGCTATATCCAGACGGATGCAACGCCGTATCCC
>JBGTFQ010000160.1:0-3235 GCA_041747155.1 Rubrobacteraceae bacterium
GGGCATAACCGCAAGCCCATTCGCCGCCGCTAGAATTGCCGAGGCAAGTTCCTCAGACGATGCATCCTCCGGCAACACTCCCCAACCCCGCAAGGATAATTCCCGCACACGCTCGACCGCCCCTGCGTCTTCCGAAAGCAAGACCAGAGCCCCAACGTCGTCCAGCGCGTGAGTCGCATCCTCCAGCGATTCTTCGCCCGCTACAACCATCACGTCGATCCCGGCGAGACCCGATTCCACATCCAGCTCCCCGAGCGCCGACGCGCCGTCAACCTCGATACCCCAACTCTCGACCTCCGCCAGCATCGACCGAAGGCTCTGGATCTCTGCGGCAGACGCTATTATCCAGACCCGCACCAGTGTACTGGAATGCCCCTTATAGCCTGGAGTTTCTTCGTCCATCAAACTATTGATCTTACCGCTCGTCACGGCGGCGACCGCTAGCCGCGCTCCCCGACTGTAACCTGTAGCGTGACGAGTTCGCCGCCCCGCAGCACCTCGACCGGCACACCCCGCCCGACGCGATCTCCGACCAGCATCGAGAGTAGATCCTCGGTGTCCTCGACTGCGTTACCATCCAAAGAGACCATCACATCCCCGAGCATCACACCGCCCCGATCCGCCGGACTCCCCTCTTCCACGCCCCCAACCAACAAGCCACCGTTTTGTTCGAGTCCAGCCCTCTGGGATTCCGGAAGGCGCACCGACTGGCTCAACACGCCGAGATAACCTCGTTTAAGGGAGCCTTGCTCCGCAAGCGTCGCCGCTGTGCTCCAGGCGAGATCCGCTGGAACGGCGAGCGAGATCCCCCGCGAAGCACCAGAAGTCACCACTCCCATCACCTGCCCGGACACATCCACCAGAGCCCCACCCGAGAGACCCGGATACGGCGTAGCATCCGTCTGGATATAGCGATCCAACCTGCCACCCCACCGCGTCCGCAACGGCCCGCCAACAGCTCCAACGATCCCGAAAGTAGCCTTCACACCCCGATCACGCCCGGAACGACCAACCGCCAGGGCTAGTTGTCCAACACGGACTTCTCCATCTAACGGAGTCGCCGCCTCAACATCCAACCCCTCGACTTCGAGCACCGCGAGATCCGAAGTAGCATCCCGCCCGACAAAACTAGCCGTGAGCGTCCGCCCGTCGTGCAGGCCGACCGAGAGATCCTCCTCGCGCTCCACCGCGTGGCTTGCCGTCAACACCATCCCATCCGCGAACACCACACCACTCGCCGGTCGCCGCCGACGCCCATACAATCGCACCACGGCAGGCGAGACCCGCTCCACCGCATCCGCCAAACCATCCGACAACAAGCTCAAATTCTCTGCCTTGCTCTCCATGCTCATCTCCTGCTTCGGTTCCATCTGGAGAGAATGTATCCCTCGGATGAGAGCCCGGCATCAGACGTTCGGCTAGTTTATGGACTCGATGGGGAGTAGTTTCTCAGAGTGGTGATTCCCGGAAGCCCATATCCACGATCCCGCATAAACCTACGCTCGAAGGCTTCCGGGAACGCACCGCGCCTCTTGGCGAGCAAGACGCATCAGCGGGTTGTCGCGCTTAGGCTGTTCTAGGGGCATGGCTCCATTATCCCCGTTTTCAGTCCATACAGCGAGCTGTCGAGAGTATGATTCTAGGAAGTTCAGCCTCATTGGGAGTGGATCAGGCGACCGTCCAGAGCGACGTCCGCTCCACGGCAACCGGAGAGAGGTCCGTGGGAAACTCCGATCCTGCACGCCCCAGCACGCAGAACTCGGGCGTGGGACCTAGCACCAACTGGCGTCGCCAGAGGCTCGTCTGTGGTGTATTCGTCCAGGGCTCGATCCGGGCGTAAAACTCCCCGTAGGAGGTACCGCGTTGCTTGGTCAGCCAGGTCGCAAGGCCCGACCCTACCGCAGTGGGCTCGCCGCTCCCGAATCCGTATAGTCCTCCGGCCCCGCCCACGGCGGACGCCCCGGCGACTCTGTCGTGCGGGCCCTTGCGTTCCCCGGAGACGGCAACCTCGTTGAGGGGGTCCAGCGCGGAGGAGCCGTCGAGCAGGTACCAGTCCTCGTAGCCGCGAGACCCGGGACCGACCCAGGGAGCGCCTTCGATGCGGAAGGTCGAGGATCCGCGGAACCCCTCCGGCCCGGCCTCCGCCAACGCCTCGTGGAAGGAGATCAGGCCCCGCTCGTAGTGCCGGGCCTCAACACCCTCCGACGGCCAGTGCCAGAATACGTAGGCAAGCACGCTCGTCTACCTCCTTTTCGCTGGACTCTTTCTTAGGGGAGATGATGGCACAAGTCCAATCCAGCCGCATGCGTGGAAGAAGCCTTCTCCGAAGTCCGGATGCAGAATCCCGCATAAAGCGGGGAAGGAATTTCCGAGTGCTACCGGGTATTTCCAGATGTTATTCTTCTGCTTCGTCGGTAAGTTCAGATGAGGTTCGAGAAATGTTGCAGACAAACACGCATAGCCACCTCATCGCCAACGACATACTGTCCGCGATGCTTCATCCCCCGTTACCGAACAATTGGGACCAGAATCCCCGGCTCCACTCCGCCTCCAGTTCCGCTATCAGCCGCTCCCATTTCTTCTTCATGATGCTATCTGTAAGCTCCCAATGCTCTTTCAAGCAACCTAGTTCCTCACCAAGCTATCGGACGCCGATCCCGAAAGAAGCCACCCGTCGGACCGTTGTTAGCGAGGGTGGCGGCCCACACGGGGGTGTCTGCGCCTTCTTCGACGGTGCGGGAGGCGTTCTGTCCGCCCATGTCGGTCTGGACCCAGCCGGGGCAGACGGAGTTGACGAGGATTCCGCTGCCGCGTAGCTCGGAGGAGAGGATGCGCGTGAGAGCGTTGAGCGCGGTCTTGGAGACGCGGTAGCCGGGCGTGCCACCGCCCATGTCTTCCAGAGCGCCGAGGCCGCTTGAGATGTTGACGATGCGACCGTAACTGTTCTTCTGCATGAGCGGTATCGCTACCTGACACAAGCTCCATGCACCGAGGAAGTTTGCTTCCAGCGATGCTCGCACGCGGTCTAGATCAGCTTCGACACCGCTCTGGCCGTCGTCGTTGGAGATACCGGCATTGTTGACGAGAACGTCGAGGTTTCCGAACTCGTCTTCGATAAAGCCACCGATGCGCTCGATGCTGGCTGTGTCGGAGACGTCCAGTTGATGGACTCGCACGTCACCTTCGAGTTTCGCGGCGGCTTCGCGGCCCTGTTCTTCGTCGCGGGCTCCGAGGA
>JBGTFQ010000161.1:0-16246 GCA_041747155.1 Rubrobacteraceae bacterium
GAGCTCGACGACATCTTGGACGAGGAGGTGCAGCCATGGACCGCCCAACAGCTCACCGAAGCCGAGGAGGCGGCCAGCAACTCCATCCGGGGTGTTTACGTGACCATACTGGTGTTGCTGCTCGTGGGCCTGCTCGTTGGAGCTCTGGCGGCGAGTACCATCGGACGCAATATCCTGGGCTCCGTGCGACGGCTCAAGAGCGGGGCGGACAAAGTCGGAGGAGGAGATTTCGAGCACAGGATCGAGCCTTACACCGACGACGAGTTGGGCTCGGTGGCCGTAGCCTTCAACGAAATGCTGGATAAACGCCAGGAGTCGAACTCCGCGCTGCGGGACAGTGAGGAGCGCTTCCGGAGTCTCTCCGAATCCACGTTCGAGGGCATCATCATTAGCGAGAAGGGTAAGATTCTCCAATCCAACCGCGCCTTCGCCGAGATGTTCGACTACAAGACTGATGAGGTCGTCGGTAAGAACACCCTGGACTTCACGCTGCCCATTTACCACGACCTCATACAGAGCAACTCGCTCTCCAACTACGAAGAGCCCTACGAGGTGGAGGGAATCAGAAAAGACGGTTCCACCTTCGACATAGAGCTTCGCGGAAAGTCGTCGTCCTATGTGGACCGCGTCGTCTACACGACGGCGGTGCGGGATATAACCGCCCGCAAGGAAGCGGAGGCCAAGGTTCGGCAGGCCGAGGTCCGATACCGCACGCTGGTCGAGCAACTCCCAGCGGTGGTGTACACGCAGGAGATAGCCAACCCTAGCCGCACCACGTACATGAGCCCTCAGATAGAAGTACTTCAGGGCTACACACCACAGGAGATAATGTCCGACCCTGAGCACTGGACAAAGACCCTCCACCCCGACGACTGTGAGCGTGTGCTGGCCGAAGATGAGCGCACGAACGAAAGCTTCGAACCCTTTGTCCAGGAATACCGGCAGTTCACCAAAGACGGACGGATCGTGTGGATGCGCGACGAGGCGGTGGTGGTGCGCGATGAGGAAGGCGAGCCCCTGTTCTGGCAGGGGGTCTTTTCGGATATCACCGAGCGCAAAAAGGTCGAGGAAGCGTTGCACAAGAGCGAGGCGCGCACCCGCGCCATTGTGGAGACGGCCACCGACGGCATCATCACCATGACCACAAGCGGCATGATCCGCTCTTTCAACCCCAGCGCCGAGCGTATCTTCGGCTACTCAGCCGAGGAAATAACTGGCCGCCCCTTGCGGGAGCTAATGCCCGAGAGGTTCCGGACGATGCACGAGGCTGGTTTCCGGCGCTACCTGGAAACCGGCGTGTCCCGCCTGATCGGCAAGGGCGCCGTCGAGCTTGCGGGTCTGCGTAAAAACGGCGAAGAATTTCCTCTCGAACTCTCGCTCGGAGAGATGCGCGAGGATGACGACATCCTGTTCACCGGCATACTGCGCGACGTTACCGAGCGCAATGAGGCCGATAAGGCTCTTCGTACAAGCGAGGAGCGTTACCGGCTCGTCGCCCAAGCGACAAAAGAGACGATCTGGGACTCGGATATTCTAGCCGACCGCCAGACCTGGAACGGAGCAGTCGAGGAGATGATCGGGCTCTCCGAAAACGTCCAGACCGACGGCGCGTGGTGGGAGGATCACATCCACCCCGAAGACCGCGAGAGAATTGTGTCAAAAATCGAAGCGTTGTTGGGTAGCGATCAGAGGATGTGGTCCGACGAGTACCGATTCCAACGCTCCGACGGTGAGTACATAAACGTCATGGACCGCGGTTTTGTGCTGCGCGACGAAGACGGCCAGCCGGTACGCGTGATCGGCTCTATGATGGATGTAACCGAACGTCGGCGGGACGCGCTGCGCCTCAATGCTCAGTACGCTGTGGTTCGCGCTCTCGAAGAATCCTTAACCTTCGAGGAAGCGTCGCCAAAGATAATGCGGACCATCTGCGAGACCCTGGACTGGAGCGTCGCGGAATTCTGGGGCATCGACCACGAGTCCAACACTTTGCGCTGCGAGCTAACCTGGAGCCAGTCGCCGGAAGAGACCGACGATCTCACCGAAGCGGGCAAGAGACGGTCATTCGATTGGGGCGAGGGTTTACCAGGTCGAGTCTGGGAGAGTGGTGAGCCAGCTTGGATCCCGGACGTAACCCTCGACGATAACTTTCCGAGGGCCGAAGTCGCGGTTCGTTCCGGGCTGCACGGCGCTTTCGCTTTCCCAATAGTATTGCGCGGGGAGACCCTCGGGATAATGGACTTCTTTAGCCACGATGCTCGCCGGGAGGATGACACCATCCTGGAGATGATGCGAACCGTGGGCAGCCAAATCGGGCAGTTCATCGAACGCCGGAGAGCTGCAGAAGGGCTGCGGGAGTCCGAAAACGAGCTTCGAGCGCTTTTCGCCTCTATGACCGACGTGATACTGGTCCTCGACTCCGATGGTCGGTACCTGGAGATCGCCCCAACCAACCCCTCGCTATTGGTCAAACCTGCGGAAGACCTTGTCGGAAAGACAATACACGACGTATTCCCGGCAGACGAAGCCGACATCTTCCTAGATCACATCAGGCGGTCTCTAGAAGGCGACACTTCCGTCAACATCGAATATAGCATCCCATTAGCAGACACGGAAGTCTGGTTTTCCGGCGCAATCTCCCCGATGGACGAAAACCGTGTGATATTTATAGCCCGCGACATCACCGAGCGTCGGGCTGCCGAGAGACTCCAGGCCGTGCAAGTCCGTCAGACAGCCTTGCGAGCCGAGATCAGCGAAGCCCTGACCACCGGCGGTGGCCTAACCGCCATTCTTCAGCGGTGCTCGGATTCGATGGTGCGACACTTCGACACATCCCTGGCCCGCATCTGGACGTTCGATGAAGAGGAAAACGTTCTGGAGTTGCAAGCCAGTGCGGGATTGTACACGGAGCTCGATGGTCCCATGCGACGTATACCAGTTGGCGAGAAGCTCGGGCGCGTCGTCGAGAACCGCCAGCCCTACACGACCAACGATATCCAGAACGACCCTAACTTTGACGGTAGGGATTGGGCCAAACGCGAAGGACTCGTGTCCACTGCCAACTACCCGCTCATTATCGAGGATCGGGTAGTCGGAGCTATCGCGCTCTTCGACCAAAAACCGCTACCACCGGATACCCTCGACGGCCTGGCCTCCATCACGGACGCCATCGCCCAAGGGACAAGGCGCAAGCGGGCGGAGGAGGATCTAAAGGAACTAACCGTCTCGCTGGAGCGGCGCGTAGCCGAGCGGACCCTACAGTTGGAGGAAGCCAGTGAAGAGGCGCGCCTCAGCGAGGAGCGTTACAGGCTTGTGGTGGCCGCCAGCAACGACGGCATCTTCGATTTCGACCTCACAACCGGTGAGATCTACTGGAACGACCGACTGTATGAGATAGTCGGACTCTCCCAAGAGGATTTCACTCCGACACTCGACTCGTTCTTCACGCTGGTGCATCCGAGCGACGCGGACTCCATGCGAGAGGGTCTGGAAAAGCATTTTGCGGACCCTGGCGACAGCGGATATTCCCACGAATTCCGCATCCAGCACTCATCTGGCGAGTACCGGCATTGCATAACCCGCGGCAAGGCCATCCGTGGGCTAGACGGCGAAGCTTTGAGGTTCTCGGGTTCCTTGAGCGACATCACCGAGCGCAAGCAGGCCGAGAATGATCTGGCATCCAGCGAGGAGCGTTACCGTTCGCTGTTCCGGGACAACCCGGACGCTGTCTACTCCCTGGACTCCGAGGGCAACTTCATGACGGCCAATCCCGCCAACGAGCGTCTTAGCGGGCGTGGCATCGGCGATCTAATCGGCATGAACTCGCTGGAGTTGATCGTTCCGGAGTATCGCCGAAGCTCTACGCGGAGTTTCCTGGCGGCCCGTGGTGGCGAGCCGCAGAACTTCGAGATGGCGATCCGGCACATTGATGGTCGACGGGTCGAGATCGGGATGACCCAACTACCCATCTCTGTGGGCGGCGAGATCGTGGGCGTCTACGGTATCGCAAAGGACATCACCGAGCGCAAACGGGCGGAGGCAGCACTCCGAGATCTGAACGAGTCCCTTGAGAACCGGGTAGAGGAACGAACCGAAGCGCTTCAAGCCACTGTGGCCGAGCTGGAGAAACTCGGGCAAGAGCTGGAGGAGGCGAAGGTCGCCGCCGAGGCAGCCAACCGAGCCAAGAGCGACTTCCTGGCAAATATGTCGCATGAGATCCGGACTCCCATGAACGGAGTTATCGGGATGACGGAGATTCTCCTGGACACCGAACTCTCCGAAGAACAACGCGAGTTCGCGGATACCGTCCGCTCATCGGGTGAGAACCTGCTGCACGTCGTAAACGACATCCTGGACTTCTCGAAGATAGAGGCAGGCGCCTTGGCCCTGGAGACCATCAACTTCGACCTTCGTATGGAAGTCGAGGAGATCGCGCACCTTTTGGCCGAGAAGGCTTACGGAAAGGGTTTGGAGCTTTTCGGCTTTGTCGAACCCGAGACACCGACGGCCCTGCGCGGCGACCCGTTCCGGCTGCGTCAGGTCATAACGAACCTTATTGGAAATGCGATCAAGTTCACCTCTGAAGGCGAGGTCGGCGTGCGTGTGAGCCTGCAATCGGAGGATGTCGAGCGGGCCGTGCTGTACTTCGAGGTGACCGACACGGGTATTGGCCTAACCCCCGAGCAGCAGGATCGACTCTTCCAATCCTTCTCTCAGGCGGACACCTCCACGACCCGCCGCTACGGTGGCACAGGTCTTGGCCTCGCCATCTGCAAGCAGCTGATCGATTTGATGGGCGGTGACATCGGGGTAGAGAGCACGCCGGACCAGGGGAGCAAGTTCTGGTTTACGGTAAGCGTCCGCAAACAACCTGAAAACGACCGAGTTGTGGTCAGCCCGCGCTCCGATCTTCGAAGCCTGAAGGTTCTGGTCATTGACGACAACACCACCAACCGATCCATCCTCGAAAAACAAGTCACCTCCTGGGGGATGCATCACTCCGAGGCTGAAGGTGGGCAACAGGGTCTCGCGATGCTCGCGGAAGCCGAAGCATCCGGCACCCCCTACGACCTAGCCATCCTGGACATGCAAATGCCAGACATGGACGGTATGCAACTCGCCGAACTCATAAGAGACGACTCGAAACTCTCGACCACAAACCTCGTGATGCTAACTTCGATGGGCCAGCGAGGAGATGGCAGCAAGGCCCGCGCAGTTGGGATCTCAGCGTACCTTACCAAGCCGGTTAGACAATCCGAACTCTACAACTGCCTCGTCATGGTGATGGGTTCCACTTTCGGCCAGAACACCAACGGCGCAACCACCGAACCTCAGCTGATAACCCGTCACAACCTGCGCGAGGTAACCCGCCGGAGCAATGTGCATCTGCTCGTCGCCGAAGACAATCCCGTCAACCAGAAAGTCGCCCTGCGGATGCTCGAAAAGCTAGGGTATCGCGCGGATCTCGCGACAAACGGCCTCAAAGCCGTCGAAGCCCTCTCCAAAAACCATTATGATGCCGTACTCATGGACTGTCAGATGCCAGAAATGGACGGATACGAGGCGACCGCTGAGATCCGTCGCCGCGAAAAAGCCACCGAAAAATCCCGAACGCCCGTCATCGCCATGACCGCCAACGCCCTGGAAGGCGACCGGGAGTTGGCACTTGAATCCGGCATGGACGACCACCTAGCCAAGCCGGTCAAACCAGCGGATCTCCTGGAGATGCTGGAACGTTGGGTCCCCGCCACAGAAACCGAAGATGTCCTACTGACAATCCCAGAGATAGACCAGCCCGAAGAACTTCCTAACACCGACGAAGCAACAGCTCTGGACCCGAAAATCGTGGATGAACTACGGGAGCTCGGCGATGGGGACTCAAGCCTCATACTCGAGCTAGTGGACATATTCCTGGAGGATGTTCCGCCACGGCTGGCTGAGCTACGCGAGGCAATGCTAAACGACTCCGCCACGGACGTGGAGCGTGTAGCGCACGCGCTCAAGGGTAGCGCAGGAAGCATGGGAGCCACGCCGTTCAGCGATGTGGCTTCGGAGCTTCAAGACATCGGTACTTCTGGCGACCTCGCTTCAGCCGACGCCGGTATTCAAAGGCTCGAATACGAGTGGGATCGCGCCCGGATAGCATTAGAGGAACTCAAAGAGTCGGAAACGGGTGGCGAAGTTTGAAGATTCTCGTCGCTGAAGACGACACGGTCTCGCGCATGATTATACAGCGAGCTGTGGAGAATCTAGGTCACGAAGTAATAGCCGCTACTGACGGTGACGAAGCCTGGAAAATGTTTCAGGACACCACTAGTGTAGACGTAGTCATCAGCGACTGGATGATGCCCGGCATGAGCGGCCTCGAACTTTGCGCTCGCGTCCGAACCGCCGACGAATCCGAAGGTTACACGTTCTTCGTCTTTCTAACGGCGCTCCAAGACAAAGACCACATCCTCGAAGGCATGGATGCGGGTGCCGACGACTACCTCTCCAAACCCCTAAACCGCGACGAACTGAGGGCAAGGCTGGTGGCTGCGGATCGGGTTATGACCCTGCACCGGGCGTTCGAGAACCAGCGCCGCGAACTCCAAGAACTCAACCAGGAGCTGCACAATCAGGCCCGCCAGGACACCCTCACGGGCCTCGGAAACCGCCTGCAACTGCGCGAGGATTTGAACGTCCTTGAAGCCCGAGTCAGACGCTACGGTCATTCATACTGCGCTATCCTCTGCGACGTAGACAACTTCAAGCTCTACAACGATCACTACGGCCACCTTGAGGGCGACGAAGTGCTAAGAGAAATGGGAGACGCAATACTCGAAGCCTTCCGAGACGGTGATTCAGCCTACCGCTACGGTGGGGAGGAATTTCTAATAATCCTACCCGAACAGACCCTCGCATCCGCTTCGATAGCCGCCGAACGAATGCGCTCAGCCGTAGAGAAACGCGCTATCCCGCACGCCGCCAAAGACCCGGACGCAGTGGTCACAGTTAGCGCCGGTCTCGCGCAACTATCCGCTGGTGAATCCAAAGACATCGCCACGCTTCTCCAACAGGCTGATACAGCTCTCTACAAAGCCAAAAACAACGGCAAGAATCGCGTCGAGATCTACGACCCGGACGAGGATTAAAGAGAGCTTGCGTCGCGGTGTTGGATGCGCCACATGACAGTGCGAACGCGAGCGGCGAGTTCATCGGGAGAGAACGGTTTGGTTACATAGTCGTCAAGGCCGCTTTCGAGACCTTCGATGATGTCCCGCTCGCTCCCCTTGGAGGTGAGCATTATGACCGGCAGCTTCGAGACAGCCGAGTTCTTGCTCTTGCGGATAGCCCGTACTAGCTGCAAGCCGTTCATCCGGGGCATTAGCTGATCGGTTATGAGGATGCTCGGGATCGCGCCGTCTTCGAGTTTCTCAAGGGCTTCTTGTCCATCGTAGGCTTCGATGATTTCGTAGCCCAACCCGGAGAGCTTGGCGGTCACTATGCGCCGCACAACTCGGTCGTCGTCCGCCACCAATATCTTCAGCCTGCTCGGCCCCACGAATCTACACCTCACTGGGTATTGGCACTTACTGCATCAACTGACCAGACATCCTAAACATTATAGATGCTATGGTCGATACTATAAGGTATGCAGAGTTTGGGCTTCATAGTTTGGGCCGTCATAGTTATGGTTTTCTTGAACCTCCTGTTCGTTGTCCTGACGCTCGGGACCAAAGCCTTGCGGATAATTATGAAACATCGCAACGAGCGGCGAAAGGAAAAACTAGAAGAAGCCCTTGAATCTTCTCTGGAAACAGGAGAGATTCACCAGGATCTACAAAACGTCAGCAGTCGCGACCTGGACATACTCGCCTCTCTGCTGATTCAGTACCTCTCCGTGCTGAGCGGCTCCGAGCGTGACCGGCTCGTGCAACTATCTACCGAGGCAGGGCTGCGGGAGGCGTACTCGCGCAGGATGTCGGCTCACGGACGCTGGCGAAGGGCGCGAGCGGCTGAAAACCTGGGATACTTTGGCGGCCCTGACGCCGTAGCGCCACTCGCCGAAATGCTCTCTAACCCGGATGAGACTCTACGAGCCGTCGCGGCCCGCGCTCTGGCCCGGATCGGAACCCTAGGAGCAGTTGAGGCTCTGGCGCAGACTCTCAACGACACCTCCGAACTTACGCGCCTTCGAATGGCGGAGAATCTAGATAGGATCGGCGCTCCTGCGATTCCGAGTTTGATAGACGTACTTGAGAACACCACAGGAGAAAACACAACAGATGGACCAGTACAGGCCGCACGAGTCTTGGGAGGACTTCGGGCGCTGGAGGCGCGACCGGCGCTAATTCGCGCAACGCTTCAAGGAGAGAGTGTGGATCTTCGGGCCAAATCCGCGTTCTCACTTGGCAAGATCGGAGACCCAGAAGACATCTCGACCTTACTCAAGGCAGCCGAGGACGAAGCCTGGCCCGTGCGAACCCAGGCCGCAAGCTCTCTGGGTATGATCGGGGAGACCGAGACCATCCCAACCCTTCAGCGTCTGACCTTGGACCAGGAGTGGTGGGTGCGCCTCAACGCGAGCCGGTCGCTCTCAAATATGGGACCCGCCGGAGAACGGGCGCTGACCGAACTACTCGAAAGCGAGGATCGCTACGCTCGGGACCGGGCTGCGGCTACCCTGGAAGAGCGCGGCATAACCCTGCGAGCGGTCGAAGAACTCGCTTTGGAAGATGAGCGTGGCGCTAGCTCGAAAGCTATGATCCAGGCTATGGCCCGCGCCGGAGCCGTAAAGTATCTCACCCGTCTCACCCGCACCCTACCAGACAAAAAATCTCGCGACCTGCTAAAGAAAACGATGGCCGAGGCCCATGACGCTTAGCGATTTTATAGTTTGGGTCAACTACTTTGTCCTGATCTACTTTCTGGTGATCAACAGCGTCTATCTGACCCTGTACACGATATCCTTCGCCGAGATAGCAGATTATGTGCGCCGCGAGGTTTTCTCGGGTTTCTCAGAGCTTTTTACGTCCAACTACGCTCCGCCGGTCTCGGTCGTCGTCCCCGCCTACAATGAAGAGGCTTCCATAGCGGATAGCGTTCGGTCGTTCCTAACCCTCACTTATCCGCTGCACGAAGTCGTGGTAGTCAACGACGGCTCCAAAGACGCAACCCTCGAAGTCTTGATGGAGGAGTTCGATCTCTACGAGGCCGATAACCCCGTCCGGCGACAATTAGACTTCGCCCCCTTGCACGGCATCTACGCCTCCACCTCCGAGCGGTTGATCGTCGTGGACAAGGAGAACGGCGGTAAGGCCGACGCTCTAAACGCCGGTATCTGTGCGGCTAACTACCCGTTGGTCTGCTGCTTGGACGCGGACATCATCCTCGAAGAAGACGCCCTTCTGAGGGTGGCGCGGCCCATGATCGAATCGAGCGAAGTCGCCGCCGTGGGAGGCATCGTCCGCGTAGCAAACGGCTGCGAGTTCGAGAAAGGGCGCATCATTAAGGTCAAGACACCTAAGAAAGCCCTCCCAAACTTCCAGATCGTCGAGTACCTTAGAGCCTTCATCGCGAGCCGGACCGCCTGGAGCAAGCTCAACTGCCTGCTCATTATCTCCGGGGCTTTTGGGATGTTCCGACGCCGAGATCTCATAGCCGCTGGTGGCTACACTGAGGATACCGTCGGAGAAGATATGGAGCTCGTCACCCGGATGCACCGAGTCCTGCGAGAGAACGACCGCCAGTATAAGATCGCCTTCGTCCCCGACCCAATAGCCTGGACCGAAGTCCCAGATACCCTGCGCGTTCTCCGTCGCCAACGCGACCGCTGGCACCGGGGTCTGATCGACACCCTCTTCCGTCACCGGCGAATGCTCTTCAATCCCCGCTACGGAACTATCGGCCTACTCGGGATGCCGTACTTCTTCCTCTTCGAGTTTCTCGGCCCCGTGGTGGAGATCCTGGGATATACAGCCTTTGTAGTCGGCCTAGCGCTAGGCGTTCTGAACCTGGAGTTCGCCATCGCCTTCTTCCTCGTGGCCGTCGGACTTGGCGTACTCCTGTCCACGGCGGCGGTCTTTCTAGAGGAGCTGCGCCTGGAACGGTATCCGCGCTGGTGGGACATAGCCAAGCTAACCCTCTACGGTATACTCGAAAACTTCGGCTACCGGCAGATAAACACCCTGTGGCGAGTGATCGCCATTGTGTCGTTCTTACGTAAGAGTACTGACTGGGGCTCGATGGAGCGCCAGGGCTTCGCACCCGAGAACAAAGACCGCAGCGCGCCGGAAAAACGGACAAACTAGTGAAAGATCACCGTACTCCAGACGACTTCGGCACCTGGACCAGGAGTAACTAAGACTTGTACCACAACTATCAATCAAGGACGCGCGCCAGGCTGAGAGTTCGTTTATTGCGAGCCTCGATCTTGGTGCTCACCGCCGCTTTGCTTGCAGTCGCCCTGATCTCCTTTCTGCGCTGGGGCAAGGTAGAGCGGCCCGTGGCGGAGACGAACGGTATAAAGCAGGTCTCGACCGTAAAGGATGCCCAACTCGCCATCTACGATGGCACAGGCTGGGAGACACGCTTCTGGGATGGGATGAACCTCGGCGCGACGCTCCCCGGTCACGAACCCGGCGAGTTGGTGCCGACCAAAGAGGATTACCTGCGCTGGTTCCCGCAGATAAAGAACATGAACGTGGACGTTCTGCGCGTCTACACGATCCTCAACCCCGAATTCTACGACGCCCTCGAAGAATTCAATTCCACCCGCGAGGATCCTCTGTGGGTCATCCAGGGTGTCTGGTCGCCCGAAGAGGAGCTCACGGGCAACGACCTGGAAGGCCGGGACGCCTACACGCCCGAGATCACCGAGATATTTCACAACGAGGCCTCCGATGCCGTAAGCGTCGTGCACGGGGACGCCGACATTCCCGAGCGGCCGGGCCACGCCAGCGGACGTTACCGTTCGGACATCTCCCGGTACATGCTGGGCTGGATCGTCGGCACCGAATGGTTTCCTCCAGCTGTGCAAAAAACCGATATCGCAAACCGAGGCATGAAACCCTTCTCCGGCAAGTATTTCAACTCTACGAAGGACGCCACGCCATTCGAGAGCTGGTCCGCCTCGGTCCTCGACACTCTAGCTAAAGAGGAGATGAAGTACGGTTGGCAACATCCCGTAGCGCTCTCGAACTGGCCGACGACCGATCCGCTGAAGCACCCGGACGAGGCTAACGATCAGGAAGACCTCGTCTCCGTCGATCCCATGAACATCAAGCCAACGTCCTCCTGGAAGGCTGGCTACTTCGCCTCGTATCACATATATCCCGCTTTCCCGGATTTCATGCGTTACGAGCCAAAGTATCAGGACTACAAAACACCCGAGGGAGAGAAAGACCCTTACGCCGGCTACCTCAACGAGCTTCGCGCCCACCACGAGGGGATACCCTTGATCGCGGCGGAGTACGGAACCTCCTCCGCGAGAGGCATGGCTCACCGAGGGGCCCTGGGACGAAATCAGGGAAACCACACGGAAGAAGCGCAGGGCAATATAAACGCCGACCTGCTCGATGATATCCACAACGAGGGCCTCGACGGCGGCATTTTGTTCTCCTGGCAGGATGAGTGGTTCAAGTTTGCTTGGAATACTGGTGAGCTGGAGATAAAAGATCGCCGTCCAATGTGGCTAAATCGTCTTACCAACGAGCAAAACTATGGCGTCATAGCCTCTGAGCCCGGAGAGAATATCGAAGATGCCATCCACCTAGACGGCAATACGAAAGATTGGGATCAGCGAAGTAACGTGGGCAACATCATCAACCGAATCTCGAACCGCCTTCTGGGGAGGGTCGCGGGTGTCACCGAACAGGGTTACGAGGACTTCGACCTGAGTATCACGCATGATGAAGCCTACTTGTATATGCTCTTAAAGAAAGAGAGCGGGGAATGGAGCTTTCCGCGCGACGAGGTAGACGTAGGGTTCGGCACACTGACCGGTGGCAGCGAGAGCGCGAATCTGGCTCCAGGACTCTCCTTTCCGGACGGTGGCTCCCAGTTTTTGCTGCGAATAAAAGACAAGGATGACTCCCGTATTCTGGTCAATAGTGCCTACGATGTGCACACTTGGCTCTATGGAGACAAGCTCGACTATATATCCGATCCCGTAATAGAGAAAGACCCGCAGAAAGGTGTATTTTTGCCGTGGAAGCTCGCGCTAAACCGGCCATTGACTCTACCTCAGACCGAACGCAAGATCCCCTTCGAGGACTACGAGGTAGGCGTGATGAAACCTGGTATCACCGACCCCTCGGACCCTGCCTACGACAGTCTCGCCGACTGGTACGCGGAGGGGGACGTGCTAGAAGTTCGTATCCCCTGGACGATGCTGGGCTTCACCGACCCAAGCAGCCTCAAGGTCTGGGACTACCCGTACAAGGCAAACGAAATCAAATCCGTAGTGGCAGACGAGTTGAGAATCTACCCGTCTGTACGTTCCTCCGGCAACACTGCGGAAAAAATAGTAGAGCCTCTCGACTATTCCTGGGATGGCTGGGAGCAACCAAACTTTCACGAACGCAAGAAGAAGAGCTACTACATCTTGCAGGATGCGTTCGAACGGCATGATCTGGTAAAAACATCGCCATGACTCCGAACCGCCGCAATGTCTGGAATTGTCTCCACGGGTTGGACGGGTTTCATCCTGTACCGGTCGATGGCAGGATCAAGTCTCCATCCTATTCGTTGAATAGCTGGGACGAGCTGATCCACCGTGAGCGCGGGAAACAGAGCTACAGCATTCTGCGCCAAGCGTTCGCACGCAGCGAGATATTGGAGACACCGTGAGCGGGCTGCGACTTTCAGTGTCTCGTCTTTTCGGTATTAGTGTCCTCTTGACGCTTCTGTTGGCGATCGCTTTCGGATGTTCGGGGAGTTCGGGAGAAGGCACTCGCGTTGGAGCGGAGATCAACGCTTTCGAGATCTCTTCTGGAGCCCATCGCACGGGGTATCCGTTGCTGGCCTCCGCCGGAATGCGAAGCACCGCCACAGTTCGCTACACATATTGGATGGGCTACAGCGTCCAGAATCCAAAGGGCGAATGGTACGACGCTCCGGCCATCCCGGTCGAGCTAACGCCCGGCCAAGATTCGGGAGCGCGGGGCTTCACCACGGAGCCACTCAATGTTTCCGGCCTGCACACAGCTCGCACCGCCATCTGGACCGACGATCCCGCCGACAAGGATGCCGGAGCCGCACTGCTAGACAAATCCGAGACGACCTTTCGGGTTTATCAAGAACGCGAGGACTTCGACTCCCTGGACTCCGACCGCTGGAAGAAAGATGAAAACAGACTTGGCCGGGGCCAATTTCAACCCGACAACGCCGATACCAAAGACGGCAATCTCCGGTTGAAGATACCTAAGAAAGGCTTCGATGGAGCCCAGATCTCCTCGAAGAAAAAGTACGGTTACGGTTCGTATACCGCTCGCATAAAAGTACCCGACGCGCCCACTTCAATCACTGGGTTCTTTCTCTACGAGCCCCCGGACTTTCAGAGCGAGGTGGACATCGAAATTCACAACGATCCGAAAGGCAAGATCCTCTTTACAACCTACGCGAACGGAGAGCAGACCCACACCCGGACAATGGACCTCCCCTTCGATCCGACAAAGGATTTCCACGACTACGGCTTCGAGTACCGGAAGGGCGAGTTAATCTTTCACGTCGATGATCGTCCAATGACAACTTTCGAGGACGGCATCCCGGACCGCCCCATGAAGCTCTACGTCAACACTTGGTATCCGCAATGGCTCGCGGGTAAAGAAAGCTCCCAAGACCGAAGCGTGCTAGTCGATTCTATAGAAAACTGATCTAGCCGGTCAGGAAAACTGGAGAGCAACGTGCTCGACTCGTCCGACGTTTGGCCTTCTTGAGTGAAGCTCCTGATCATCCCCTACCGTATAATCTTGGCGGGGTTTCGTGCTGATAGACAGAGTTAGGAGGCTGACATGACGAAGATTTCGAGGAGCCGACGGACAGGATTTACGGGTGAGCTTTGGGCTTCCATTGAGCCCATTCACAGCGAGATACTCTCCCACCCGTTCCTGCTCGGACTTACTGATGGCTCACTGCCGGAGGAGTGCTTCCGGCATTACGTCCTCCAAGATGCACTCTATTTGCGCGACTACGCCCGTGCTCTCAGCCTCGTTGGCACACGTTCGGGCGACGACGACACACTGGTCATGTTCGCCGAACACGCCGCCGGAGCCATCGTCGTCGAACGAAGCTTGCACGAAGGGTTCCTGAAAGACTTCGGATTGCCGGAGGACGTGGTTGACCAGACGCCCGTAGCCCCCACCACACTCGCGTATACAAGCTACCTACTAAGAGTGACTTCTCTGGGGGATTTTCATGAGGCACTCGCCGCCGTGCTGCCGTGCTACTGGATCTACGCGGAGGTCGGAAAAGCTCTGCTGGATGAAGGCTCACCAGACCCAAGATACCAAAAGTGGATAGAGACCTACGGCGGCGAAGACTTCGGAGCACTCGTGGAGGACGTCCTGGACCTGACCGACCGCGTTTGCAAAGACCTCAACGACAGCCAAAAGAGAGCGGTCAAGACAGCCTTCGTGACTACGAGCCGCTACGAGTGGATGTTCTGGAACATGGGCTGGACGCTCGAAGAGTGGCCGGTGTGATATTTAGGTAGACAGCTAGTCGGAACAACCGTCTAGCTGTCTACCTGAAATGGTCCCAGCCTGACAGGTTTTCTACCGGGTTGCCGTTGCTAAGAAATATAGTGTCTTCGTCTTCGACTATTGAGCCGATGACGGTTAGAGGGAGTTCTAGACCTTCACCTAGAGCTATGATGACCTCCTCGGGAGCGGAGATCAGCAACTCGTAGTCTTCTCCGCCCGTAGCCGCGAGCTCTTCCGGGCGGCGATTGAACATGGCGGCAATCTCCCGTGTGTCTTCGGATATTGGCAATCTCTCTAGCTCGACGCGGCATCCCACGCCGCTGGCTTCGCAGATACGTTTGGCGTCCGTAGCGAGGCCATCGGAGAGATCGAGCATCGCGCTCACTCCTAGGCGAGCGGCTATCTTACCGGCAGCGACTCGGGGCTCGGGGCGCAGGTGTTTCTGGATGAGACGGTCGGGTTCCCGGTAATCTTTCTGTAGGGCCAACAACCCGGCTGCTGATGCTCCAAGCTCGCCAGTGACGGCCAGTAGATCCCCTGGCCGGGCTCCGGAGCGCAGAACGGGCGGCGCGGTTAGCTCGCCCAATATCGACACGTCGATAGTAAGCGCGGCAGCTCGGGTGGTGTCACCGCCGAGCGGAAAGACATCGAACTCAGCGCAAGCCTGCATCACGCCCTCCATGCAGCGCAGGGTAGTCTCGGAGTCGCCCGCCCCCCCGGAGACCAGGATAAATCGCGGGGTCGAGCCCATCGCGGCTACGTCCGAGACGTTGACGGCGACCGCCTTGTAGCCTACGTCTTCCGGGGTGGACCAGGCCATCTCGAAGTGGTAGCCCGAGACCAGCATGTCCGCAGCAGCGACCCAGTCGCGGTCTCCTAGGCGTATCACGGCGCAGTCGTCACCGATGCCGACGATGACTTCTTCCGGCGCGTCCGGCAGGTTGCTGGAGAGCTTGCGGATGACGTCCAACTCGTTCAACGCCGCTCCCCTCGGAACCAGTTGCGAGGATCGAAGAACCGCCGATACCGTTTGGCGACTTCTTTACCGATAATGATCGCAGTCCCCCAGAACACGATCTCGGCGGCTAGGACGAATCCCCCAGCGGCCCAAACCTTCGCCGAAGTTGCTAGAGGCAGAAATGGAACCACGACCGCCACTGTATACAGCAAGCTGGGTATGACGAGCAAGAACGTAGCGTAGAGCCACTTTTTACGGCGGGATGTCTCCGGGACCGCCTCGGTGCGCAGGTCGCTCACGGTCGCCTCCTCTCTATCTCATCCCACAGCACATCCGATTCTGCCGCAGAGTACCAAGTATGAAGCTCGCGCCATTCGTCTTGCGTAGCCCAGACGAAAGAGTCGTGAGCGGTCTCTTCGAGGGTTACTTCACCGCCAGAGTAATGGGCTAGAAAGCCGACACCAGCGTAGAGCTCGCGGTCGTCGGGAGCTTTCCAGGGCTCCACGCGGGTCCACCAGGCGGTTTGTATCTCAGCTTTTAGGCTAGTCTCCTCCAAGAGTTCGCGACTCGCGCACTGCACGAAATCTTCGCCGGGTTCGACGGT
>JBGTFQ010000162.1:0-14594 GCA_041747155.1 Rubrobacteraceae bacterium
CAGATCCACCGTACCCTCACCGAGAAAGAACTGGAACGCGAGTACAACACGGTGGAAGCCTTGCTCGGTCATCCTGAAATATTCCGGTTCGTGCATTGGATCGAGAACAAGCCCCACGGCGTGGTCGCCGAAGAACAACGAGCCCGCCGGACGGGATAAACCGCCGACGGGCTCGCGAAATGCTTGCGGTGACTCTCTAAGCCAGGCTGGTGTTTAGCTGAATGTCCACGTTGCCACGTAGGGCGTTGGATATAGGACAGGTCTGCTCGGCCTGCTCCGCAGCGCTTTGGAAGCCTTCCTCGTCGAGACCCGGCACCTGTCCGCGCACGTCGAGGGTTACCGTCGTCACTTTCAGGCTGCCCATGTCGAGCGTGCAGGTAGCGTCGACTTCAAGACTTTCGGGGGCGTTGCCGCCTTCGGCCAAAGTGTTCGAGAGAGCCATCGCGTAACAACTCGCGTGGGCCGCCGCGACCAACTCCTCGGGCGAAGTCTCGCCGTTGGGATCCTCTGTACGGGTGGCGAAGCTAACTCCCGCGCCCGTCATTGCCCCGCTGCTCGCCAGGTCGAACGTTCCGGAGCCACTCATCAAGTCACCCTGCCACTTCACGCTTGCTCTGCGATCCGCTGTAGCCATGCTTCCTCCTACTTATCCGTTTTTCCGAATACAACCAGTGCTGATGCTAACAGAATCAAAATCCTCGGGCAGAGTATTCTGTTACTCATCCTCCAAAATGGTGTTGACGGTTATCTCTACGTTGCCCCGCAGGGCGTTCGAAACGGGACATATCTCTTCGGCTCGTTTGGCGGCTTCGCGCAGACCGTCGTCGTCGACGTTTGGAATTTTGCCCCGAACTTCGAGTTCCATCTTGGTGATTTTGAAAGATTCGTCCACGGTGTCGAGGGTGCATTCGGCGCTGACGTGCAACCGCTCGGAGGGCGTGCCGCGTTCTTCGAGCACGAGCGAGAGAGCCATCGCGTAGCAGGATGCGTGCGAGGCGGCCATCAACTCTTCAGGGCTGGTGCTACTCTCGATGCGGGAGGTACGCTGGATCCAGGACACCGGAACCTCGCCGAGCATCCAGTCTCCCACCGTGAAACTACCCTCGCCCTCGTCGAGCGTGCCTCGCCACTCGATTTCCGCCCGCCGCCTCGCAAGCACCATTCCATTCCTCCTATCTTAAAGTGTAGCGATCTTAACAACTACCTACGAACACTGCTCGCTAGGGCTTTCCGGCAGCCTCTTCGATCTTACTGTGGTACAAGCCTTCGCTCCCAGCTCTCAACGCTCCAACCGTAGTAATGGTTCCATTGAACAGGAATGCTGTTTGGCGCAGAGAGGATTCGAGGTCGAACGGGTCAAGGGCCGAGGTGGCGTCCTTCGGCACGACGACTTCGTACCAGCGCAGGGCCGCGCTCGCGGCAGTGTAATGGACGCAGATGTTGGCGACGGTCCCGCAGAGTATGAGACGCTCCACGTTCCACAGACGCAGGTAATGGTCGAGATGCGTTCCGTAGAAAGCATCGTAGCGGACTTTGCGAACGATCAGGTCGTTGTCTTGAGGGGCAAGGTCTTCGATGATCTCCCATCCCCAGCTACCTTCGCGGCAATGCTCCGGCCATATCTCCCACTCCGGGTCGCCCTCGGTGTGCGTATCCTGACTGTAAACCACCTTCATCCCCGCGCTACGAGCGAACGAGAGCAAGTTTTGGATAGCGGGGACCGTGCCTTCCGCGTCCGGGACGACGAGCGAGCCGCCTTCCTTGACGAAATCGTTCTGCATATCCACCACGACAAGAGCGGTCTTCGAGGGCTCTATTGTGAGTCTGTCGTGAGTTTCGTATTCGGGGATTTCGACGGTTCGTGCCATTTCGCTCTCCTCTCCGGGGTGAGTGTTCAGTTTACCGCTGTGTTGGGCCGGTACAATTAGCCGCATGAGCGAAGTGAAGCCAAAGCGGTTAAAGGACGATCCCACAACCCGCGAGGAGTTGCGGGAGAAGTTGGATCGCTACCTCGACATACCGCTAGCTTTAGCTTCGGTGGTCGTCGTGTTACTCATTATCGTTCAGTTGTCGGGCGAATTGACGGCACCCTGGCAAGGCTGGGTGGAGATTTTGAGTTGGATCCTCTGGGGTCTGTTCTTCGCGGAGTTTATGGCTAAATTCATTCTCGCGCCGGTGAAACGCCGGTACCTGCGGAATCATTGGTTGGACGTGTTGGTCGTATTGCTGCCGTTTCTGAAGTTTCTGCGGCTGGCTCGGGTTTTGAGGGCTACGCGGGCGTTGCCGGTCCTGCGGCTTCTAATCTTTGGGGGGCGGGGCTCAAGTTCGACGCTTGCGCTGCTCAAGCGACGGCGACTCGGACAGCTTGGAATAGTTTCTGCAATGGTCGTCCTGATCGGGGCTTCCATCGGGTATCTACTGGAGATCGACGCTCCAGGCACCAACATCAAGAGTTTCGGGGATGCGCTGTGGTGGGCCGCCACTCTAGTGACTACGGTTGGGAGTGAGATCTCACCTTCCACCACCGGGGGACGTATCGTCGCCTTTCTGCTGATGCTATACGCCGTCGGCATCTTCTCGTACTTTATCGGCGCCATAGCCTCCGTACTGGTCGAGACCGACCGGCGCGTAAAGGAAACACCTCAAGGCGGCGTGGGTCTGGACGAACAGGAGTTGGAAGCTCTACGCTCGATCCTCGAAAAGAGTGAGCGCGGCAAGTAAGCCCGTCTCCCGGCGGTTATACTCTGCCGGGCCGAAAAGTACGCTACTCGCAAAGGACTCGTCTCCAGCATGGATCTGATACACGGCATAGTTGATTGGATGGTAGCCTGGGCTGGTTCGCCCTACGCGCCGCTCGCGTTGTTCATCCTCACGTTCTGGGAGTCGAGCTTCTTCCCGGTGCCGACGGACCCGCTGCTCATCGCTATGGCCGTCGCCAACCCAGACAACGCCCTGATCTTCGCTGGCCTATGCACCGTCGCCTCGGTCTTCGGCGCGATGCTAGGGTACTTTATCGGCTGGAAGGGCGGTCGCCCCATCGTCGAGAAACTCTTCTCGGACAAGAAGATCCACGCCGCCGAAGGTCTCTACCAACGCTACGATGTGTGGGCCGTCGGGGCCGCAGCGTTCACGCCCATCCCGTACAAAGTTTTTACTATAACCGCAGGCATCGCGCACCTGCGATTCGTGCCGTTTGTGCTGGTCTCCATCGTAGGGCGTGGAACTCGGTATTTCTTACTGGGCTTTCTCGTTTACTTTTTTGGACCCCAGATCCAAGCGGTCATTGACCAGTACTTCGAGATCCTGACCGTCTCCTTCGTCGTGCTCATAATCCTCGGCTTCGTCGCCATGAAGTACGGCGGCGAGTACCTGAGCCGCCGCAGAAACGCGCCGGAATAACTACAAGCTTTTTGGCTTCCTTCGACGCAAGACCGGCAACACTTCACCAATTACGAGCGCGGAGAGTATAAAAACCGCCCCAAGGATCTGGACTGCTACTAGCCGATCCCCCGCCAACCAATAACCGAACAGAGCCGCGAATACTGGTTCCATTGTCAGGATGATCGCCGTTCGAGCCGCCGGTATTTTCTGTTGCACCGTCGTCTGCACAAGAAACGCTCCAGCAGAAGCAAGCAATCCCGTCACCAGCAAAGCGAACACCACCGATGCTGGTGGGACTTCAACCGGCGCGGCGAACGGCCAGACAATTAGAAACAGCAGAGCCATAGCGAGGATCTGGGCGAGCGTGAGCGCGCCCGCGTCGTGGCCGGGAGCGTACTTCGAGAGCAACGCTATGTGCAGCCCGAGTGCCATCGCGCACAGCAGCGTAAGAAAGTCTCCGGGGTTCACGCCGGCCGGGCTCCCACCGGCGAGTAGGACCATCCCGATCAAGCTGAACCCTACAGCCACTATCACTTGCCGCGAAGCATTGGCCCCGAAGAACAACCTATCCGCCAACGGCGCGAACACGACGAATAAACCTGTGATCAAGCCGGAGTTGGTCGGTGTCGTATAAAGCAACCCGAGCGTCTGAAACAGATATCCCGCGGCGAGCACCACCCCGATACCACCACCTACCAGTAACGAACGTCGTGTGAGTTTGCGGATGTAGATTGGGGTCAACACCAGCCCGGCCAGAGCGAAGCGCACGGCCAGGAACGGGAGTACGCCGTAGATCAGGATGGCGTCCTGCACGATCACAAACGTCCAGCCCCAAACGGCGGTCACGGCGACGAGTAGGAATGTGTAGACGAGGCGCACGTTCGCTAGTCTACCTATAATCGAAACACTTTAGCAGCCACTCTTCGATGCTTTGGGTCAGAGGTCAAGCGAGTAATTGTAGAAGTTCTCGTCGCGCTTCCATCCGAGCTTTTCGTACAACCGTTGCGCGGGAAAGTTGTCCCTGGCGGTCGAGAGTTCGAGCCCTACCGCGCCGGTCTCTCGGGCGAATTGGCGGGCGTGTTCCAAGAGAGCCGCGCCTACACCTCTTTTGCGAGCTTCCGTTGCTACATACAGATCATTGAGTAGCCACAAGCTTTCTATAGAGACGGATGAGAAGAGCGGATACAACTGCGTGAAGCCTAGGGCCGTTTCGCCATCCATCGACAGGAACAACACGGACTCATCGCGCTCCATCCGCTCTCGCAAGAAAGTTCGGGCTCTCGCCAGGTCGCTCTCTTGATTGTAGAAAATCCGGTATTCATCAAAGAGTTTTGTCGCTGCATCCAGATGCTCCGGGGTTAAGCGTATTAGGTCGAAATTCTGTGTCATCCGTCCGCCTCGCCGCCTTCGGGACCGTAGAAGATCACCCACGTAGCGAAGTCTTCTGTGAAGTTCTCGAAGCGATGCTCGACGCCTGCCGGTACGAATAGTACGTCGCCGGGTCCGAACGGGTGACGCTCGGGGCCGTTGACGAAATCTCCGCTGCCACTCACCACGAAATACAGCTCGTCTCGGGTGTGTGGGGTCTGGAGATCCTCGTCCTGAGGAGCGTAGATCTCAACCTCCATGCTCCCGTGTTCCAATACTTTCTCGAAACGCACGCCACCCTCTTCTGGCAACAGCTTCAGTGCCTCAACCGCCGTAACTCGGTACCTATCGCTCATCTCGCCTCCTTGTTGTTCTGGATGATCTCCAGTCGTCTGTTCAGGTTCGCTTTTGTCTCCGGCCATTCGTCGTTGATGATGCTGTAGTAAGCCGAGTCGCGAAGCTCGCCGTCCCGCACGAGCATGTGCTTGCGAAAGATCCCCTCGAACTGCGCGGGCAGCGCCTCCATCGCATTGCGGGACCGCTGGTTGCGGGCATCGGTCTTGAACTCCACTCGCAGACATCCCAGGGACTCGAAGGCGTGTTCGAGCATCAGAAGTTTGGCCTCAATGTTCGCTCCGGTCTTCCATCGCGAAGGCGTGAGCCAGGTCCACCCGATCTCCAACCCCCGATGCTCGGGCCGCAGCGCGAGATACCGGCTGCTCCCGATAGGCTCTCCGGTCTCGGCGTCGAGCGTCACGAAAGCGGCCTCCGCTCCAGACTCCGACTTCGCCAGTGCATCCGCGAACCAGAGGCGGAAGCTCTCACGGCTCTCGGCGGCGTTGTGCGGCATCCAGCGCCAGATCCGCTCGTCTCCCGCCACCTCGTACAGTCCATCTTCGTGATGCTCGGCCAACGGTTCGAGACGAACAAGCCCACCCTCCAAAGCGGTCGCCAAGTCTCTCCACACGCTTATCACCCTTTCGTGGGTTCCGCGCCATTTGCGGCGCGTAGTCAGCCATCATATTAGCGGGATTGAGTATCTCTGCAAGAGGGACCGGGCTAACCGTCGAAGCTAGAGATCAGCTAGTTTCTCACAGACGCTCATTCGGGTAGAATTCTTGATCGTGACGAGGTTGATACACGTTTCGGATCTCCATTTTGGGCGGCCCTCCGTCCTCGAACGTCTGCACGGCTTGCGAGATTTTATCTATGAGTCTCGCCCGGACGCGATAGCGATTTCGGGTGACCTTACGCAACGCTGCGCGAACGGCGAGTTTGTTCTTGCCCGCGAGTACCTGGATTCCATCGAGAAGGTAGCACCGTACGTCGTAATCCCCGGCAACCACGATATCCGGTGGATTGGCGCGGTGGCCCGCAACCTCGGCTTTCTTAACTTGCTGCGCGAGCAAGCCCACGATTTCAAATACTCTCGCTACAAGCGACACATCAGGGAGGACCTCAGTCCCTCGCTGGAGGTTCCGGGTGCGGTGATCGCGGGCCTGAACACGGCTCACGGTATTACGCGCGGCTCCCTTACTCGTCGCCTGAGGGATCTCGGGGTGATAGGCCATGTCCGTCACCACGATATTCAGCGCGTCCAGAACGCTTTCGAGAATGCGGCTCCATCCGCCGCCCGCATCGTGATGATCCACCATAATCCCATCAAGGGGGAGACTTCGGGCCGTCACGGTCTCTCGAACGCTGAGCAGGCGCTTCAATCTTTCGCCTCGCTGGGAGCGGAGCTTATATTGTGTGGGCATGACCACCAGGAAGCGGTTCACAACGTGGAACGTGGGGCTCACGGTGTGGTCATCTCGACTGCTGGGACGATCTCGAACCGCGTGCGTCCCGGTCGCGCATCCAGCTTCAACCTCGTGGATATCGAGGATGAAGTCCTCCGCATCACTACTCACAACTGGGACGGCAAGGAAGGTTTCGCGCCGACCGACGAACGGACCTTCACCCGCCGACCACTTTCACGCAAAATCTGACAGATTTATCGAGAGGAGCGTTTTGACGAAGCTAGTGGTGATCTCGGGACTCTTCGTACTTGCTGGCCTGTGTGAGATCGGGGGTGGATATCTAGTCTGGGGCTGGATGCGCGAGGGACGACCTCTTGTATGGGCGATCTTCGGCGCCGCTATTCTCGTCCTCTACGGTGTGATCGCCGCTCTACAACCGATCCCGGAGTTCGGACGAGTCTACGCCGCTTATGGCGGCGTCTTCGTAGCTCTCGCCCTGACGTGGAGCGTCCTGATAGACGGCTTCCGACCGGACAAGTACGACCTGTTGGGCGCGCTGGTGGTACTCGCTGGTGTGGCGGTCATGGTCCTGCCTTCCCGCTCCTGAAAGATCCAGGGTTATAATCTCTTCGTCCACGCAAGATACCGGGAAAGGACATCCAACAGACCATGTGGAGCAGACTAACCCGCGGCGGCGACGGACTCCCCCGAGAGAAAGTCGACGCTATCGTTCGCCTGATAGACCAATACCTCTCTGAGGAAGCCGCCTCCCGAAATCTCCAATCCGACAAACAAACCATCCACCCCCGAGATCTCCCCCCAGACAAACGCGAAGCCCTCATAAACGATGTCTTCGAAATCCTCAAAGACACCCGCCGCAAATAAACCCCTCACTATTTGTCGTATAGGGTATAGGGGTATACTATCTTCTCTGTAAAAGTGATTTTAGAGAGGAGTTTGTTTTGAAAACCGAGATTTTTGCGGTCGAGGGCATGACTTGCGGTCATTGTGAGGCTGCGGTCGAGAAAGAGGTTGGGAACGTATCCGGTGTGGAGAGTTCAAGTGCGGATTCCGGGCGTGGCAGCATCGAGGTAGCTTACGACGAAGGTCGAGTTACGACCGAAGACATACGTTCGGCTGTCGGGGTAGCCGGATACGCGCTAGCCGGTTAGCGGGGTTTCGGGTATGTGGTCCATAGGTTTCAGAGGTTTGTTGTTTGTAGTGGTCGCCATATTTGTCGTCTCCTGCGGTAACGCAAGTGAGAGTGGTGGTCAGTCCAGTGAGTCGGGAGAGGCTAGTAAAAGCGAGATGACTGAAAGCGGTGGCTCGACCGCCGAGGAGACTAGTGGCATGGAGACGACTGGGAGTATGGAGGAAGGTTCCAACGAAGCCACGGCGATGCTGATGAAGAATGGCGAATACTCTGACGAGCTATTCATAGACTCGATGGTTCCGCATCATGTCGGGGCGGTGGACATGGCCGAAGTAGCCCTCGAAAACGCAGAGCACGAAGAGATAATGAAGCTCTCCAGGGAGATTGTGTCCGCTCAGCAAGCTGAGATCAAGGAGCTCAAATCCATCAAGAAGGAGGAATTTGGGACATCTGATGTTCCGATGAGCATGAACATGAAAGACATGATGGACATGGGCATGATGATGAACCCAGAGGATCTCGCGAAGGAAAACCCTTTCGACAAGGCGTTCATAGACAACATGATCCCGCACCACCAATCCGCTATCGAGATGGCCGAAGTCGCGGCGAAAAACACTGACAACACTCGAATAAAAGAGCTTGCGAGCAACATCATAGAGGCCCAAAGGCGTGAGATAGCCCAGATGAAACAGTGGCGTAAAGACTGGTACCCGAACGGATAGGAAGCTTCTCGGCGGATAGTCGCAGTCGAGTGTCGGATGCACGATCCAAAGCGCGAAGAGAAAGGAAGATCATGGAAAACAACTCGTTGAACAAGACGGCTTTCAGCGCTACGGCTCACTGCCTGACAGGATGCGCCATCGGCGAAGTTCTCGGCATGGTCATAGGTAGCGCGCTCGGGTGGAACAATTTCGCCACCATCTTTCTAGCGGTTGTCCTAGCGTTCTTCTTCGGTTACTCGTTGACGATGCTGCCGCTATTCCGTTCCGGCTTGACGCTGTCGGCGGTGCTGCCGCTCGCGCTGGCCGCCGATACACTTTCTATAACCACTATGGAGATCGTGGACAACCTCGTCATGCTCGTAGTGCCCGGCGCGATGGAGGCAGGAGTAGGCAGCTTCTTGTTTTGGGGTAGCCTCGCCTTCGCACTCGCGGTCGCGTTTGTGGCGGCTTTCCCCGTCAATCGCTATCTCATCGCTCGCGGAAAGGGCCATGCCGTCGTCCACGAGTACCACTGATACAAAAGACCGGGCGATGAAGTTGCGTTCCATCGCCCGGTCGAATTTCTTAATCTCAGACCTACGAGCGTCGGCGGAACAGCCAGATCAAGACTACCAACACTCCAACGCCCGCTAGCACTGGCCCGAGCCGTTTCATCACGGCCTCGCCCCCCGCGCTGCCCATATCGAACGCCTCCGGCTCTTGGGGCTCGCGACGCGGCGGTGGCTGTTCGGATTTGGACTCCTGAGAATCGCCGGACGCAGCGCCGGATGATGTGTCTGCCGAATCATTCGTTGGAGCACCACCGGAGACTACAGAACCCTGGACGGTTCCACCGGCGGCTGCGGTACCGGGCTGGGCGCTGACCACATTTCCCAGCGTGCCGCCACCACCGACGACACCACCCATCGAGGATGCTGCCGGAGCTGCTTGCTGAGTACTCGAAGAAGTGCTCGACGATGTGGTTTCCGAAGCGGCTGAGGTTTCTTCGGTGGATTCTGTATCACCGATCAACTCTCTTTCGAGACAATCGGCGAATTGACCAAGCATCTTGGCGGCTACGTCCTGAGCGATGCCGCGTCCGAACTGGGCGGCTTTTCCTGTTAGCTTCATGTCGGTCTCGACGGTGACTTTCGTCTTGCCACCACCCTCTTCATTTAGGGTGGAGGTGATGGTGGCCGAGGCGGTGCCTTGTCCACGGGCGTCGCGTCCGGTGGCTTCGAGGACAGCGCGGTGGTTCTCCTTGTCGGTCTCCTCGAACTTCACGTTGCCCTTGTAGTTGGCGGTGATCGGACCGATCTTCACTTTCATCGTTCCGGCGTATTCGCCGTCGCCTTTCTCTTCCTGGATCGCCGCGCCCGGCAAGCACGGGGCTATGGTTTGGAGATCCAACATAGTCTCCCAGGCTTTTTCTATTGGAACGCTAACCGTGAACTCGTTGTTGATCTTCATCCCGCCTCCTTCAGATAATGGATGCCTCTAACCTTTGATTCCCTTCACTACTCTATCTTATAGCTCTACGCCAACCCGCGCATCCCCTCGATACGTACGAGATCCTCCCTTGTATCCACATCAGCCGGATGCCCCACCTCGTCGCACGGCACCTCCATCACGATATCAGGATGCTTTTGCAGAAAAGAACGCGCCCCCTCATCCCCCGAAAGCTCACCGATAAGCGTAGTCCAGACGGACCTCGCAAACAATACCGGGTTACGCCGCTTTCCGTCGTAGGTCGCAACCGCAACCTCAGAACCAGACTCGAACGTCTCAACGAGTTTCGAGACCGCCTCCGCTGTGATGAGTGGCTGATCCCCGAGTAAGACCACCGCCGCCCGAGCATCCGGCGACATCGCCTGAAGCCCCGCTCGCACCGAAGTTGATTGTCCTTCCTCCCAATCCGGGTTGTCCACAATACGAACTCCATAAGGCTTGCAGACTTCGCTCAATCGTTCAGCGTTCGCCCCAACAACCACAACGGTTTCTTCTACAGGTGAATCGTGGAGGGCTTCGAGTGGGTGCGTGATCAGGGGCTTCCCGTCGAGGATCGTCGTGAGCTTCCCACCTCCGAACCGGCTACCAGATCCAGCCGCCAGCAGGATAGCCGACACACCACTCAAAGCTCGTTGGCCACTCCCGCTGCGTCTCGAGCGCTCGGGGAAGGTGTCGTGTCGGCGGGTGTGGTGTGGATTGGACCGGAGCGATCCGCGAGTCTGCCACCCGTATGCCCGGTGTTCAGCGCAACGATCTCCGCCGCTATTGCAACTGATGTCTCCTCTGGAGTCCGCGCCCCAATATCCAGCCCTATCGGGCTGCTGATCCGGGCGAGTTGCTCGTCGGTGACGCCTTCTTCTTTTAGGCGGGCGGTACGGTTGTCGTGGGTGCGGCGACTTCCCATCGCACCGATGTAACCGGCGGGTGTGTCTAGCGCAGCTTTAAGGACCGGCACGTCGAATTTTGGGTCGTGGGTCAGGACGCAGATGACGCTGCGCCCGTCCACTTCGGCGGTCTTTAGGAAGTCGTCGGGCCAAGAGACGATGATCTCATCGGCAGTCGGAAAGCGGTCACGCGTTGCGAAGACGGCTCGCGCATCGCAGACGATGACTCGGTATCCCATCAACTTACCTACCCGCGCCACCGCACTCGCGAAATCTATGGCCCCGAAGACGTACATCTTAGGCGGCGGGGCGAAGGATTGGATAAAGACCGTAACATCCTCCATGCGCCGCTGGCCTCGCGGTCCGAAGCGCGTTGTGCCGGTCTTGCCGCCTTCGAGCAGACCTCGCGCCGTCTCGACGACGGCCTTATCCAAATCGTCGTTGCCCGCACCACCGACGTGATCTTCGGGCGAGACCAGGAGCTTGTTTCCCGTGCCGGGTCCCTCGATGATCGTGGCTATAGCCACCGGCGATTGTTCCGCAAGTGCAGCGTGCCAACGGGAGAGAAGGTCGCCCATCAGTAATCCACTCGCTCGACGAAGATGTGGATCGTGCCGCCGCACGTCAGACCCACCCCGAACGCTTCATCATCCGAGATGCCGTAAGTAAGCAACTTCGGCTCGCCACTCTCCATCGCCATCATCGCCTCCTCGTACACGGCGGGCTCCACGCATCCACCGCTGACCGAACCTACGACCTGTCCATCCTCAGAGACAGCCATAGAAGTCCCTGGCCCCAGAGGCCCGGAACGCTCGACTTTTACGACCGTGGCAAGGGCTGACTTCTTGCCCTCCTCAGTCCATTGCGCGACTTTATATATTACAGGATTCATGTCGTATCTCCTTTAGACTGATGAAGCCAGTTCTCGGTTTTTAGGTCCGTGATGCGGGAGAAGTGCCGTCCGTTGTTCGTGGCGAGACTGCAATCCGCAGCTAGCGCGGTTGCCGCTATTAGTATGTCCGCATCCCCGATCAACTCCCCACGACGGTAGAGATCCGCGTATACATCCGCCGCTCGAAGGATCACACTATCAATAAGAGGCAGAACTCGGTTAGCGTTACATAAATCTTCGAAAGCCGCTTGTTGAGCCGTGGCACGCTTGGCCTTGAGACCACGAAGTATCTCGTAGCGCGTCAAGGCCGAGAAGCTGAAGCGTCCGTGGATTTTCAGACAATCTCGTGCGTTGCTCAGGGCATTAGGATCGTTTCTCATGATGGCAGAGAGCGTATCGGTGTCCAGGAGGGTGATCGCGCCTTGAGTCACGGCTGTGAATCTGCAAAGAAAGGCTTTCGGTCTAGCGCGATGCTTTCCACGGAGGCGATCTCCTCGTCTGATAGACCTTCGTATACTCGTCCCGCAAGTGCGAGCGCATCTTGAGTTGGCTTCTCGGTGGAGACTGTGATCTCCACGAGCTGGCCCTCAGACAACGGGTTTTCAGGAGGCTCCAATAACCTGAATTTACCGCCCTCGAATACAGCTTTTAACGGTTTCATACAGCTCCCTTCGCAGCCTACGGCTAATGATACACCCGCCTATTCGCGCTCGGCAGCACTGGCTATGGCGCGGGCGAGGGCTTCCAGACTCTCGAAGTTGTGGCCGGAGAGGAATTCGTCCACGCTCGGGAGTGCGGCGGCCATGCCTCCGGCGAGCGGTCGGTAGCCGGGGGCGGCTTTCAGGGGATTCACCCAGATCACCTTGTACGCCAGCCGTTGTATGCGGCGCATCTGTTCGGCGAGGATTGCTACATCGCCCTGGTCCCAGCCGTCAGAGAGGATCACGACGACCGCCCCGCGAGCCATGCCGCGCTGCCCCCAACGGTCCACGAACTCCTTGATCACATCTCCCAGACGTGTGCCGCCGGAGAGATCCTTGACCACCTCCGAAGTTCGTCTCAGGGCTTGATCCGGGTCCCTGGACATCAACTCTTTTGTCACTCGCGTAAGCCGCGTCCCCATCGAAAAAGCCTCCAACCGCGCACCCGAGATCACACCCGCGTGCAGAAACCGCAACAACGCTCGACTATAAGGCCCCATCGAACCCGACACATCGCACAGCAGAACTACTCTTCTCGGCTGAACTCGCGCCTTACGAAAACGATGCTTGACAGCCTCGCCGCCGGTACGCATCGCACCTCGCAGGGTCCGACGGGGATCATGCCTTCCACGCGGCGCGGGCTGCAACCGCCGACTACGCCGCAACGCTCCCGAGAGCCGAAGGTCGGCCAGCAATCTCTGCAACTCGGCGAACTCTTCGGCCGAGTACAGCGCGAAATCCTTGCTCTTCAAGACTTCGACCGGACTGTAACGTAGCGTTACGGCATCCCGGCCTTGCTCGTTCTCCTCCACGGTCTTCGTCGGCGGGGCGACGGAATCTTCCGGCACCGTCACGGACGCCCGGTTGCGAGAAAGCCCAAGTGACCGAGCGTTGCCGGACATATCCCAGAATAGCCTGAACGCTCGGTCGTAAAGTTCCGTGTCCTCTGGTCGCGAGAGGAGCGTCGCGCGACCGGACCAGTACAAGTCCTCGCGGCGGGTTACGTCCAACTCTTCGAGGGCGCGGGAGAACTCTACGACCCGATCCGTGCCAACCCTGAGCCCCGCTCCACGCAACACACGCCCGAAAGCGACCGCCGCATCGAGCATGGGCGGTGTAGCTACTGACTCCACCGCCTCAGTCACCGGCCCTAGCCACCGCCACTTTCGAGACCTACGACAAGCTCCATTAAGCCTGTCGCGATGGTCCGTTGTTGGTCTTCGCGGTACTTGAGCACAGCACCCAGAGTCTGCCGAACTAGCGACTCGTTCAGTTCTTTCGCGCCCAGGGCGACGAGGGCTTCGGTCCAATCCAACGTCTCGGCGACACCGGGAGGTTTGTAGAGGTCCATCGACCGCATCCGCTCGGTGGAGGCGGCGATCTGACGGGCCAGTTTCTCCTCGGCCTCGGGGACTCGCAAACGCAGTATCTCCACCTCCCGCTCGAAGCTAGGATGCTCGATGTAGTGATACAGACAACGCCGCTTGAGCGCGTCGTGTACTTCGCGGGTGCGGTTGGAGGTCAGGATCGCGACCGGCGGACGCTCGGCTACGACCGTCCCTAGCTCCGGGATGGTGACGGCGAAATCTGACAGGATCTCCAGCAGGAAAGCCTCGAACTCGTCGTCGGAGCGGTCTACTTCGTCTATCAGCAGGATCGGCGGTGTCGGCCCGCGATGCTCCAGAGCTTTCAGCAATGGGCGGCTGACCAGAAATTCTCGGTTGTAGAGATCCCGCTCCACGTGCTCCCGCTGCTCCTCATCTCCCAGAGACTCTGTGGCCCGGATGTGCAACAGTTGGCGGGCGTAATCCCACTCGTAGACTGCCTGATACACGTCTATGCCTTCGTAGCACTGCAAGCGTATTAGCGGTGTATCCAGGATGCGCGATAAAACCTTCGCCACTTCCGTCTTTCCGACACCGGCTTCGCCTTCGAGGAAGAGCGGTCTTCCGAGTTTGAGGGCCAAGAATATAGCGGTGGTCAGACCTTCGTCCGCCAAATAATCCGAACCCCGCAATGCTTCTTGCAGGTCGCTTGCATGAGAAACGCCGGAGGGCAATGCCCCCCGGCGCTCGGTAGCTTCGCTCAACGGCCTAGAGCCTCCTCAACGGCCCGCTTGCTAAGTACCCGCGCCAAGTGACGCCGATACTCGGAGGAAGCGGCGATGTCCGAGGAAGGCTCCGTCCCCTCATCCGCGCTCCTGGTTGCCTCGCCCACCGAACCGACTTCAGCACCCGAAAGCGCGCTCTCGGCAGCACTCGCC
>JBGTFQ010000163.1:0-55500 GCA_041747155.1 Rubrobacteraceae bacterium
TCGGTCACGAGGACACGGGTTCCGGGTGGGATGGCGTCCGCGTGGGCTTCGAGAGAATCGGTGCCGTATTCGAGTTCGTAGGAAGCGGAGATGGTCTCGCGTGGTAGTTTGTTCGGCTTGCGGGCTAGGACGAGGCCCTTACGAGTGCTATAGGCCAGGGCGGTTCCAAAGACGAAGCCGCGCGCCTCGGCGGACAGAATCAAATCGTAATCGATATTCTCGACAGCGGTCGCAAGAGCGTCGGCGGCTTCGTGGAGTGCTGGGCCGTTCTCTATCAAGGGAGTTATGTCTTTGAAGGAGATGCCCGGTTTTGGGTAGTCCGGGACATTCCTTATGTGGCTTTCTATCTCGATCATGTAGTGAATGAGTCGATGATATTAGCCATGATGAGCTCTTTCATGCGCGAGTCGACGGCGGCCAAATTACGGGCTTTGTTGACGGCTTCGGCGACGCGCTGCTCGTCTCCAGAACGTAGTTCGGGGTTGAGGATCTGCTTGAACATGGCAGCTTCCCGGTCGACGGCGGCCATTATTCCCCGCAAGTGGCGAGGCTGTATGGAGTATTTCGACATCTCCATAGCCATGCGGGCTATCTCGACGTCACGCTGAGTGAGTTCCCCACCGCGCCCGATCACGCCTACAGAGATCAACTCGTCCACGAATCGAGGCTCGGTCTCAAGGGTGTCGGACAACTCCTCGCGAGTATACGTCCGGTCTTCGAGGACTCGCGAGAGATCCTGTGATGAGTCGCCGCCGGAAGAAGGAATTGGCGTGCCGCCCTCAATGCGCTTCTTTATCACCTTGAGCGGAAGATATTCTTTATCTTGGAGGGTGAGTATGTACTTCAGAAGCTCGACATCCTGACTCGAAAATAGTCGATATCCACCTCGAGTACGGGAGAGGTTGATCAATCGCCGACGTTCCAGGTAGCGTATCTTGCTGACCGACAAGGTTGGAAAATCCTGCCTGAGCCGCTGGACCACCTCGCCTATGGTAAAGCTGTCCTTCGCGCCGTTCTCCAAAATGTGCCTCACTTCCATTCCAACCCCGCTCCCGGCGGAGTTTTTCGCCTTCCTTGCCTTGTATCTCTTACGTGAACACGAACTTGAATCTAAATTTCCCTACCTGTATCTCGTCTCCGTTCCTGAGATCCACGGAGTCGACCCGCACACGATTCACGTACGTCCCGTTCAGACTACCGGTGTCCCGGATGCGAAAGCTACGCGCTCCCTGCAGTATCTCAGCATGATTCCGGGATACGGTCACGTCGTCGAGGAAAATATTGCTCTCAGGACCACGACCGACGGTGACGACCTCAGCACCAATATCGTGCATCCTCCGGCCAGCAGTACCCTCGACTTGGTCAAGTTCAATCAGGGCTGCGCCGTCTGGAGCCTCGGATCCATCATCCGTGTCAGCGAACTCGTCCGCGAAGCTCGGTGAATACGACACTGTAGACTGGCCGTGGACGAGCTTTGTGCCGCATTCGGCGCAGAACTTCATCTCCGGGGTAACCACAGAGCCACATTCGGGGCAGTGGCTCAAAGATCGCCTTCTTCACCCATACCACCTGAACGCTCGCCAGATTCTTTGCCAAGCAGAACCCGCGCCAACTCCTCAGGAGATCGCGAGACCTCTCCGCGGCTTACCAACTCGGATCGGATCAAATCGATACGACCCTGCATGAGCCGTCTTCGGTAACTTATTGCCCGCTCCTCTTCACTCAATCGATCCAGCAATTCTCGCAACTCGCTCGGGTCCAAAGACGTGAGATCGGCGCTTTCGGACCAATCCATCCCCTCGGACACAAATTCTTCTATGCCATCTTTTCCTTGTTCGTTCATGCTCGCAGTATAACCTCCCCTTAACCTGAAGTACAGTCTTAAACTGCATCTTTCAACCAGAGCCCGAACGTCTTAGCGGCTACTCCTTACTTTTACTCCCACGCTAACGCCCTCAAGCTCGTATTTTCCACGGATCGAGTTCTCTAAAAACCTGACGTAACTGTCTGGGACATCGTTGGGCCTGTTGGCGAAGACCGTGAATCGTGGCGGCGACGTGCCAGTCTGCGTGCCGTAGCGTATCTTGACTCCTCTGGGTGGGGCCGTGCGGCCTACCAACTGGTTTATGTACTCTGCGACTTCGTGGGTCGCCACTCGACGCTCGAAAGCCCTTCGCAGCCTGTCCGCAAAGAGCAGAACCTCGTCAACGCCAGAGCCTGTTAGAGCGGAAATGGTTGTCACCGGAGGTTTCAAGTCCGTCATTCTTTGGTTGATAGTGCTCTCTATCTCTTTGATTCTCTCCAGCGGCACGAGATCGCTTTTGTTGAGGATCACGCCGCACGAGCGTCCGGCTTCTTCGATTCGCCGGGCCAGTTGGAGATCCCCACCAACCACTCCCTCGACCGCGTCCACCACCAAAAGAGAGACGCTGGCACTCCGGATAGCCTCTTCGGTCCGTAATGCGGAGTAGAACGGCACACCCTCGGCACGCTTGGCACTCCTGTTCACGCCCGCCGTATCCAGCAGTATGTAATGAACAGGTCCATCTTCGCTTTCGAGAACTACCTCTCCAGCCACGGAATCCGTCGTGGTACCTGACATATCCGACACTACGGCCCGCTCTGAGTCGAGAAGACGGTTGAGTAATGTGCTCTTTCCGACGTTTGGACGACCGATAATCGCCAACTTCGGAACCTCGGAATCGTCATCCTCCTCGACCTCCGGCAGAAGTCCCACTATTACATCCAGTAGGTCTCCCATCTGAAGCCCATGTGACGCGGAGATCGGATACGGCTCCCCCTCGCCTAGGGAGTGGAAATCGTGGCGGGATAGGTCATTACCGGGATCATCTAGCTTATTAACCGCCAAAACAACCCGACCACGCACCCGCCGCAACTCACGCGCTACCGAAGCATCGACCTCGGTAGGACCCAAGCGAGAGTCCACTAGATGAAGTATCACGTCCGCGTCTTCGACTGCGACCTTCGCCTGCAAAGTCACAGAAGCGGCCAGACCATCCCGAGCCGTTGGCTCCATGCCCCCCGTATCAACCAACAGAAACTCACGCCCAGCCCACTCGGCCCGGTTATAAGAACGGTCGCGGGTCGTCCCTGCAGTTTCAGACACGACCGCCTGCCGACGTCCGAGGACTCGATTCAAAAAAGTGCTTTTTCCGACATTAGGGGCTCCAACGATGGCTACGACCGGCAGGTTGCTCATCCTTCCACCGACGGCCCTTGAAGCGGAAGCTTGTATATGACTCGAAGCACCTCGTCCGCAGCGGAACGATACGCTTTCCCACCTCGCAAAGTGCTGTCCAGGTTAAATGGAGGTCCGATGTGTATTATAAGTCTTTCACCTTTTAAGCGGGCTTGGATTGAGGGAATCTTTCCGACGTGGACGGGGAGAACGGGTGCGTCGCCTCGGATCGCGAGCATGACGGCACCGCTTTTGGCTTCTCGGGCGGTTCCGTCGTCGCGGTGGGTGCCTTCTGGGAAGATGCCTAGGGTCCATCCCACGGAGAGGAAGTTGAGAGCTGAGCGTAGACCAGCGCGGCCTCCGCTCTCGCGGTCTACGGCGAAGGAGCCGATGAATGTAAAGAACCACTCGCCAGGGCCGGTGAAGAGTTGTTTCTTCGCCATCCACTGCATCCGGCGGGGCAAGGCCATGCAGATCAGGACCGGGTCCGCGTACTGGCTGTGGTTGGCGGCGACCACCAGTCGGCCTTTCCTGGGTACGTTTTCGACGCCAATGACCTTGAATCCGAAGAATAGACCGCCGAGAAAGCGCATCACTTTACGGAACAGCCAATAACGAGCGGACATCTTCTCCGGTCGGCTGTTACCAGGGTAAACGGTAGTCTCACTCATGGTTCTTGTTCCTCTCCGCCAGTCCGACAACTTGAGAGACAACATCCTCAAGGGACAAGCCCGTAGTATCTATAACGACAGCGTCCGATGCGGCCTTCAATGGTGAAGCCTCGCGGTCAGCGTCGCGCTGATCCCGCAGTAGCATGGCCGCCTGGATCCGATCCAGCTCCCCTTCGCGGCCACTTTGTACCGCCCGGCGGCGGGCCCGCTCCTCGGGTGCGGCGAGCAAAAACACCTTGACCTCCGCATCCGGCAGTACAACCGTCCCGATATCTCGACCTTCGACAACCGCCCCGCCAGACTTCCGGGCTTCATCCGCCGCCGAGCGCTGCACGTTCAGCAAAACCTTCCGAACGGCGGGATGCGCGGATATCTGAGAAGCACCTGCCGTCACCTCCGGGGTCCGTAGTTTGTCTTCAGAGACCGGTTGACCATCGACTCGGGCTTCTTCTACACCTAAGCCGACACGGCCAGCGAGGGTAGAAAGAGCATCTTCATCTGCTGGGTCAGCGTCCTCTTGTAGTGCTAGCAAGGCGACTGCTCGGTATGCCGCGCCGGTGTTCAGGTTGACGAGACCCAGACGCTCGGCCACGGCGCGGGCCACGGAGCTTTTGCCAGACCCGGCGGGTCCGTCTATGGTTACGAGAAGTCCTTCCATCGGCGAGAAAGTATATCCGATTCCGCCGCCACTCTTGGCCCCGGTTCGTATCCTTATCTCAGAGACTTCAAACGCTCGAAATAGTCTGGGAAAGTCTTGGTGACAACGCCGGGATTCTGGATGCGTATTCCGGGGGTAGCGAGACCCGTCACCGCGAACGCCATCGCTAAGCGATGGTCCCCGTATGTCTCTACATTTCCGGGGGATATTGGTCCGGGAGTTATGTGAAGTGAATCCGGACCCTCCTTGACCTGGATGCCTAGTTTTCCGAGTTCTGTGGCTACGGCGGAGATCCGATCCGTCTCCTGATGTCGCGTATGTCCTATGTTTTTGATGGTCGTCGGTGAAGCGGCAAACGGCGCGATGGCGGCTAGCGTGATCATGGTATCCGAGAAAGCATTCATATCTACCTCGATCCCGTTCAACTTCTCTGGCCCTTGAACCTCCACATGATCGACGGCAACCTCGACTCGACATCCCATCCCCTGAAGAACCTCGGCGAAACGGAGATCGCCTTGCAGTGACCCAGATCCAAGTCCTGGTATCCGGATACGTCCTCCCGTTACAGCCGCAACCGCCATAAAATACGACGCTCCCGAAGCGTCCGGCTCGACGAAATAATCCCGGCCTCTATAGAATTCAGGCTCGACCACAAAATTACGATAGTCCTCCGACACTTCTACCTCGACCCCGAATTCCTTCATTACTTCGACCGTGATCCCGACATACGGCAACCCTCGCCGAGTAGTCTGGACCTGAAGCTCGACCCTCTCTGACGCATACGGTGCGGCCAGCAACAGCCCACTCAAAAACTGACTGCTCTTGTCCCCCGAAACACGCGATACACCGCCCTGGATCCCCCCACCTCTGACCACTAATGGGAATTTTCCCTGCTCGGCTTCGTACTCGATGCCACCACCCAACGTCCGCAACGCCTCCACGAGATCCTCTACAGGACGCTCCCGCATCCTCGGAATCCCATCCACTCGATACGGCCCATCGCCCAAAGCCAAAACCGGTGGCAGAAACCGCGCAACCGTTCCCGCATTTCCCACAAATAGCTCCACGCTACTTTTCGGTATTATACCTCTTTGTCCTTGTATTTGGACTGAGTTTTTGTCTTGGTCTGTGTGGGTTGGTATCCCAATTTTGGTCAAGGAGTCCAGGAGCCAATATGAATCGTCGCTTATCAGAGGATTTTTTATTTCTGATGGTCCATCGGATAGGGCGGCGGCTATTAGGGCGCGGTTGGTAACGGACTTTGAGCCAGGAACCTGAATCTCCGCGTCGATAGGTTCGTGGAGCGGGAGTATCTCGATCTCATCGGGAAATCTGCCGCGTACGTCTTCCTCAGTGAAATCCTGACCGGCGACCCCTGCTACGCGACTCATGATAGCTTCCTGAGTTCTTCGGGGGTTAGCGGACGGGTCTCGCCCTCGGGGAGGTCGCCAAGTAAGACTGGCCCCACTCGGATGCGTTGCAGAGAGAGCAAATGTATGCCGACGGCGTGGCACGCTCGGCGTATTATGCGGTTACGACCTTCGTGGATAGTTAGGTCTACAGTGGTGTGTCGTAGTTTCGTTTGCTGGTTCTCTAGTTTCGGTGGAAGCATCTTTCCGTCTTCGAGGATTGGTCCAGAGGCCAAAGCTTCCAAGGTTGAGTTGAGAAGTGGGTTCCGTATTGTGAGGCGGTATTGCTTCTCGATCTCAGTTGAAGGGTGCGAGATCCGGTGCGCGAGTTTGCCATCGTTTGTGAGTATGAGTAGCCCGTGCGTGTCAACGTCCAGACGTCCCACCGGTACTAGGCCAGGAATGTTTTGGGGCATTATATCGGCGACTGTGGCACGGCCCCGGTCGTCGGTCAGGGTGGTTAGGTATCCCGATGGTTTATTGAAAGCGAGGTAGGCGGGAGTCTCCGGTAGAGCGACTGGTTCACCGTCCAGGGTGACGGTATCAGTTTGGTTCACACTCTCGCCGAGCGTGGCGGTCGCGCCGTTAATGGTGACGCGACCAGCGGTGATCAAAGCTTCCGCTTTTCGCCGGGATGGCGATACTCCGCTGCGTGCGAGAAACGCCTGAAGGCGCATGTTTAGTGGACTCCGTTCTCTGGATTTAGTCCATCAGGGATATCTGTGGCACCGGTGAGTCGTTCACGGACCCGCGCAAGTTCTTCCGGGCCGACGAGTGTTTCGAGAGGTGGGAAGTCCTCCTGAGAGGCCGCGCCGGTGGCGGCCAGAAACTCGTCGGTGGTTGCCAGAAGAGCTGGTGCGCCGGGGCTGTCGATGTCCGAACCAGTCTCTTTGAGAAGACCGCGTTCGAGGAGGCCGCGGACGACCGTATCCGAGTTCACGCCACGGGTCGCCGAGATCGCACCTCGCGTCACCGGCCCCATATACAGGGCGCAAGATAGGACTTCAAGCGCGGCGGATGACAGAGGTGTGGGACGCGCTTCATCTCGATAACGCTCGATAGCCGGAGCGCAGGCCGGGTTTGTGGCAAGCTGATAACCCCCCGCGACCGACCGCAGCACTATTCCCGAAGTCTCGGGCGCGTACCTAGCGGCAAGGTCTTTCAGAGCCGGTCTGAGAGTATCTTCGGAGAGTCCCGTGGCGGCTTCGAGGGTTCCCTGGTTTATGGGCCGGGGGCTTACTAGAAGAACGGCCTCGACAAGAGCTGTGGGCGTTGGTTCGTTCATTTTATCGGTTCCAAGGTCAAGGGGCCGAATTGTTCGGCCTGGTGGAGTGTGAGGCGGCCTTCGTGGGCCAGGGAGAGGGCGGCAGCGAAAGCTACGGCTGAGTGGAGTCGATCCATTTTGGCGGTGAGTACTTCGTAGGAGATTGCGCCGTGGGCCAGAGAGGTGCGGATGACGGCGGCTAGATCCTGCAGGGTGAGTGTTATGGTCCCGAGGTGCTCGACCGGTGGCTCCACGAGCCGCGAGAACGTCCGACGAGTAGCGAGGTTTAGTTTGTCCTGACGAATCCGCAGTTTTCCGGGACGAGGCGGGGCGAAGTGGGCCGAAGGGTGGAAACCTGAATTTTCTTCGAAGCGGTCGCGCAAGGCTTCCGCGCCGCGCTTTATCTTCAGGTATTGATGGACGCGGGCTGCGAGTTGCTCTGGAGAGAGTGCTTCGCCGTCCTCATCGTCGGGTTCGGGGTCGAGAGCCGGGAGCAGTGAGCGAGTCTTTAGGAGGACGAGAGCTGTGGCAGAGCCAGCGAAATCCGTGTCACGGTCAAGGGCATCCGGGGCTTCGACGGGTCTCGATGCGAGGTAGTGAGAGACGATCTCGCGCAGAGGGACCTCGAAGATCTCGACTTCGTCCTTGAGGATCAAGGCTAGCAGCCACTCATACGGTCCAGAATACACGTCCAGTTCGACGGTGAACTCAGAGAGAGAACGTCCGGTTTGATTCGATAACCTCATCTAAGCTCCTGATGCAGCGGAAGTACGGCGGAGAGCTGCTGATGTTCCGCGCCGGTAGCGCGGGCGAGGGCCGCGTCGACAACTCGGCCTTCAGCGACGGCGACACCTCGGGAGAGACCCGCGTCGGCGTTCAGGGCGTCGACTAGGCCCGTTCCAGCTATCTTGTGAACATATGGCAGGACGGCGTTGGATAGCGCGCGGGTCGCGGTCACGGGGACGGACGCCGGGACGTTTTTAACGCAGTAGTGGATTACGCCGGATTCCGTGAATATCGGGTCGGTGTGGGTGGTGGGCCGAGAAGTTTCGATGCATCCACCGTAATCTACGTCTACGTCCACGATCACACTGCCCTCGCTCATCCGCTCGACGGTCGTCCGGTCTACAAGGTGAGGAGTACGAGAGCCCACAATAAAAACCGCTCCTATAACGAGATCCGCCCTTGCGACAGCCTCTGCAATTCCCATACTGCTTCCGGAAAGGGTCGAAAAATTCCGAAAACGACGACCTTCGAGTTCCCGCAACCTATTGAGGTCGCGGTCTATGACGACCACTTCGGCTCCTAGTCCACTGGCTACGCGGGCAGCACCCGCGCCGACAATACCACCGCCCAGGATAACGACTCGCCCCGGACGGACGCCGGTCGCGCCACCGAGTAGGATGCCACGACCGCCAGCCGGACGCTGCAGATAATGAGCCCCGATCTGGGGTGTCAATCGACCGGCGATCTCACTCATCGGAGTCAGGATCGGGAGTTTCGACCTACTATCCCGAATGGTCTCCATCGCCAGCCCCACGCACCGGGCGCGTAGAAGCGCCGCTGTCAGATTGGGGTTGATCGGCAACGACAGGAAGGCCAGAAGGATCAAACCCTCCTTCAAATATCCATACTCTTCCTCAACCGGCCCGTAGACCTTCACGATCAACTCGGAATCCGCATAGACTTTCTCCGAGGACTCCACAAGCCTCGCACCGGCGGCCTCATACTCGGCATCCGGGATGCTGGATCCCTCGCCCGCGCCTTGCTGCACAAAGACACGATGACCGGCCCGCGCCAGCTCATGCACGGAATGCGGCGTGAGCGATACTCGACTCTCGCCGGGCGTGATCTCCGTGACGACGCCAATCCTCATCGTTTTTCCTCCAGACAGAGCGCGACTGCAGCCGCAGCCGAGTCAAAGAACACAGGATCTTCGCTATACAAACGCCCCATACTTCGGAAGACTACCCCGAACTGCTCTTCTAATCCACGTGCAGTGCGGTTCATTGGTACAAAACTATGCCGCGATGGAACTCCCAAAGGCTTCTCTACACCATTAGGGAGGGCTACCTTGCAACCCACAAGCGTCGCGTTCAAAGCCGCAAGCGTATGATGCGAAAGCCCCTGATGCCGCGCCCGAGCGTCGGCATTCGACACCCGAGGCGCGAACACAGGCTCCGCCCCAAGCGACGCAGAAGCGTTGGCAGATATAGCAGCCGACATCCCGCCATGCGCGTGCGCGGTGGATGTACCGACGACCCCTGGACCTATTCCGACCAAAACCACGTCAGCCACCGCCGCCGCCAACAACCCCGAGTAAACATTTACTGATTCGAGATCCCCGCCAAAGCAACTCCCGCAAGAGACCACTGAATGTAAAAGCCCCGACTCTCTAAGCTCCCGACAAACGCGGCTGACCTCAACGGGCAGCGCACCACCCTCCTGCCAGACGAACGCTACCCGAGCATCGGGCCGCAGGTCCGCAACCGCGCAACACGCCGGAGCGAGATGCGAGTGCAACGGCAAAACTACAACCGGAACACCTTCGAGTGTCGTCGCCTGCTGCGCCTGAGAGACTGGAAATTGCACGGGCGTGTAGGGTAACTTCATGAAATGATCGTTGTTGATCGGGGGTTCGGCTCCCACCGTCGGCAATACAAACGCTAGTCCCCCAGTTCCGAGGCCCATCTCGATGCCAGCAGTATTGGCTAGTAAGGTCTCGCCGAGGTTTGGAATATCTCCGAGTTCTGGGTACACGATGCCGGGATGCGTCTCCCCAGCCAGTGGTCCGTCCAGGATGTCCAGCTCGACGCGACCATCCAAGACTTTTTCCGATACCACCCGACACCGACGCAGCACGACCTTTCGCATGTTAGCTTCCAGAGCCCAATACTGTCCACGCCGGAAGCGAACGAATCAAACCTGCCACGCCAGGATTATCCCCTACACCAATGCCAACGACAGCTTCCGGCGGCATTTTTCGACTCCAAGAAGGTCCGACTTCGACCCGGTGACCGCCGCTGCTGAGATCCCGCGCAACCTCTCTGACCGCGCCTGACGCAACCTCGATCGCATGACTGATCCGCACTGTCCGAACCTCCAGTACAGCATCGGACAAGGCCGCAAACTCCGTCAGCGTGCGTAGCGTCTCTTCTAGCAGCCGTGAAAGATGCCGGGGCTCGAAGGCAGCCACCTCCCCGGAGATTTCGCGGTACACGGGCCCCGCGTTCTCGGGCTCTGTGATGGTTCGGCGGTATTCCTCGGAGGTGATGGGCAGTATAGGGGCCGCTTTCGGCATGTCGGCGGGGTTGCGCCAGGCCAACGATGCGTGGAAGGCTGTGCGACCGGCTATTTTCGTTGCCACGAAGCCCGCCCGTTCGTCGGTGAGCAAGCCAACCGATTTGCGGGCTGTCGCACGTTTTGTCCCTGAGTGGACGGCGTTCAGTGGGCCGCCCGCTCTTCGCTCACGGGTGTAGCCTCTTCGGGGTTTTCGGCTTGCTTTGGTTTTTCGCTATTTTCGCGGCAGGCACCTACGAAACCCTTAAAGAGAGGGTGCGGGCGTAAGGGTCGACTCTTGAATTCCGGGTGAAACTGGCTTCCGATAAAGAACGGATGATCCTTTAGCTCCGCGATCTCCACTAGCCGTCCATCTGGCGATGTGCCGGAGAAGATCATCCCGGCTTCTGTGAGGGTGTCCCGGTAGCCGTTGTTTACTTCGTAGCGGTGCCGGTGCCGCTCATCCACGAGTTCCGACTCATAGACTTCCGCAGCTAAGGTACCTGGTATGACCTTGCATGGATAGCGTCCGAGGCGCATAGTGCCGCCCTTGTCCACGCCGACTTGATCCGCCATTATGTCGATCACCGGATGAGGGGTTTCACTCTCGAATTCCGTAGAGTTAGCCATTTCGAGACCCGCGACATTCCGGGAGAATTCGATCACCCCGATCTGCATCCCGAGACACAGCCCGAGGTACGGAGTCCCCGTCTCCCGAGCGTACCGAGCCGCCGAGATCTTCCCCTCAGTCCCTCGATGTCCGAACCCCGGCAAGACCAATACACCATCGGCGCCCGACAACAACTTCTCCGTCGTCGCCCGATCTGTGAGTGTCTCGGAGTCGACCCAGTCTAAGACGACTTTGCATCCGTGATGTCCACCCGCGTGCCCGAGAGCCTCCACAACCGAAAGGTAAGCGTCCTGAAGCTTTATGTACTTCCCGATGATCGCGATATTCACCGTATCCTTGGCGTCGAGGATGCGAGCGACCAACTGGCGCCATTCATCGAGTTCCACCGGCGGCGCTGGCAAGCCGAGCTTCTCTAGAACTAGATCGTCCAAACCTTCATCGTGCAGGCTCAGGGGTATGTCGTAGAGAGTCGGGGCGTTCTGGGCCGGGATCACGGAATCGAACTCCGTATCTCCAAAGAGCGCAATCTTCCTGCGGATTTCCTCGCTTATCGGGCGGTCCGCTCGACAGATAAGCACGTCGGGGCTTATCCCGATCTCCCGCAATCTCTGGGCGGAGTGCTGAGTCGGCTTTGTCTTCAGCTCTCCCGCCGCCTCAATGTACGGCACGTACGAAACATGGACGTAGATCACATTCTGCCGCCCAACATCGTTCCTGAACTGCCGGATCGCCTCCAAGAACGGCAAACTTTCTATGTCGCCGACCGTACCGCCGATCTCGGTGATAACTATATCCATCTCTTGACCCAGTCGACCGATGCGACTCTTTATCTCGTTGGTGATGTGGGGTATGACCTGCACCGTCGCCCCAAGATAATCCCCCCGCCGCTCTCGACTTATGACCTCCCAATAAACACTCCCGGTCGTTACGTTCGAGAGTTTTCCCAAATTCTCGTCCAAGAAACGCTCGTAATGACCGAGGTCAAGATCCGTCTCCGCTCCGTCCTCGGTGACGTATACCTCACCGTGCTGGTAAGGGTTCATCGTGCCAGGGTCGACGTTGATGTAAGGGTCGAACTTCTGAAGCACTACCTTATATCCCCGGTTCTTCAGGAGCATCCCGAGCGCGGCCGCGCTGGTTCCCTTGCCGATGGACGAGACTACGCCACCCGTAACGAAGATGTACTTCGTGTTATCGCTCATTAACTCTCCGTCCCCAAGCATCGAATCGTCGCAAAAAAGCTACCTCCTCTATAATCCTGGAGAACGAGAAGAACTCCGCCACAAGCGTAAGCTCGACAATCGCAACCAGAGAAAACCACCAGAAACTTCCGGGTCCGTTGAGCAGGATCAAATAACCCATAACGCTACCCAAGATCGCCGCTCCCGCATCACCCAACATGATACGCCCTCTCAGGTCAAAATAAAATACCCCAATCAACCCACCTACTATCCCAGCCACCACAAAAGCCCCACCTCCCACCGAAAGAACCATCAACCCAACCACCGGAATTCCAACGAACTTCAAAGCCCTTCCCGGCCTGAGATCCAGTAAATTCGCCAAATTCGCGCTACCCGCTAAGATGACCCCTCCTAAAACAGCCTCCCACCCAGCGCCAAACTCACCAATCCCAACTACCAAAGCCCCAACACCAAGCACCAGGACTTTCACCAGTCCCGTAGTCAAACGCCCTCGCGCCAACGCCCCGAAATGCCCCGAGAACCCCTTGTCACCGAATCCACCCCAAACATCATCAACGAAGCCAACTACCCCTGCCAAAGCTACATAGACCAAAAAGCAAGCAGCTCCGGCATCCAGTCTGCTGGCTTCCGCATCGATCACACCGAAGATCAATGTTAGTAGTATTATAGGTAAAAATGTGAGGCCGATGGCGGTCGGTATGTTTTGGCCGGTGAAGTTGGGGCGCTTAGGGAGTGATCTGTGGGATAGACCGAGGGTTGCGAGGGTCAAGATCAAACCGGCCATCAGGAACGCTACCACGGGAGGCGAATTCCCTTGAAAGCCCGCAAGATGTCGCGACCCTGACGAGCGCGATGTGTAAAGCCCGCGAGGGATTTGCCGGTCGAGCGGTGCGTGAGAGGGATAGGGATTTCACGAGGTACGATGTTCGCTGCCAGGAGGTCAAGAGTCATCCCTACTTCCGCCCCAAAGCCCGGCGCGATACCTTCTAGCGCGTTTAGGGCTGGCAGGGAGAGTGCGCGTTGACCGGAGAGCGGTTCGGCGAACTCATATCCGGTTCGGCGAGCGATGGCTATTCTGGTCGTCGATTTGACCAGACCGAAGCCGCCGCCTTTTGTTGGCGGTAATGCGGCTATGGATATGGGGTTCTGTTCGTCCAAAGCTGGGATCAGGGCTTCGAGTTTCGACGCGCTCGAACCGAGATCCGCATCCGCTAGCAAGACAACTTGCGGCGAGTGTAACCGAGCTTTCGAAAGTCCCACGCGTAAGGCGTTTCCTTTGCCGGACGGTTGTCCGCTTTCCGTGGCTTGCACTAATTCAACCCCGGCTGACAGGGCAGCTTGAGCAGTCGAGTCGTCGCTACCGTCATTGACGACTATTACTTGGGTGAGATTGGGTATCGAGTGGATCCCATCGAGGGTTTCCGGGAGTCGGTCGGCTTCATTGTGCGCGGGGATCACAGCTACGACAGAGAAATTCATACAGAAAGTGTAGCGTGTCGAGCGGCGGAGTCCGGCGATCAGCCAGGGTCAGTTGGGAATATCTCAGAGGCAGAGTCTTTTGTGCCATACGCGCCGTTCGATTCGGTGACGGCCAGACGTACCAGAGCGGCGTGTCCGGCGGGACGTTCGGCGTAGTCCACGGAGGGGATTCCCACGTCGAGGAATAGCGGTATCTCGGTGCTTTCGGCGGTCGATGGTTCGGCTGCTATCACTTTGACTCCGGCTTCGATCCAGGTCTCGAAGATGGCGGTTTCGGCGGTGTCTAGGCCGGTATTATACGTTTCACCTTTTGGTGCGCCGTCACGACCGCCGATAAAGACGACGATGTCCGGCGTACCCGCGCCGTCTTCGCTGAGGATCTCCATGGCTTCGTCTAAAAAGAGGGCTTCTGGGTCCGCTTCGGGATCGGTAACCTCCGTTGAATCCGGTTCGTCTAGGGTGGAGAGGGTGATCGACTCTGCCCCCGCGTCGTCGAACGCGCTCTGTACGCTTTGGGTAGTATCCGCGTCGGCGAAGGGTCCGGCTACGATAGCCACGTTAAGGTTCGTGAGGGTCTCGGAAATCATCACTTGCGACATCCGTTCTGTTACAGCTTGTTCCTCTTGGGCGCGTTCCGTCAAGGTGGCGATCTCTTCATTTCGCTCGACGATTTCTTTGTCTTGGTCGTCCAGACGCTCGCGGACATCTTCTATCTGACCTCGTAATCCCTGCGTCACTACGCCTCCATCAGCCATTGCGACACCAAGGAGTACGCCGACTGCCAGAGCCAAGAAGACTGAGATCAGCGAGATCAGATGGTAACGGAGATCCGGCACTAAATCCCCAGCAATAGCTGCAATTTGATGGCGAGCAACTCGAAGATCCCGGATAATTGCCGCGACGAATACACGATAGCCGATACTACCGTCAGCCCCGTAACAACCAGCGCCACCAACTGCCAGACCGAAGCCTGAACCGGATAAAGCTTGGAAACTCCCTTAGCATCAACCAACTTCGCCCCGACTTTCAAGCGGGTCAGGAAAGTGGACGAAGCTCCCTTGCGGCCTTTGTCCAAGAACTCCACGAGGCCCACGTGCGTACCGACCGCCACGATCAGCTCGGCCCCGCACTGCTCGGCGATCAGGATAGCTATATCCTCGGAAAGCCCGGGCGCAGCCAACGTAACGGCATTCTTCACGCCAGCGCCTTTCACGCGGTCGAGACCCGGAGCGGAGCCGTTAGTGTAGGCATGAACCATTACGTGATCCGCCGCAACAAGGGCAGTATCGGTGATTGAATCCATATCGCCGAAGACCATGTGGGGACGTGACCCGACTTCCAGGACTGCGTCAGCTCCCCCATCTACCCCAATGATAAAAGGTTTGACTCCGCGTAGATACGGGCCTAACGCAGCGAGATCCTGGCGATAATCGTAGCCCCGAACTACGATGAGAACCTGTCGGCCCCGGATACTCCTGCGAATTGCCGGTGGTACGTCCAGAGTCGAGAATAAGATGTCCCGCTCTTGGCGCATGAACTCCACCGTGTTCTGGGCGAAACTTTCTAGGGCGGCGCCTACGCCGTCCTGGTTCTCGCGAAGGCGCAGTTCGGCGGCCTCAAAGGAGAGATGCTCCCCGGTAGCGGCCAAGTCTCCGTCAAGGTACACACCATCGCCACGAACCTCGATCTCATCCCCCGTATTCACTCTCTCAAACACCTTCGAACCCACGCCGTCCAGGATGTACACACCGGCTCGCGCCAGGATAAACGGTCCGAGGTTCGGGTACAGACCGGTCGAGGATCCAGCCGCATTCACTACGACAGTGACGCCGGATTCGACTAGAGTTTCGGCTGTGACTCGGTCGAGATCCGGATGGTCTATCACGGCGATACTCCCCGGACCGAGCTTCGACACGATCTCCTTGGTCTTTTTGCCAAGCACCGCCCTACCGCAAAGCTTGAACTCCCCACCGGAACCATTGGAGACGACATCTGGCTTCTTGCGCCTGAAATAATTCCTCATTGTCCCACCAGGAGCTCTGAGGCGTGGGCTAGCGAGGCTTCATCAACCCGCCCCGAGAGCATCCGGGCCAACTCCCGGCGGCGTTCGTCGCCGTCCACGGCCCGAATACGGGTCAGCGTGCGACCGTCGGATTCCTCTTTAGCTACTACGATCTGGGTTCCAGCCTCAGAGGCGATCTGGGGCAGGTGCGTGATCGTCAAGACCTGATTTCGTTTACCCAATTCCCGTAGCTTGACTCCCACAGCCGTCGCAGTCTCGCCGCCAATTCCCGCATCCACCTCGTCGAAAATGTAGGTCGCACCGGGTTCGATGCGCTCCTGCGCAAGACGTATCGCCAGCATGATACGGGACAACTCACCCCCGGAAGCGTAACGTCGCACCGGCAACTCTGGCTCCCCAGGATTGGTCTGGATGACGAACTCGACCCGCTCGGACCCATTCAGCCCCGGCTCCACCGAGATCAACTCCGCTTTGAACACAGTTGCATCGAGGTTCAAGCCGGACAGATTCTCCCGAACCTTCCGCGAAAGCTCCTCAGCCGCCGCCGCCCGTCCCGCCGACAAAGCCCCCGAAAGCTCTCCAAGGCGCTCTTCGCCACGTGCGATGCGTCCCTCGATGTCCGAGGTCTCTTCGTCCAAGTTCTCAAGTCGCGAGAGCCGGGATTTTGAGTCCTGGAGGAAACCGTCCACGTCTTCGCCGTACTTGCGCTCAAGCGTTCTTAGAGCATCCAAGCGTTCTTCGACGGCTTCTAGGAGTGCGGGATCCGCCTCCAAACCCTCCACGTAAGCCCGCAACTCATACGCTAAATCCTCAATCTCCGCCGACACGCCCTGCAACCGCTCTAACAAACCCGAGAGACTCTCATCGTGGCGGGCGGCTCCTTCGAGCGCGGCCACGGCTGCGGACATGGCCTCCAAAGCACCGCCAGCGGTCGAGTAAGAGTCCTCGGTTGCAGTGTCGCCTTCAGAGGAGAGGGCCGCGGTCGCAGTGGACGCTTCGAGCATCAACTCGGTGATGTTGCGCAGCCGATCGCGGTCGCGGGTAAGACCTGCAGACTCTTCCGGGGTATATCCGAAGCTTTCGATCTCCTCGACCTGAAAGCGCAGGAAGTCCAACTCGCGCAGCCGGGATTCGGACGAAGCTGTGATCTCCTGCAGCTCCCGCCGATCCTCTTCGACCTTTCTCCAAAGCTCGCGGTGCTCGGTCTTTGCATGTTCGCCATCCTCATCCAGAAAATCGTCCAGAATGTCTAGCTGCTCGGCGGGTTCCGTGAGTCGCGCCTGCTCTCGCTGCCCATGATACGAGACAAGCTTCTCTCCAAGCGTAGCAAGTGCCCGAACCGGTACCGTAACGCCATTTACGTGGCATTTCGAGCGTCCGTCGCCGGTCAGGGTGCGGCGAAGAAAGAGGCCGTCGTCAGTATCGAGATCTTCGGCCAGGTCTCCGAGAGAGTCCTCTAGGACCGTTCGCAGCATCTCCGGTGGTAAGGAGAACGAACCTTCGACCGTGGCTTTTCTGGAGCCAGCGCGAACAGTCTCGGAGCGGGCTCGGCCACCGAGGAGGAGTTGGAGAGCGGTCGCGAGCAGGGTCTTACCCGCGCCGGTCTCGCCAGTGACGGCGTTCAGACCCGGCGCGAGTTCCAGGGTGGCCGCTTCGATCAGGGCCACATTCTCGACGGAAAGCTCCGTGAGCACTACAGGAATGTCCTCCGTACCGCTCGCCACCACGACCACTCCTTGGTTCGACCTATTCTAACGCTTTCACGCGAGAGACCTAACCTTATATGCCCGCCCGCCGGTATCTCACGCGGCTCCATTCCGTCGATGGAGAGCAATGCGCTTCGCTCGACCAACTCCAGGCGCGTCACCTGCTTCTCTCCGAGAACCATCGGACGACTAACCAACGAGTGCGGAGCAATGCTCACTAAAACGTAACATTCTGTGTCTCCGGAGACTATCGGGCCACCCGCCGACAGCGCGTAAGCCGTTGACCCGAGAGGCGTCGCAGCGATAAATCCGTCGCATTGCACGGTGACGAGATCTTCCCCACCAACGGAGACGCCGACCGAGGTGATTTGATGCGGTGTCGGCTTCAAAAGCACAACATCATTGAGCGCGAGATAGACCTCCTCCTCACCGCTCACGCGAACTTCCAGCATCCGGTACTCCTGGACGTGCAATCCACCATTTAGAACGCTCTCCACCCCAGCCTCTATCTCGTCAGGCAGCATTCCGGACATGAAACCAACGGTCCCGAGGTTCACGCCAAGCATCACGCAACCGGGATAAAGCCGGGAAGCGAGCAGCATCGTACCGTCACCCCCGAGTACGAAAACGAGGTCCACAGTTCGACCAGCTTCATCTCCGTTCGGGGCTTCGACTGCTGGTTCGATCTCGACCCCGGCCTTTTCGAGCGCCGCCGTCAGTCGCTGCAGATACCGCTCGTCGATGCCGGGACGAGTCACGATACCGACGCGACGGATCTTCTCACTCATCCGTGACCATCGCCCTTACATCCTCCACCTCAAGCGTTACCGCAACGTCACGCTTCAAATGGAGTGGATACTCCTGGTTCCCAGATTTGCGGCCTGTGATCGCCGCCCGCGCAACTCCTACCGCACCGAAGCTCATCCGTTCGAAGGCTTGGACGACCCGCAGTACGACTTGTTCGCGGATTTCCGGATCGCGCACAACGCCTCCGCGTCCGACGAGATCCGGCCCCGCTTCGAATTGCGGCTTCACGAGAACCACAGCCTCCACAATGGATGTAGTTGTCTTGAGCAGACTTTTCAACGCAACCGAGAGCGAGATGAACGAGAGATCCGCGACCATAAACTCTGGCGCGAACGGCAGATCCTCGCCGGTAAGGTGCCGCACGTTTGTCCTTTCAAGGGATGTGACACGCTCGTCGGTTCGTAGTTTCCAGTCCAGTTGGCCGTATCCGACATCGGCGGCGATTACCCTTGCCGCGCCTTTTTGGAGCAGAACGTCCGTGAAACCACCGGTCGACGCACCAGCATCCAGACAACCCCGGTCCACCACTTCTATCCCGAAATCTTCTAGAGCGTGGACTAGCTTCCCTCCGGCTCTGGATACGTAGGGCGATGGTTCCTCGACGGTCACGGCGGTTTCGGATGCGAAGCGGGTGCCAGATTTGGTCACCACTTCGCCTTTTACGCGGACTGCGCCGGAGAGGATCAAGCCTTGAGCCCGCGAACGGGTTTGGGCAAGACCTCGCTCGACGAGCAGCGCGTCCAGCCGACGGGGGGCGCCTTTCGTGGAGTTCATGCGGAGCGTTTAGCTCCCCCGGTGGCGCACGAATAGTGCCATCTCACGCAGACCCGAAGTGTCTCCATCTAGACGTCCGAGCGCCGCGAGCGCCCGCTCGACGCTATCGTCGGCCTCTCGGCGAGCCCCTTCAAGGCCGAAGACCCCCACGAACGTGGCCTTGCCTTGCTCAGCGTCGCTTCCCGCGCTCTTGCCAAGTTCCGCCGTGGTGGCGGTGGCGTTGAGTACGTCGTCCACTATCTGAAAGCACAGGCCAAGTTCCGAGGCGTACTCCGAGATCGCAGTTTGTTCAGCGTTTCCGGCACCCGCGATGATCGCGCCGATCCGGGCTGAAGACTTGATCAAAGCTCCAGTCTTGTACTTGTGGATCATAAACAACGTCTCGGGGTCTGTCGCGGCTCCTACGCCGGTATGGTCCATATCCATGACTTGTCCACCGACCATCCCGGCTACACCGGTCGAATCGGCAAGCTCGCGCACAACCTCTACGACTTGCTCGCATGAGCCTTCCTGGTGAACGGTGATGAGCGTCAGTGCCTCGCCAAAGAACGCATCTCCCGCGAGTATCGCCATCGCCTCACCGTATTTCTTGTGCGTGGTGGGTTGCCCCCGACGGTAATCGTCATCGTCCATCGCGGGCAGATCGTCGTGGATCAGGGAATAAGTGTGGATCAACTCGATAGCAGCCGCAGACGGCAACGCCGACTCGGGCGCGGCCCCAAAGACCCACGCGCACTCCATGCACAACGTAGGACGAACTCGCTTGCCACCCGCGAGCATCGAATAACGCATCGCGTCCACAAGCCCCGCCAGACGCTTCTCATCGGAGAAAGTCAGCCCGTGCAGATACTCCTCGAAGAGCTTCCCATGAGATTCCCAGCGACGCTCCGACACCCCACCGTTATCCATGCTCTACCTTTCCGCGCTGTAGCTCAGCCGCACCGCGCAACACGCCCCCAACAAACGCCGGAGACTCCTCACTCGAAAAGCCGACGGCTAACTCGACAGCCTCGTTCATCGCGACCTCCGGCGGCACGTCTTCCACGTTGAGCATCTCATAGAGTGCCAGGCGTAGGATCGTGCGGTCGACGGTGCTCATGCGATGGACCGGCCAACCTTCGGAGACCTCTTCGAGGACAGTGTCCAACGTCTCGCGGTCGTTCTCGACGCCCCTCACAACGGTAATAGCATACTCGTCCAATGTTCCCCGATATGAGAGCCACGCTTGGATGACATCGTCTACAGGCCGAGCATTCAGATCGCTCTGGAAGAGCGCAAGAAATGCTTGCTTGCGGGCGCTCCGGCGGCTCAAGACGGCGCTCAAACCCTCGTCAAATACTCGCGGGAGCGCGTATCGACTCGTACCGTGTCGCCCGTGTTGACGAACAGCGGAACCTGGACCGTAAAGCCGGTCTCGGTCGTGGCGGGCTTGCTGCCACCCTGTGCCGTATCACCTTTGAGACCGGGGTCGGTCTGCGTTATTTCGAGGTCGACATGCGCCGGAGGCTCTACGCTAACCACTTCGCCATCCGCCGACAAAACGCTGACCGTACCGTTCGGAACGACGAAGCCCGCGTTCTCACCAATGACGGACTCCGGGATCGCGGTTTGCTCGTAAGTCCCAGTGTCCATAAAGTACAGCAAGTCGCCATCCCGGTATAGGAACTGCATCGGGCGGGATTCGGTCTTCACGGAATCTACTTTCTCTCCGCCCCGGAAAGTCTTCTCGATGGTGGCTCCCGTATCTATATTACGCAAGCGCGTCCTAACAAACGCCCCGCCTTTCCCAGGCTTTACGTGCTGGAAATACAGGATGGTAAACCGCTTGCCATCGACCCGGATGGCGGCACCGTTTTTAAACTGGCTAGTGGATATCATGCAGCGAAACCTCTCTCGTTCAACGTCCTACCGCGACGTCCCCTTCTGCGCCTCCTACAAGCGCGGACGCCGCGACATTATCGCACATCCCTGGCTGATTTAAGCCGGTCAGCGAGTCAGTGGGAACCTGGTCGCTCGGCCTTTTCTCATTTGCCAACGAAAGTTTCAGGAGCGTTTGACGCTGAGTTTTGCCTTAGAGCTCGTGCAAGCAACGCGAGGCGATTCTCAATGAGTTGCTAAATGCGGATGGTCCTCTTTCGGTGGCGGAGATACATGAGAGGGCGGGTTGCGGGCTGCCGGGGCTTGGTATCGCAACTGTATACCGAACGATAAAGGCACTGCGCGAAGAGAGTGGAATCTCGGTGGTCGAGCTACCGGGTGAAGAGCCGCGCTACGAGCCGGTTGGTCTTAGCCATCACCATCATTTCCGCTGCCGGTCTTGCGAGCAAACCTTTGATCTTGAGGTCTGCCCCGTCGGAATTCCTAGAGAAACCACGCTCCCTGGCGGCTGCAGCGTCGAAGACCACAGCCTCACCTTCTATGGACGTTGTTCCGAGTGCGCCGAGCCGTAGAGCTCTTAACTTCTAGCTTTTAGTCAGTTCTCGAAGTATGTAAGTGACCGCCGTCGAGTATCCGAGGGTTCCCATTCCGGCTACGATGGCGTCAACGGATGGTGAGATGACTGAACGACGACGCCAGTCTTCGCGGGCGTGGACATTTGAGAGATGAACCTCGACCTTTGGTACAGCGATGGCCTCTAGTGCATCGTGGAGCGCGTAAGCGTAGTGAGTCCAGGCTCCGGCGTTGATCACGACTCCATCAGCCGCTCCGCTTTCTCGGATGAATCCGACCATTTCACCCTCGAAATCCGTCTGACGAAACTCGAACTCGACCCCAGGAAATTCCTCGGATAGCTGTCTATATATGTCGTCGAGGGTTAGCTTGCCGTAGATCTCCGGTCGGCGTTCGCCGAGGGTCCCGAGGTTTACGCCGTTTAGCACGAATATTTTAGGCAATGAGGGTCTCCATCGTCCGCAGGGCTTCTTCTTCGGTTACAGGTATGTCCCACACTGGGTCTCCGACGTCTCTGAGCAGCACGAAGCGATGATCCGCGCTGTGGCGACGCTTTTTGTCGCGGCTCATGGTCTGCAACACTCGGGATGCGTCGACGCTTGCAAGGCTCGTGGGAAGGCTGGCCGCCGTTAGAAGCTCATGGTGAGCGTCGATGAGGTTAGCCCCGTAACGCGCTTCGGAGAGTCGAGCGGCGGCTATCATGCCAATGGCTATCGCTTCACCGTGAGGAAGACTGTAGTCGGCAGCAGCTTCGAGACCGTGACCTATGGTGTGACCGTAGTTCAGGATGGCGCGGCGACCGGACTCCCGTTCGTCTTCTGCGACCACTTCGGATTTGAAGTGTATGGCGCGAAGGATAAGATCGGTCAGAGCATCCTCGTCGCGGTGGAGGGCAGCTTCGGTTGAGTCGAGAGCGGAGAAGTAGTCGCCACCGGCGAGGAAGCCCATCTTTATGACTTCAGCGAGGCCGTGGGAAATTTCGGGGTCCGGGAGAGAATCTAGCCACTTCAAGTCGGCGACTACTAGACGGGGACGGATAAAGACTCCGACTAGGTTCTTGCCTTCCGGTATGTCGAGGCCAGTCTTGCCGCCCACTGAGCTGTCTACCATCGCCAGAAGCGAGGTTGGGAGCATTACGAGATCTATGCCGCGCATGTACGTACCGGCTGCGAAGCCCCCGAGGTCGCCGACGACTCCCCCGCCAAGGGCGAATAGTGCTCCGTCGCGGGTAAGGTTGGAACGGGCGATGCGTCGGATCACCTCAGTATAAGTTTCGAAGCTCTTGGAGGTTTCTCCGGTTGGAATCGAAATTTCCTCGACGATGCTCCATCCGGCGGATTCTAGCGATTTTCGGATGGTGGCTGCGTGCAACGGGCCGACGGTGTCGTCGGTCAAGATGATGGCGGGTCCCGGCGAATGTTCGGTGCCGATCAGAGTCGCGAGGTCCAAGTCGGTCCCGACGACCACCTGATAAGTTTTATCGAGTCCTACATTGACTATGCTCTGATCCATCGCTCCAACTCTCGGGCTACTTTCTCCGGTCTTCTACCATTCACAACTATCGTATGGTCAGCCGCTTCTCTATAAAGCGGCAGTCGATCCTGATAGCGCCGCTCGAATTCGGCACGGTTGGCGGCTCGGAGCGGTCGGCCTTTCTTCCTTGTCCGGCTGTAGAGCAATCCTATATTCTCTTCCAAGAATATTGTCTCGGCTTGATGAAGAGTTTCGAGGTTTGGGTGGTGCGTGATCACGCCTCCCCCGCAGGCTATGACTCTTTTGCGATGACCGCCCACCGCTCTCCGCAACGCTTGATGCTCCATGTCCCGGAAAGCGTTCTCCCCAGAGTCCTCGAATATCTCCGGTATAGATCGTCCCGCCGCCAGCGAAACTTCGCGGTCAAGGTCGACGAACCGCCAGCGCAGATAGCGCGAGAGGGCACGCCCAACACTCGTCTTGCCACTGCCCATGTAGCCGATCAAGGCAACGGGTCCCTCCAACAGACTAAGATGATACCGAGCTGCGAGCCGGAGCCGGTTCGGCCTCGGATGCGTCCACACGAGCGATATATGCGTCGTGGGCGGCGTGAATGTCGGTGATATTGTCCGCCCCGAATTTCTCCAGGAATGCCTCCGCCAGCACCACAGCTACCATCGACTCACCGATGACCGCCGCCGCTGGTACCGCGCAACTATCCGCACGCTCCCGGAAGGCTCGCGAGGGTTCGCCGGTCGAGAGATCCACTGTTTTAAGCGCTTTAGCGATGGTCGAGATGGGCTTCATCGCGGCACCGATTACGACCGGTTCGCCATTGGTCATGCCGCCTTCGATGCCACCGAGACGATTGCTCGTACGCCCGATGTGTCCGCCTTCCCGCACTATCTCATCTTGCACTTCGCTGGAGCGGCGACTTGCAACCCCGAAGCCTAGCCCAAACTCCACGCCCTTTATGGCGTTGATGGACATTACGGCGGCGGCGAGACGCGCGTCGATCTTGTCACGCCAATCGACGTAGGAGCCGAGCCCTGGTGGAAGTCCTTCAGCGACTACCACGAACTCGCCGCCCAAGGCATCTCGGGCGTAGCGAGCAGCGTCGATCTCCGCTTTCATCTTCTCGGAGACTTCAGGGTCTGGGCATCGCACCTCTGATGCGTCAGCTTCGCGAGCATCCAGGGCGGCTTGCGCCTTGTCGTAGGCGGCTGCGCCTATGCGGTATACGGCGCTGTGGATCTCCACGCCAAACTCCGCGAGCAGCCTCTTCGCTACGCCACCGGCGGCGACTCGCGCCGTGGTCTCGCGGGCGCTGGAGCGTTCGAGAACGTTTCGGAGGTCGTCGAAGGCGTACTTGCGCATTCCAGCGAGGTCCGCGTGTCCGGGACGAGGAAGGGTTACAGGATCCGGGGCGTTATCGACGGGAGCCGGGGTCATCCGGGCTTCCCAATTCGCGTAGTCGTTATTGCGTATAAGCATGGCGATAGGCGAGCCTAAAGTGCGACCATGACGAACACCACCCAGAAACTCGATCTCGTCCTTCTCGATCTTCTGGCGACCGCCACGCCCGTAACCTTGCTGGCGGCGGAAAAGATCCCGGTCGATATCTTCGGCGAGCAACGGAAGACCCGCTGGCACACCATTTACCAATGCTACCTCAGCGGGACCATGAGACTCCCCGGACGTGGAAAAACCAAACCTCAACGCGATACTTCCTCTCTAAGTAAGCTCATCTAAACCCGACCGCTACTATAAACCACGAGGGAGGAAATCGTCTGTGATCCAAACTCGCCCCTAGTAGGGCAGATTCCCGCCACTGTCTATGAGCGAGTCGTCCCCGGAACCATCGGTATTGCCATCGCCATCCGCGTCCTCATCGCCGTCCAACACACCGTCGCCATCGGAGTCCTCGATGTTTGGGTCCGTTCCGTTCTGCTTCTCTTGGCGATTGCTCACACCGTCACCGTCGGAATCCTTCGCAGCGTTCTTGCCGCCAGTTCCGTCGCTTGTCCCGATTCCATCGCCATTTCCAGTTCCGTCTCCAGCTCCAGAGTCGTCGCCCCCGGAAGAAGCGTCGTTAGGGTCCGTGCCGTTCTTTCTTTCCTTGCGGTCACTAGCACCGTCATCATCGGAGTCCGTACCGCCGCCGGTCCCGGTTCCGTCGTCCGTGCCATCGGTTTCGTCACCCGTGTCGGCTCCAGTATCTCCCCCAGTACCCGCCCCGGTACCATCGCCCGTTGTTGCTTCGGCGGTGGAGGCTGGCTCAACGAGAGTCCGGAAGGGATCTTTGCTTTCGTAGGCGGAGTAAGATTCAGCGTCGCGGTTCTCGGTATCGGGGCTAATGTTTCCCGAACCGCCGCCATCGCCGTCTCCGTTCTGATCGTTGGATTGAGCGATTTCGGATTGATTGGCGACTTGTTGTTCCTGAGTCGGGTTCACAAAGAACCCCGCGACGACCCAGGCGAAGATCAAAACCGCCAGCACCGCGAGCACGGGCGGTATCACCTTGCTACTGCGAAGATGCGCCATCGAGAACCCCGGCCCTATAAGAGACATGCGCTGGGAGCGTCGCCTTTCAGAGCGGCGAGGCGCGTTACTCATCGGTCACCCCACTGGACGTTGCTTCTTCAGTTAGTTCCACTCCTGGCTCGACCGGCACCGGGGCTTCGGGGGCGGCCTGACGGCTCGTCGTGTCGGAGGGTTGGAAGTAGACCTCTGTCTGTAACTCGACCTGCAACAATCTTTCGACCCCCGAGGCTTGACTGGGTTCTTCTTCGTCTTCCGGTTCGACCGGTTCGTAGGTGACCTCGTTGACAGTCACGAGACGGGCCAGGTTGCGCGCCCGAAAGAGGAAGTCCTGCATTTGGTCGTAGGTTCCCTCAAAAGACATTGTAATCGGTACACGGGAAAAGTCACCACTCGTTCCTTCGGGAGGCCCGGTTGGCGCTTCGGGCTGAAGCAAAAGCTGCGTGACTTCTGCAGCTCCGGCTATCTCTTCGATCTGAACGGCCAGCGAGGGTATCTCCGGCTGGGCGGGTATGCGCTTAGAAAGTTCGAGAATCTGACGCTCCACTTCCGGGGCGTTGTCCCGGATCTGCTCTAGCTCTTGGACTTGCTGCTGAAGTTGCTCCACCTGCGCCATTTTGTCCGAACGCTCGGTGTCAGCCTGTTCCATCCGATCCAACAGTGGCGAGAACAGCAAAAAATAGAGGCCGACCCCCAGGACAATCAACAACAGTATCCCGAGTATCAGGATGTTGCGAGGTTGATTCGCCACTATCGCTCGCTCCCTGGTCGGCTGGCTTGATCCGAGGCGATGTCTTCTTCGGTATTCTCTTGCTCGCTGTCGGGACCATCAGCGGGTCCACCGTCGATGCGGAGTTCCGCGCCGTTACCACCAACTTCGGTGATGAGCTGCGAAGCCACCTCAAAGTTTATGGCTGGCTCGGCGAAGGTTTCGCGATCAAGCTCGGCGATGTTAAGCTGCGAGTTTGCTAGGAACGTCAAATTGTTCATCCCCACCACAAAGTCTGCGACGTTCGTGTACTGCGGAAGCGCGATGCCGGTAAAGGTGATCGCGCCCGACGGCGACAATGGAGCCTCGGACTCGACTTCGATGTTTATCGGCGAAGCCTGGCCCGTCATGGAGTCGAGAGCGGTACGCTCCGGTATAACGAAGGCAAGACCTTGCAGAAATTCGTCCCAGGAGAAGCGCGTGCGGAATATACCATCTGCGACGGGCTTCTTTGCGTCCAGCCGGGCCTGTAGATCCTGATACGGGCTTAGGATGGCGATCTGCTCATTCTGCTGGGCTATCTGTCCATCCAGCCGAACGATGTCGTCTTCTATGGAGTTCAAGCGAGCGAGCATCAACAAATAGATCCCGATGACAAGCACGAGCATGATGGCCCCAAGGATCAGAAGTATCCCCAAAACTGTACCCCGACTACCGTCGCCACCGCCTCCACCGCCACGCCTCCGTTCTTCGGGTGGCAGCAGGTTTATGCGTCTCATAGATCTTCCAGTGCGAGACCGATGGACACGGCGAGCACGGGCTCCATAACTCGAAGTTGGTCCTCACCAACGTTGGACTTGTTGCCCGCGAGCTTCTGCAACGGGGACCCTTTGTTAGTGGTGATACCGAGTAGTTCTCCGATGTAACTATCTAGACCGTTTACCAATGCGCCTTCCCCGGAGATAAAGACTTGCGACACCTCTCGCGAATCCGGCTGAGAGTAGTGGTACTCGATGGACCGCTGTATATCCTCCGCCAACACTTGCGCCGCGTCCTCCAAGCCACGCCGCACGTCATAGAGCAAGGCGGGGTCAAAATCGTCAAACCCGCCTTGCCCGGTATCGGACTGCTCCGCACCATCCGAGTCTTCCGGGGATGATTCTGGAGGCGCGTCAGAACCAGCGTACCCGATACGAATGTTCGGATTCATAAGTTGCTTCTCGGCTTCTTCTTCCGGCATGTTCGCCGCGTCTGCAACCGCCTGTGCGAAGTACTGAGAGCCACCGGGGATGAATCTCGTCAGGGTAGGCGTGCCGCCCTGCGAGACTACAAGATTCGAGATTTCGGTGCCGATGTCGAGAAGGACTATCGCGCCTTCATCCTCAAATAGCGCGTTTGGAAGCGTCGAGCGTATCAAGGAAAGCGCCTTTACGTCTATGCCTGCCGCTCGAAGGCCGCCAGCTCTTACAGCGGAGGTGTAGCGGGAGATCATATCTTTTTGGGCCGCTACTATGAGGATTCGGTCGAGATCGGAGCCTTCGCTCTGGGGACCGAGCACTATGTAGTCCATCACGGCTTCATCGATTGGCATGGGGATGTGGTCTTGAGCTTCGAAACTTATAGCACCCTGAAGATCCTTCTCGCTCATTCGAGGGAAGTCCAACAGCCGCACCACGACCTTCTGATTAGCTAGGCCCAACGATACGGATTTTCCAGTAAACGAATGAGACGCCCAGAACTCCTTGATCTCAGCGGCGAGAAGATCGTGGTCGGCAACCTCGCCATCCATGATAGCTCCAGGGGCCAAACGCCGGTAACCAACATGCTGCAGGACAAATCCACCGCCGCCTTTGGCGAGTTGGACGGCTTTGATCGCCCCCCGGTCTATGTCCATCCCGACGGCCTGTTTCCTAAAACGTCCCATCTCCTACGCCATCCCGACGAAGTTTAAGTAATAGCTCCAGAGATCCTGCCCAACAAATAGTGTGAGCACACCACCTACCGCTAGAAAAGTCCCAAACGGTATAGCCGCCCGCCGCCCAATAACTCCTCCAGTTATCAGCGCCACGCTAACCACCATCCCGCATAACGCCCCCAAAAACACTGCAAGACCCGCGTATGGGCCGAGAAAAGCCCCGAGCATACCGGCCATCTTCACGTCGCCCATGCCCATCCCCTGAGGATAAGCCAGGACTAGCGCGAAGAGAGCCCCCGCAACCGCCACCATCGAAACCACATACACCCACCAGCGTCCGGGATCCATGAGTATGGACAAAACCAAGCCCGCCACAGCCGCAGGGCCGACGATTACATTTGGCAACAACCGATACTCGATATCCGTACCCGCGAGAACTACCAACACACCCACGAACACGAGCCCCGAGACAATCGCTAGAACCCGAAAATCCGACCCAAACTCGTAAACTACCGCCGCGAACAGCAAACCCGTCAGTCCTTCCACAACCGGGTACCGGGCCGAGATACGCTCCGAGCAATTGCGGCACTTCCCCCGCAGCAATAAATACGACAGAATCGGGACGTTGTCCTTAGGCGATATGTCCTCGCCGCATTTGGGGCAATGAGATGCAGGCCACACAATCGACTCGCGATTCGGAACCCGGTGGATCACCACATTCAGGAAACTACCCACGACCAAACCGAAGAGACCAGCTATCAAGACCAAGGCGGTCACGATGGGTCACCCTCGAAGTGAACCGCCGCCGGTACTCGAAAATCTGCCTCGACGAAAGCCTTCCGCCCTACACTAGCGTTGTAGCCGAGCAAGGACCGCGCTCCAACCCGTGCGCCCTCGCCAACAACTGCCCCAGCCGCCAGCCAGACACCCGCTCCCACAACCGCATCCCGCTCGACCACGGAACCTGGCCCCAGGTAGCAGTGACTTCCGACAGCCGCATCAGGGTGAACCACGGCACTAGCCGCGACAACACTGCCATCCCCCACCGATGCTTCTTCAGACAAATAAGCCATCGGATGTACCGCTGTAGAGAACTTGCCACCCAAGCCACGCAAGGAATTAGACACTCGCAACCGCGCCACATTGTCTGTTATAGCCACGATCACATGAACTGACTCCACCGAGAGCATACTTTTGAGCATCCCGATGTCCCCAAGAACCGGAAACCCACGCACTTTAAACGAGAGAGACAAACGAGCATCGTCGTAGAATCCCAACACCCACCCTTCAGCTCCGCCCGCAATAAGAACATCCAGAGCCACGCGCCCATAGCCGCCTGCTCCCACGATTGCCACCCTAAGATCATCGTCGAGATCAGTACTCTGCATCTGAACTTCTGGTTGAACCAAGTCAACGCTTGTTTCAGGCTCTCTTATCTCGTTTCGCTCCCGTAAATAAATTGGTTTTACGGGGCCAAGTCTAACATCGCCCCTCACACCTTGCGTTAATATCTACATCCGGGGCAACCAAGTGACTCGCACACAACCTATAGTGCGGATTCAGATAATAAACCCACCATACAGTTGATTTCCACGCAGGAAGTCCGTAGCCGATAGCGGACGACCTCCAGGCAACTGTAGCCGCTCCACACTCAATTTCCCATCCCCGCACCCCACCAGTATTCTCCCGTCATCAACGAGGATCTCTCCTGCGGAAAGGTCCCGTGTATAAGCTTCAGAAATACGAGCATCAAGTATCTTGACTGGACCATCCACCCCATGATGCAATGTCCGAGCACCCACGTGAGGCGCTAACGCACGTATAAGATCTAAGACCTCCAACCGACTTTTACACCAATCTATGACCCGCTCACCAGCAGCAATCTTATGTGCATAGGTAGCTTCCGAGTCATCTTGATCTTTAAGAATCAATTTATTAGTCCCGAGTAAACCTAATACCTCGACCATAGCTTTAGACCCAATTTCGGCTAATTCTTGGCGCAATTCGCCACCGTTGGTATGTAAATTCATGGTCAATTCGGTCTGTTTGGCTATTTTTCCAGTATCGAGACCTTCATCCATCTCGATTATTGTGACTCCGGTTGTTGTCTCTCCGGCCATTATGGCTCGTTCGACTGGCGCGGCACCTCGGTACTTTGGTAGTAGTGATCCGTGTACGTTCCAAGCGCCAAGTTTTGCGGCATAGAGGGTGTCGGGGCGAAGTATCTGTCCATATGCGGCTACGACTAGGGCATCGCAGGTGGCGATCTGTTCTGCGGCTTCACTGATACGGTTAGGCTGTATTAGTGGCAACTCGAACTCGGTGGCTAGTTGGGCGACGGGTGTTGGGGCTGTCTTGCGTCCTCTGCCCCGGCGGGCATCAGGTTGGGAGATCACCAACTCGACTACGTGGTCCGAAGAGATCAAGCCTTCGAGTACGGTTGCGGCGAAGTCTGGGGTACCGGCGAAGGCTACTCTCATGGTGTCGTTAACTTTGGGCTATAAGACGTTCGCGGAGTTCGCGCATGGCCTCTTTGCGAGACGCTCGATCCGTGCGATCTAGAATGAGAACGCCGTCTAGGTGGTCTATCTCGTGTTGGAAGATGCGGGCGATCAAGCCCTCCGCTTCGAGCTGTATTGGCTCGCCTTCAAGGTTCAGTCCGGTCAGAGTTATAGCTGTCGGGCGCTCAACGTCTACTTGAATTCCGGGGATTGACAGACAGCCTTCCGGTCCCAACTCGCATTCGTCGGAAGAAGATGAGATCACAGGGTTCACTATGGCAAATTCCTCTGACTCCACAGCAGCGACCAGAATCCGTTTCAAGCGTCCGACTTGGTTTGCAGCCAGACCTACGCCCTCGTGCTCGCGCATCGTCTGGAGCATATCCTCAGCCAGCCGATAGAGGGTGTCATCGAAATCTTTAACCACGGTTGCGCGGGATTTGAGGACGGGATCCCCGAACTTCCTAACTTCTAGTACCACTTGCTAGACCTCCTCGGGATCCACATCAACCAACACCTTGAGCCCTCTGGCACCTCGACCGCCAAGCCGAGCGGCTAGAGTGGCAGCCGCCGCAGCTTCTACCCTCTCCGAAGCTCGCAAAAGAACACGCCACACCTTGCGCTTACCTGAACCCTGTACAGGCACGACCGCCGACATACTAACGGCTGGCGAGAGCCGCTCTCTCAGACGGGATTCTACCGCGTCCCGGACGATGCTTTCGGGGCCTTCTATCACTACTTGCGCGAGATGCGCGTAAGGTGGATAACCCGCCGTTCGAAGCCTCGGAAGCTCGGCGGCAGCGAATGTTAGATAGTCTCCGCGGAGGGCGGCTTGCAGAGCGTAATGCTCCGGCAAGCGCGTCTGCACTACGAGTCTTGTTCTGGCGGCTTCAGCGGCTCGGTACAAAAGCCGGAAGCCACGCTCGACCGCACCCATCGACGCACTGACGAAAAGTGCATCAGCATCGGGGATGCAGATCACATCCCAGTCAACCTCCTGGATACCGTGCGCTGTCCCAACTACCACAGCAGCGTCTTCATCGACCCTCTCGCCCGCTGTAAGAAGACCAACCTCCACCCCGAGCTTCTCGTGGAGATCCATCCGCACTCTCTCAGTAGAAATTCCCAGCGGATTTAGGCGGGTAGAATCGCAATTTGGGCAGTTTTTTTCAGCACGCTCTCGATGACCGCAGCTAGCGCATATCATGCCGACGGATTGGCCCATGCCATGCAGGGCGAGCGGCAGCCCGCAGTCGGGGCAGGAGCGAATCGCTCCACACTGATTGCAACTTACAGAAACCGCTTGGCCCAGGCGATTCACCAACACCCCGACACGGCCACCGGAGTCAATACAATCCTGGCAAGCTTTGATCAGAGCGTCGCTTAGGATTGCACCGGTTCCTCTCATGTCGACCAACCGCACGGCGGGCCACAGATTTGCTGGTCGTGCGGGAACCTCTTGAACGCCGCCGCCGTACAGTCGGAGCGAGGGCGTTGAAGATGCAAGAAGCACGCTAACGCCATTCTGTTCGCCACGCGCCAACGCTATATCCCGAGCGTGCAACGGCAGACCTTCGTATCCAGGCTCGGCTCGGTATGATTCGTTTGGCTCGTCGGTGACGAAAATTCCGCCGAGGCGCGACATTGGCAAAAGGACTGCCGCGCGGGTGCCGACTACGACATCCACGTCCCCGGAACGCGCCGTAAGGTGGATCGAAGCTCGCGACTTTCCCATCCCGCTGTGGTACGCAGCCACCACACTATTGACCGGCAGACGTTCCAGCAACATTTGCTTAATGCGCTCTACGACTTCGACTTCGGGCGCGAGGATCAGTGCTTGCTCTCCGCGATCAACTGAGCGACGAGCCACGGCTACCGCTACTTCCAACTGCTCTGCCGTCGGCACGCGCCACAATCGGACATCACCGGCATCCATCGCGTCTACTACTTGACTATAGAGTGGATCTTCGTCAGCCGAGCGAGTCTGACCGAAGGCTAGTTCTGAAGCCGCAATTTTTGGGCGACGTTCGCGGTGGATCCAACCGCGCTCTTCCAGCCGTAGTAACGTGGCCCGCGTAGCGCCCGCCGCTTTCAGGATGTCCAAGCTTCTCACGCCACCCTCATTGGCGGAACTCAACGCCTCGAACAACCGCCGTTGAGCATGAGCCCGACCAAAGTCAGGTTCCGAATCTGTGTTGATCGATACCCATTCCTCCATTGATGGCTCCGGGCAATATGGGTACAGTTTCACGCGACCAAGCTCTTCGGCTGATTTAAAGCCTTCGGGTCCGAGAGAACCACGCAACGCCCCACGAGTCGCGACCGCACCACGGCTCCACGTCCAGTTCGGCCCCGGATGCACGATACGATAGCTCCCCAAATCCAAACCCGGAGGAAGCGCGGACCTCAACACCTTCGACACCGGGATAGCCGAGATACTAGACACCTGGCGGCAAACCGCGACTATCTGCTCATCCAGCGAGAGCCAATCGAAGACACCTCGCAACTCTTCGAGACTACGTTCCTCCGAAACGTCGTCGATGTCGAGCACAACTCCCAATCTAGAGTAGCTTGAGAGGGGAGCGGAGACTACGCTACCGGGACGGATCTCATCCTGAAGAAAATCCGGGACACTGTAGCTCAAAGGCGGCAGCGCGTGCGTTGGAATGAGCAACGCCACCCGCGCTATGGTCAAGGGTGGCGTGCTTTCGATTGTTTCCAGTATTGTCTTCGTCTCTGTAGAGTGGCCTATATGCCGGACCAAGCTCCGTCTCCTACAGACCAGCCGCACGACGCAGGTCGTCGGCGCGGGAGGTATCCTCCCATGTGAAGCCCGGCTCGCTGCGTCCGAAGTGGCCGTAAGCGGCGGTGGCCGCGTAGATCGGCTTGCGAAGATCCAAGTCGCGGATGATCGCGCCGGGACGGAGGTCGAAGTGCTCTTCCACGAGGGATTGCACCGTGGCATGGTCGATGGTCTCGGTACCGAAGGTGTCGATCATGATGCTCACCGGTCGAGCGACCCCGATAGCGTAGGCCACCTGGATCATGCACCGCTCGGCGAGGCCCGCCGCGACGACGTTTTTGGCTACCCAGCGAGCCGCGTAGGAACTGGAACGGTCCACCTTAGTCGGGTCTTTGCCCGAGAACGCGCCGCCGCCATGCGGTATCGAGCCCCCGTAAGTGTCCACGATGATCTTACGACCCGTAAGCCCCGTGTCGCCCTGCGGTCCACCCGTAACAAAACGCCCGGTCGGGTTGACCAGTATCTCCGTCCCGTTAGGGTCGTAGAACTCATCCGGCATGATCGGCTTTATGACAGCTTCGATCAAGTCGTCTTTCATGTCGTCGATACCGTCCTTGTGCTGCGTGCTTATAAGAACGTTGTCGACCGCCACTGGCCTCGTGCCTTCGTAGCGAACCGTCACCTGACTCTTGCCATCGGGACGCAAATAGTCCAACTGTCCACTCTTGCGGACCTCGCTCAAGCGGCGGGTCAGAGCGTGGGCCAGAGTGATTGGGAGTGGCATAAGCTGCTCGGTCTCCTGGCAGGCGTAGCCGAACATCATTCCCTGGTCACCGGCTCCGACTTCGTCGAGGTCTTCGCTTTCCCGGACTTCGAGGGCTTTATCCACGCCCTGAGCGATATCGGCGGACTGAGGATCTATCGAGGTCATCACACCGCAAGTCTCGGCATCGAAGCCAAATTTCGCGCGTGTGTAGCCGATCTCCGCGACTTTTTGCCGCACGACGGTCGGAATATCGACGTAAGTCTCGGTCGTTATCTCCCCGGCCACGACCACGAGACCAGTGGTTACGAGCGTCTCGCACGCAACGCGGCTCATCGGATCGTCTGCCAAAGCCGCATCCAAGATGGCGTCGGAGATCTGGTCTGCTATCTTGTCGGGGTGTCCTTCAGTCACGGACTCAGAGGTAAACAGATGCGTCGTTCGGCTCTTCGGTCCGCCGCCAGTCATCGAATCACTTACTGTCTTTTGCTGCGCCATCTTGTGTGTGCCTTCCTTTTTGGATCCCATCCAACGTACAATCGAGGATAGCTCTCGCCACCTCGCTCTTCGAGGTCCGGGACACGAACATCTCCGTCTCCTCGCCCACAATGTAGACCTCATTTTCATCTGACCCGAAACCCATATCCGGCCGGGAAATATCGTTGCCGACTAGGAGATCTGTTCCTTTCGAGCGGAGCTTCTCGCGAGCGTCTGCCCTCGGGTCGCCATGCGATGCGGCGAATCCTATCACAAAGAGTTTTGGGTTCTGCTGCCGGACTTCCTTCAATATATCTCCCGTAGTCACCATCTCCACCACGAGGCCATCCCGTCGCCGTAATTTGGTCTCAGCCACCGTTGCGGGCGTAAAATCAGAGACTGCCGCCGCCATCACTAGAACGTCGGAATCTCCGGCCAATCTCAACGTGGCCTCCCGCAGATCATCCACGCTCTCGACGGCGTGTGTCTCCACTCCAGGCTCGATGCCCTGTATATTCGCCGCGACCAGCGTAACCGTGGCTCCCATCCGCGCAGCTTCACGCGCAACCGCGATCCCCATCTTCCCGGAAGACCGATTACCCACGAACCGAACACTGTCAATGGGCTCGCGAGTGCCACCAGCCGTTACCAACACCCGACACCCAGCCAACGGCCCGCCAAGCCCGCCAAGAACCACCGACGAAACCTCCGTCGCCGTGGGAAAACCAATGCTGTCATTTATTATCCGGCAGCCAGCTTCTCTCAACAGTTCCAGGTTCTTCACCACAGCAGGATGTTTCGCGGTCTCTCCGTCGAGATCCGGCACGATAAAAACCGGCTTCAGGCCGCTAGCGTACAACTCACCTGACATCCCAAAGTCCAAACCGTGGGCGAGTCGGGCCAGGGTTGCGGAGGTTGCGGGCGCGAAGAGGATGGCTTCGGGGGTTTGCGTGGGTTCTGTAACTACAGAGACCGGGCCCGCGAAAGCGGCCCGGCCTACAAAACATTCGGTGTCCGGCTCCAGTATCGCTTCGACTGGATGTCCGGCGGCGGAGATTTGGTCTGAGATCTCCGGAATTTTCAGGGCTTTGCGGGAAGCGCCCGCCGAGATCAGGATCACGGCTGCGCCGTCCTGGTTCTTAGGCGGCACCCGCGCTCTCGTCGGTCACGGTCTCGTCCTCGGCGGTCTCCGCTGAAGCAGTCTCTTCGGCGGTGCTGTCGTCGGTGGGAGCGCCGCTGTCCACGTCGTCGGAGTCTTTCGGAGCAGCGATGCCGCTGGCGGGATCCACGAAATCGTCGCCGCCGTCGCCTGCGGCTATCTCCTCGGCCTCCATCACGTCTTCGCGGAAGGTAACTTCCAGCTTGTCCTCGCGCAACTCCTCGATAGCAATGCTAAGAGGATGTTGCGAGCGCGTGTGGACTTGCGGACCCGGAATTCCGAGGGAATCGTTCAGTCCCAGAGTCGCGGTGTACTCGTTGATCTGACGTGCGCGACGGGCTCCGGCCAATACAAGACCGTAGCGCGAGTCGACTTTCTCCAACAGTTGATCCACTTTGAGTTCATTCAGCATTTTACTCTCCTTGCTCGATAATATCGTTGAGTATACCGAGGATATCCTCGCGGGCTTGATCCCGATCTCCATTTACTATTTCGTAGTCGAATTCTTTTAGGGCCGCGACCTCTGTCACAGCGGTGCTCATCCGGGTTTCGACGGCCTCGGATGTCTCTGTCGCCCGACCCTGCAATCGCTTCCTAGTCTCCTCCAAAGATGGTGCGCGGACGAAGATCATGGTCGCATCCGGGCGACGCTCGCGCACTTTTCGCGCTCCCTGCAACTCTATCTCCAGTATGACGGATAGACCACTGTCCAGAAGCTCCTCCACGCGATGCTCCGGTGTACCGTACAAGTTCCCGGAATACTCCGCGTATTCGAGGAAGAAACCCGAGGAGATCCACTCTTCGAACTTCTCCCGCGTCAGAAAGATGTAATCTTGACCGTTGACTTCGCCGGGACGCGGCCCGCGAGTTGTAGCCGAGACGGAATAAGCGAGCTTCGGGATGTCGTGTAGCGCAGCTCTAATTAGGGTCGATTTTCCCGCGCCCGAAGGCCCGGAAACGACGATCAGTCGTCCTCGCAACCGAGAACTCCTATCAGCCGGTCGCGCTGACCGTAAGTTAGTCCGACGAGTGTCTTCGAGCGGCTAACGCTTGAAGCCCGCATGATCCGGGTGACCTTGATCCGCCCCATCCCCCGCATAGCAAGCAACATCTCTTCGACTTTGGCCCCTTTTTGCTCCTCGGTCGGGTCCATCAAGAGATCGTAGATGTCCAAGTCGCCACTCTTCAAGGCACGCTTGGTAGAGGCCCGAGCAAAACGCACCCGGTTCGCCTCGTCGAGCGCACTGCGACGCTCTTGCGATGTCCTCTCTGGAGCCCTCCGTAACATCAATGCGGGATTCTATCACTACTCACGCCTACTTTATAGCTCCCCGCAACTCCCGCGCCGACAAACCTGAATCCCGCAAATACGCGGCGAACTCGTCCATCACGTCCACCGGCTCCCGGACAAAGCTCGACGAGCCAATTTGAACCGCTGCTGCCCCCGCGAGCATAAACTCGGCCACGTCCGTCCCCCGAGCCACGCCGCCGCACCCGATCACGGGTATCCCGACCTCCCGCGACACGTCATGCACGGCCCGCAACGCTATCGGCTTGATAGCCGGTCCCGACAATCCGCCTTTGACTAAGACTCGCCGCTCCCGAGCATCAACCGTCAGAGCTGGAACCGTATTGATGAGCGTCAGCGCGTCAGCTCCAGCGACCTCAGCCGCCAGGGAATTTCGCACAACACTCTCGTTAGTCAGCTTTACAAACAGCGGCTTGCTACCAAGTGATCTCCGGCTCGCATCGACTACCTCGGCCACGCTCTCCGGCCCCGCGCAAAACGACAATCCGCCGTGTGCGACGTTCGGACAAGATAGGTTGATCTCAACCGCCGCAATCCGCTCCACAGTCGCCATCCGCTCGCACAATGCGGCAAACTCCGCGACCGTATCACCAGCAACAGACACCACGACAGGAATACCAACGTCATACTCAAGAATTTGCTCCAAGAAACCGTCCACGCCCGGATTCTGCAGGCCGATGGAGTTGACCATGCCGGAAGGCGTCTCGGCCACCCGAGGTGGAGCATTGCCAGGCCGGACAGCCGGAGTCACGGTCTTTGGGACGACCGCACCAAATACCTCGGCGTTCGCGGTCAGCACATCCATCGAAGCCGTGCCAGCAGCGTTCATCAATGGTGTCCGCAACGAAAGTCCGCAAAGCTCGACGGCGAGTGGGTTGGCTTCTTTCACCACGCTAACTCCGCCGCCTCGAAGACTGGTCCCTCCACGCACGCCCGTACGAATTCGGTCCCACCAGACTTGCGCACTGGTACGGCGCATCCGAAGCAACTACCGTTAGCGCAGGCCATCCGCTCGCGCACTGCGAGTTGCGCCGATACGATACCCGCAGTAGCGGTTTTCGCGGCAACTAGAGTCTCAGGCTCACCGCTCACGTACAGGGTGTCGTAGCGGGAGAGATCTCCAACCTCCAAAACGAGGTCGTGAGCAGCATTTGACTCGTTCCCAGTATCGACAAGGATCGCCTGCGGAAATCTTTCCAGCAAAAATCCCCGGTAATCATTCGATGAGTCCGGCGGCACTTCCAAGTAGATGTCGTGCGCGATGTCCTGAGATTCCAGAGATCGCGCCAGGAGACGTAGCGGCGATACCCACACTCCACCTCCGATCAGCGCTACGGGACCATTTGCAGAGGAACTGAAACCGTGCCCAATAGGATCGGAGATTCTTAGCATCGGCGCGTTCGAGAGGATGGCTGTGCCTCGTCCGCCTACCACGATGAGTAGGTCGATCACGCCTTCTTCGTAATCGTGAGCGAAGAATGGTCGGGATAGGAAAGGGTCCAGGCTGTCTGCTTCTTCCCGAACCATCACAAATTGTCCCGGTTGCGGTGGTACGCCCGGCCACTGGCAGCGGAGATGGACATGGTCGCCGTGGCGCTGGTTTTCGATCACCTCGGCTGCATGGAGCTTCACGGGCTGGAAGCGTACAGGCTTTGGAGCGCGTTAACGCCGCCCGTGTTGCCCCGAATCCGTGACTCGATGCCCTGTACGGCAGCGGCGGCGGCGGCGAGTGTTGTGATGCACGGAACGCCATGTAAAAGAGCCTTGCGGCGGATCAAATATCCATCCGTGCGAGCCCCACGACCCCACGGAGTGTTGAGGATCAAATCCACCCCACCCTCTTCGATGAGCGACAACACATCTTCGTCTAGCTCCCCAATCTTCGGCACCACAGCGACCGCGAGGCCGTTGTTTTTTAGAACTTCCGCTGTCCCCTCGCTAGCGGCCAACTCGAAACCGAGATCCGCGAATGCCCGTGCTATAAGCACTACCGCCCGCTTCTCCCGATTCGACACGGAGATGTACACGCGCCCAGCATCGGGCAGCGTCTGACCAGCGGCGGTCAACGCCCGAGCGAAAGCCCCGCCGAAACTGCGATCCACCCCCATCGCCTCGCCCGTGGAACGCATCTCTGGGCCGAGCAGCGGATCCACGTCAGCGAAACGGTCGAACGGAAAGACCGGCGCCTTGACCGAGAAATGTCCCGAGGGCGCACGACCGGGTCTAATATCCCGCAGCTTCTCGCCCATCAGCACGCGGGTCGCAAGCTTAGCCAGCGGCACGCCTGTGGCTTTAGAGACGAACGGAACCGTGCGCGAAGCTCGCGGGTTGCATTCGATCACCATGACGGTATCCCCTCGCACCACGAACTGCACGTTCATCAGCCCTCGTACTCCCACCCCTAGAGCCAAGCGCCGCGTGTACTCCTCTATCCGCTCCAACAACGCCCGGTGGATCGTGATCGGAGGCAGCACGCAAGACGAATCACCGGAATGAACCCCAGCCTCTTCGACATGCTCCATGATCCCCCCGATATACACCTCCTCACCGTCGCAAACCGCATCAACGTCTATCTCAATGTAATCCTCCATAAACTTGTCAATGAGAGTCGGATGACCGGGACTAGTATCGGCGTTAGATCTAAGGTAAAGGTCCAGATCGCTCTCGTTGTAGACGATCTCCATACGTCGCCCACCGAGGACGTAGGAAGGCCGCACAACAACCGGAAATCCCAGAGAACGAGCGGTTTCGCGGGCTTCTTCCGGGTTTATGGCAGTTCCGAAGCTTGGATGAGGAATGCCGAGTTCGGTGAGGAGCCGCCCGAATCGGGACCGGTCTTCCGCCAAATCTATAGCATCGGGGGAAGTTCCCAGTATGTTTATACCAGCAGCCTGAAGCTCACTCGCAAGTTTAAGGGGGCTCTGGCCTCCGAACTGGAGGATCACACCTTCGGATTTCTCGCGGTGGAGGACTTCCAGGACGTGTTCGGCGGAGAGTGGCTCGAAGTACAGTCTGGTCGAGGTGTCGTAGTCAGTAGAGACGGTTTCGGGGTTCGAGTTGATCATTACGGCATCGTAGCCGGATTCGGTCAGGGCGTAGCTAGCGTGAACGCAGGCGTAGTCGAATTCGATCCCCTGTCCAATACGATTTGGTCCGCTACCAAGTACGACTACGGATGGATTTTCGCCACGTTCGACTTCGTCTTCGGTCTCGTAGGTCGAGTAGTAGTAGGGTGTCTGGGCAGGGAATTCCCCGGCGCAGGTGTCGACGGACTTGAAGGTTGGGCGGATTCCGAGGGCTTGGCGGACGCCCCGGATGACCTCGGTAGAGCGTCCGGTTGCCTGGCCGATGGCTTCGTCTGAGAGGCCCATCTTTTTGGCCTCATTCAACTCTTCAATGTCGAAATCTTCGGAAAGCGCGTCCTCGGCAGCGACTATGCGAGCCATTGACGCCAAGAAGAACGGGTCGATCTTGGTACGGTCGTGAATCTCGGGTATGTCCATCCCAGCTCGGAGGGCATCGAAGACTGCGAAGATCCGGTACGGGTTCGGCTCGTCGAGGATCGGTAGTACATCCGCCATGTCGAGTTCCAACGAAGATAGGGCTTTCAGAAGGCTTTCAGTGAAGGTTCGGCCTATTGCCATGACTTCACCCACCGAATGCATTCGGGTGGTGAGTCGTGGGGTTGCGGCTGGGAACTTCTCGAAAGCGAAGCGTGGAATTTTCGTCACGATGTAGTCTAGGGCTGGCTCGAAGGAAGCTGGCGTGGCACGGGTGATGTCGTTTGGGATCTCATCTAGCGCGTACCCGACTGCGAGCTTTGCCGCGATCTTGGCTATCGGGAATCCCGTCGCCTTACTCGCCAACGCGCTAGACCGGCTTACCCTGGGGTTCATCTCGATCACGTAGAAATCATCGCTCTCAGGGTCCACGGCAAACTGGATGTTGGATCCCCCGGTCTCAACGCCAATCTCGCGTATTATGCGCAAAGAGGCGGAGCGGAGGGTCTGATATTGGCGATCGGAGAGGGTTTGAGCTGGGGCGACGGTGATTGAGTCGCCCGTATGGACTCCCATCGGGTCGATATTCTCGATCGAACAGATCACGACGACGTTGTCGTTCACGTCGCGCATGACTTCGAGCTCGAATTCCTTCCAACCGGCGACGCTCTTCTCCACGAGCACGCTCCCGACCGGACTAGCGTCAAGACCCTCAGTCACGGAAGTCCGAAGACTCGCGTGGTCATCGGCCACGGCCCCGCCTTTGCCGCCTAGAGTGAAGCTAGGTCGGATTATGAGCGGGAAGCCAATGCGATTGGCGAGTTCCTCGGCTTCGTTTGGGTGTTTTACCGTGCGGCTGTCAGGTGTTTTCATTCCAATGCGGCTCATGGCGTCCGAGAAAAGCTGTCGATCCTCAGCCTTGTTTATCGACTCGACCGATGCTCCGAGAAGCTCCACGTCATACTCGTCGAGAGTTCCCGACTCATATAGTTCTATGGCGAGGTTCAGGGCCGTCTGACCGCCTAGAGTCGGAAGTACCGCTTCCGGGCGTTCAAGGCGGATAATCTCCGTCACAGTTTCGACAGTGAGAGGTTCAATGTAGGTCGCGTCGGATACTTCGGGGTCGGTCATAATTGTCGCGGGATTCGAGTTGACGAGAACGACGCGATACCCCTCTTCGCGCAGAGCCCGACAAGCCTGAGTGCCAGAGTAGTCGAACTCCGCAGCCTGTCCGATAACGATTGGGCCGGATCCAATGATTAGGATGGTAGAGATGTCGTTTCTACGGGGCAATTCTAGACCGTCGCTTTCTCGGAGATAGCCTCCACGAATTCATCGAACAGATATCCAGAATCTCGGGGACCGGGGCTGGATTCCGGGTGATACTGAACGCTCCAGGCTCTTTTCTCGTCGCTGTGCAATCCCTCGACCGTGCCATCGTAGAGATTTCGGTGCGTCATGCGTACACCTTCGGGAAGGTCCTCCTCTCGTACCGCGAAACCGTGGTTTTGGCTCGTGATCTCGATCCTCCCTGATTCTAAATTTCTTACTGGATGATTCGCTCCATGGTGGCCGAATGGCATCTTGTAGGTCTCGCAGCCGAGAGCCAACCCAAGCAACTGGTGTCCCAGGCAGATCCCGAACGTCGGAACTTCGCCCAGAACGCCGCGCAAAGTCCCAACCGCGCTCTCTAGCGCCGCTGGGTCACCCGGTCCATTGGACAAAAAGAGTCCGTCGGGATTCTCGGCGAGGATGTTTTCCGCGCTAGTAGAACCGGGAATCGCGAGCACCGACGCGCCCCGACTGCGCAGCTCGCGGTAAATGCTGCTCTTTACCCCGTAGTCCAGCGCGGCGACCCGGCACGTCTCCTCACCGTAGGCCGGAAGTAAGGTCGGCTCCGTGAGTTGGCTGCTGGTGGAGGCTAGGTCGAGCCCGATCATTGAGGGGTGAGCTGTTGCTTTTTGCTTCAAGGACGAAGTGTCGGAGTCGAGGGTCGATATCACACCGCGCATCGCTCCCCTGTCCCTAAGATGGCGGGTCAGTGCTCGCGTGTCCAATCCTTCGACACCTATTACACCGTGCTCTTCGAGGAGTGACGCGAGGGATTTGTCAGCAGCCCAGTTGCTGTGATGCGGGGTGTACTCGCGGACGAGGACAGCGGCGGCTTGAATTCCCAAGGACTCCTCATCACCGGGGATGATGCCGTAGTTACCGATCAAAGGGTAGGTAAAAAGTAGGATCTGGCCCTTGTAGGACGGATCCGTGATCGTCTCCTGATAACCAACCATGCTGGTCGTGAAGACGACTTCTCCGGCTACCTCACCCGTACCGGCGAACGTCCAGCCGTGGAAAGTCGCCCCGTCTTCGAGGACTATCGCCGCCCGCTCGCGGCCCTGCCTAAGCCCGTGATCCAAATCCAGCTCCAATCCCATCGTGTATTAGATCTCCTCCTACAAGCGTACCCACAACCTGGCTCTTGAACGTTCGACCCATGAACGGCGAATTGTACGACCGACTAACCATCACATCCTTCTCGACCGTCCATTCCCCGCCAAGGTCCACCAGTGCTAGATCCGCGACACTCCCAACCGCCAGACTTCCACCTTCGCCAACCCAAGCCCCCGGAGCACATGACATCGCCTGAACCAAGCGTGAAAGGGACAATTCTCCACTTAGAACCAAGTCCGTGTAGAGTGCTGAAAAAGCCGTCTCGTGGCCGAGAAAACCCGGCGCGGCTTCTTCAAGTGGGAGTTCCTTCTCGTGGGAAGCATGTGGCGCGTGGTCCGTCGCCACGAAATCCAGCGTTCCGTTTCTGAGTGCCTCCCCCACGCCTCGGCGGTCGTCGTCCGGGCGAAGTGGAGGGTTGACACGATACATGCCGTCCAGGGTGGATACGAGGTCGTCCGTCAAGGTTAGATGATGCGGTGTCGTGTCGCCGGTAACGTCCGCCCGATCCTTGAAGAACGCGACCAGCGCTGCGGAGAGCCTGGTCGAGACGTGCGTTATATGGACTCTCGCCCCGGTTTCAGCGGCGAGCACTAGAGCTGTTGCGGTTGCGGCATCCTCCGCGCTGGCCGGAGAACCGGGGATTCCAGCGAGTGCCGCCGCAACGCCTTCGTGTACCACGCCTGTCGCCAGCGTGTGGTCCTCGCAGTGCAGAATGATGGGTAGATCGGCGGATTTCGCGTACATCATGCCGCTCCGCAAGATGCCCGCCGAAGCCGTCCCTAGCCCATCGTCAGAGACGCAAAACGCTCCCGCTTCCTTTAGCAGTCGCATTTCGGTAAGGCTTTCACCCATCAGTCCGACGTGCAGGGCAGCCGAGATCCGGGTTCGTACCCGAGACTCTTCGGCGATGCGTTTGGCAAGGCCACTCACGATGATTGGTCGGTCGACAATGGGATCAGTGTTCGGCATCATCACGACGCTAGTAAACCCTCCAGCCGCTGCCGCCGCAGAACCAGTCTTCAGCGTCTCTTCGTCCTCGCGGCCCGGCGTGCGCCAGTGCGCGTGAACGTCGACGAATCCTGGAAACAGATGCAGTCCATCCGCGTCGATATGACGCATTCCATCAAGGTTCGAGCCGACTTCAGCTATGCGTCCGTCAGAGAGACGTATATCCATTACGCCATCCAAGCCGGTCGAGGGATCAAGGATGTGGGCGTGGCGAATCACCACCTCGCCCCGCCTAGCATCTGAGTTCAAACAGCCACCTCTTGGATAACGCCGGTCGCGAGCGCGAGAACCGCCGCTCGAACAGCCACACCGGACGCGACCTGCCGCGAAATGAGCGAAGCGTCATCCAACACGATATCCCCCGCTATCTCGACGCCGCGGTTGACCGGCCCCGGATGCATCACCACGATACTGGGCCGCAGGTGGCGACGAGCCACGGCGAAGCGCGCCGCATATTCGGCTACAGATGGGATCAGAGCCCCTGTCATGCGCTCCTTTTGCAGACGCAGCGTGTACAGAACGTCGGCCCCCCAGTCCAACGCCTCATCCACGGAGTCGAGTATCGGCAAGTCCCAGGCGGCGGTGTCCGGCGGCAGAAGGGTTGGTGGGGCTGATAGAGCGACTTCGATGCCCGCAGCTTGAAGGGCTGGGATCACGCTTCGCGCTACGCGACTGTGCAGTACATCTCCCACGATAACGGCACTTCGTCCGGCCAGTTCGTCCAGACCGCCAAAGGCTTCGCTCAAGGTGTGAAGGTCCAGGAGTGCTTGGGTCGGGTGTTGACCGCGACCGTCGCCCGCGTTTATTACGGCTGCGGTAGTGTGTTGGGCGGCCAGAGCGGCAGCACCAGCAGCGGGGTGACGGATCACGACCGCGTCCGCACCGAGGCTCGATAGGGTGACGACCGTATCCACCAGGGACTCGCCCTTGCAAATAGCCGAACCACCTTCGGAGAGTGAGATCACATCAGCCCCCGAACGCCGCGCCGCGAGCTCAAACGAACTTGCCGTCCGGGTCGAAGACTCGAAAAAAGCCAGACAAACCGTCTTGCCCGAGAGAGATTCTATTAAGCGATCTTGGTCACTGGCGAGATCCAGTACCGTTCGGAGTTCGTCGTGCGAGATTCCATCCAGGCTCAAGAAATTTCTACTGTCCAACGACGATCACCCCATCTTCCCCATCGGTCTCTACCAGGCTTACCCGGACGCGCTCCCCACGAGCCGTCGGCATGTTTTTCCCTACATAGTCAGCCCTAATAGGCAGTTCCCGGTGTCCCCGATCCACGAGTATCGCCAACCGCACTGCCGCTGGTCGACCAAGTTCCAACAGCGCGTCCATCGCCGCCCGAGCCGTCCGACCCGTATACAGAACGTCATCCACGAGCACGACGGTCTTGCCCGTCACGTCGAACGGTACGTCGCTCCCAAGAACCTCCGGCTCCTCGTCGTCGAGATCGTCCCGGTGAAGGGTGATATCCAGAGAACCAACCGGAACATCCAATCCCTCAAACCGACGGATATTCTCCATGATGCGGCTAGCCAGCGGAACACCGCGTGTCAGTACACCGACGAGCGCCAAGTCGTCTAGGGAGGGTGCATTGCGTTCCAGTATTTCGTGCGATATTCGGCGTAACGAACGGTCTATCCCGTCCGGGGTGAGCCCGACCGAACACGGCCTCTCATCGATGCTTGAACGACTCAAGCCTCTTACCTCCTTCGCGTCTCACGGGACGCAGTTAAAGGATCGGTATGTCGAGTACAAAGCTACCAGAGCAGACGGTAGCCGTCAAGCTCGTCAAACCTCCAAGCCGAGTAGTTTGGATGGTTGGATCAAATCCTCCGGAATCGGGGCTTCGAAGCCCAGAGCTTCTCCGGTGACGGGATGCTCGAACGCGAGTCGCTCGGCGTGGAGCCATAGCCGTTCACCGGGGATGGCGATTCCGTAGAGTGGGTCCGCGTGGACCGGATATTTGATGGCGGAGAGGTGAACCCGGATCTGGTGCGTCCGTCCCGTCTCTAGCTTTACGCGCAACATCGTATGAGCCGCAGCTTCCGCCATAACCTCGAAATGGGTGACAGCGACTTTGCCAATTCCCGCAGTCATCAGCGTAGGATTACCGGGGTCTCGGCCAACCGGCGAATCAACGGTTCCGGTCTCGGGTAGTCCTATCCCCTCGACAATGGCCCGGTAGACGCGGGTAACACTCCTCGCCTTCAACGCAGCCACAAGTTTTGTGTATGCGAGCTCGCCTTTAGCGACGGCCATCAGGCCTGAAGTGTCGCGATCCAGGCGGTGAACGATGCCGGGACGGAGGTCATCACCGCCACCGGAAATGCCGTGGTCGAGCAAGGCGTTTACTAGCGTCCCGGTTGGGTTTCCAGCTCCGGGATGGACTACAAGATTGGCGGGCTTGTCCACCACTATCAGATGCTCGTCCTCGAAGATTATCGGGACGTGAATGTCCTCGGGCTTTAGCTCCGTATCAGGCAGACTGACATCGATTTTTTCGCCCGGACGAGCTTTGTGAGATGGATTCGCAGCCTCGCCATTGACTAGCACAGCGCCGGAGCGCGAGAGACGTTGAGCTACGCTCCGAGACACGGAGAGTCGGGTCGAGATCAGGCGGTCCAACCGTTGGCCGGAATCGCCAGCCTCTACTTCGAAGCTCCGCTCGGACAACCAGTCTACCTCTCGCCTAATGCCCGCAGAAAACGAGTCTCGACAACATCAGGGGCACTATCTTGGATGAGAGCGACCTTGTCCCGAGGTGCGCCCAAGCGCACAATCACCCCGGTCAAAACATTCGCAGCGGCGTTGACTCGATCATTCTCGGGCGGAGTAGCGACCCGGAGTTTTGTTGCTGAATCCTCGTAGAGTCCCGCGAAGGCCGTCTCGGAGGCCACCGGCGAGACTCTACGTTTCAATAGAACTTCGCTATCGTTGGCGGTGGTTACGAAATCTTTAGCCACGCCGACGCAGGAAGCGTCCTGCGCGGGATGTCCGCTCATCGCTCTTTGGTGGCTCCTCGAAGAAACTGTCCGGCTCGGAGTCACCCTCTGGTGCGCTGTCCTGAGTGTCGCCCTCGTTTGGCGAGGAATCTTCTACGGAACTCTCGACCGCTGGCTGCTCGGAGGTATCGTCCGACTGAGCGGAATCCGTCATATCCTGGGCTTCATCCTGGGAAACGGTGGAAGGCTCGATCTCCGGCTCCACAGTCTCCGGATCCTCTGCCTCGGATGTTTCTGGCTCGAATGTCTCGTGCTCTGTGGTTTCCGATTCGTAGCTCTCGGGCTCCGAGGTAGTTTCCGGTTCAGGTTCCTGTTCGTCCAGGAAGACCGGGTCCATGCGTTGTGTCGCGCCGGGATCTTCTTGCTCGTACTGTCGCTCGACGGGCTCGTTAGAGGATCCAAACGCCGGGGCTTCTTCCGAAACCGCTTGCTCTTCGGACTCAATCTCGTCGAAATCCGAAGGCGCTTGATCGGCTTGGTCGTTTGGGCGCTGGATGATCGTGTCTTGCGAGTCGTCTGACTGGTGATCCGAACTCGCGGCGGCTTGACGGGCTACGGCGATTGATTCAGGGTCTAGTCGGTCGCGCAGGGAGGTTTCTATCTCCTGAGCGGTGGCGACGTCCATGTTCTCCATGACCGACATGTAGGTCTTGAGTAGATGCCGGAAGTCCGCCGCAAAGGTTCCCCGAGCCTCGCGCAGAGCTTCGTAAGAATCCTGCACCCTCTCGACCCGACTGGAAGTGTCAGCCAACATCTGGTGCGAGCGAGTCTTCGCCTCCTGGATCGTCATTTCGGCCTCGCGTTTGGCGTTCGTGATCTCGTTCTCCGCGTCTCGTTCGGCGGAGCGCCGGGTATCGTCGGCTTCGCGAACGGCGGATTGACGCAGATCGGTGGCGGCCTGTTCGGCGTGGACCAGAGCGGCCCGGATGGAGCCTTCCAACTCGTCGAATTGCTCCAATCGTTCTCGAAGGGTGGAGACTTGGTCTTTCATCCTCTGATTCTCCGAGAAGGTTTTCTCGAACTCGTCTGCGACGGCATCCAGAAAATCGTCCACCTGATTCTGGTCGTAGCCTCGCAACGAGTTCTTGAACTCTTTGCGCCTTATGTCCAGTGGTTTAATAGCCATAATTCATCACCCCGTTATCGGTCTGAGACCTATATTGATTATCGTAGTTAGCAGAAACGAAAGTATGTTCAATCCTATGATAGCCACTATGGGCGATAGATCTAGCCCAAATCCCCCGATCTGCAACATCGGCAACCGGCTGCGTATCGGCCCGAGTATCGGATTCGCCACGGATCGCACGGCACCGTACAACGTCTGCAAGAACAGACTCGACGGGAAGCCGCCGATCCAACCTATCACTATCGAAGCTATAATGAAGCCAACGAGGATATAGAATCCGTAGTCAACAATCCCCAGAAGCAACTCTGCGATGCTGTAGCCAAACTCTGGCCTCATTTTCCAAGCCCCCTAGATTGTTCGGTAGCGGCATTGACACCATCATATACTGCGCCAACGAAACCGGATTTCTCCATCGCAACGAACGCCGCCGCCGTCGTGCCGCCCGGTGTCATAACTTCGTCGCGCACCTGATGGGCGCTGCGGTCCTTTAGCAACACCGCCGTGCCTTCTATCGTCCCGATCACCAACCTCCTCGCTACGTCTCTGGGTATTCCTTCTCGAACCCCGGCCTGTATTAGAGCGTCCGCGAAAAGAGCGACATACGCGGGCCCAGAACCGTGAAGCGCCGTCGCGGCGTCGAATAGCCTCTCGGGCAACTCCATCGCATCCCCGACGTGACGGAAGATCTCCATAACCATTGGGATCGTCTCCCGCCCAGCCTCGTTCGCCGTGATGACCGCCGACCCAAGCCCCACAGAAGCGCAAACGTTCGGCATCACGCGCAAGACCGGCGTTCCGTCCGGCACCTTCTCCTGCATGGCGTCTATAGTAACGCCCGCTGCGACGCTCGCTACAGCCTTATTCCCTGTCAGCGCCGGAGCTATCTCTTCGAGAACCCATCCGACGTCCCAAGGCTTGACGGCGACTATCACGAGATCGCTCTTCTCGGCCAACTCATGGTTCGAAGATGTTGTGTGGATGCCGTAGTTCTCGGCGTATGGTCGAAGTTGTTCTTCGTGGACATCGCTTACGCTGAGTTCGTAGTCCCCAGTGTCGGCAAGACGGACGAGTAGGGAACCCCCGATCTTGCCTGCTCCGATAACTCCTACTGCTTTCAAGATACCCCCCGATACCACAAGACCGCCGTCGGTCGCTAGAGCTGGTTGAAGAACGCTTTCTCCGCGAGAGCCTTACGCTCCTCAGCGCTGACTTCCACATTCTGCGGCGTAAGTAAGAACACGCGGTTCGCTACCGTCTGTATGTGTCCATCCATCGCGTAGGTCAGGCCCGCGCAAAAATCGACCATCCGACGGCTGAGATCCCCGTCAACGCTCTGCAAATTGAGTATCACTGGCTGCTGCCGCTTGAAACGGTCGGCTAGCGCCTGGGCATCGTTGAAGGACGAGGGTTCCAATACGCTCACTTTGGTTGGCCGCTGATCCGGTACGGCGCGCAGGTGCGCTGGTTGACCACCACCGCCGGGGTAGCGCTCGCGGCTCGGACCTTCGCTACCGAAGAGGTCTCCGAGAGAAGTACCAAAGGCTGAGGAACGCTCCGCTCTGCCGAGGCGCCTCACAGCTGGACCCGGCTCCGCGTCACGACCACCGTTGGCACTGCTGCGGTAGCGTTGTTGCTCCTCTTCCTCTTCGTCATAATAATCTTCGTCGTCCACACCAAAGCCAAACCAAGCCGCGATGCCATCTAGACGATCTCTAACTCCCATCCATACTCCTCATGAGCTATCCTCCTCGATCAGTGTCCGTCCGATCCTTACTATTGTGGCACCTTCTTCGACCGCCACGACATAGTCTCCGCTCATTCCCATGGAAAGCTCCGAAAGATCGAAACGCGGACTCCAAACGCGCATTAGATTATCACGAATCGAGCGCAATTTTACGAAGATATAGCGTACCTCTTCAGCATCTTCCACGAACGGCGCGATAGTCATTAACCCACGCACCCGTACCCGCCCCTCACTTCCCGCCGCCGAACCCAATAATTCCTCGGCCTCTTCCTCGCTCGCGCCGTACTTGGATTCTTCGCCACTAACGTTGAGTTGGAGCAGGATATCCACTCCGTCCTCCGGCGCCCGCTTCGCCAGTTCCTCTATCAACCGCACCGAATCAACCGAGTGGATCAAACCAACCCGACCAACCACGTCTTTGGTTTTTCTACGCTGCAGATGCCCGATAAAATGCCAATCAAACTCCTCGCCATAAGCGTCTTGCTTGGCTGCAAGCTCCTCGGCTCGATTCTCACCTACGAGATCGACACCAAGATCCCGCAAAATCTCCATCTGCTCGGGCGCGTAATATTTGCTTGCCACGAGAAGCTTCACGTCTCCCGAAGAACGTCCCCCGCGTTCGAGAGCATCATCTATATTCCCCCGCACGCGAGAGAGCCGATCCCGAACCACGCTCTCCGACACCGAGATGCTCACCCGCCCAGCCTCATAATCGCCGCAAGGTTTCTGCCGGTCACAGGCTTCTCCTTGCGGTGCGAGTAGAATAGATCGGGGCGACATCCCGTACACACCCCAAGATCAACAATATCCTCAACTCCCACGGAGCTGAGATCGCGGCGTATAGCCTCCGGCAGCGACAGATACCGCCCGGAAGCGACCCCTTCACCAAACCGCTCCGTAAACGCCAACGCCAGTTCTTCGGAAACTTCATAGCAGCACTCCCGAATACACGGACCAATGTAAGCTCGGACTTTCAAAACCGCTACTTCAGCGCCGGTGATCTCCGCGACGGCTTTACCGGAGACCCCTTGTAAAGTTCCTCGCCAGCCGGAATGAACCATCCCGACTTCTTCCCCGCCCACGAGTGCGATCGGCACACAGTCCGCAACTCCTACGACCAGAGGAACACCTCTGCTTCGCGTAACCAGCGCGTCCGCCTTTCCAGCGAACCCAGCCTCTACCACCCTTTCGACCGTATCCCCGGCGACCTGCTTGACCCAGGCCGATGGCGCGTCTTCGAGCGTCGCTCTTATTCGAGTGAGGTTCTCGGATACTGCCTCGTCCGTGTCTCCGACTTTTGTGGAGACATTCAGGGAGTCGAATGGCTTTTCGGAGACACCGCCCAGACGGGAGAAGAATGCGATCCGCACACCGTCAGGCTCCGGGTCGGGAGCTAGGTGTATGGCGCCGCTTGGTCCACGAACGAGTTTGGCCTTCCCCTCGTCGATTGAGGGGAAGGCCGATGTGGCGCCGGTTGATCTCGTAGTCACGTTAGCCGTGGCGGGCTATCTGCGTCGCAGGAACGCGGGTATGTCGAGGACATCGCCGTCGTCCTGGCGGATCGGCGCTTCTTCCTGTGGTTGCGAGGGAGACGATTCGGATTGATCCGTGCTCGTTCGCTCTCCACGACGCTGAACGGCCAGACGCTGATCGAAGCCCGTCGCGATCACAGTGACGCTGACACGCTCGCCATACTGCTCGTCGACAACCGCGCCAAAGATCAAGTTAGCATCCTGATGCGCGGCGTTGTGAACGATCTCCGCCGCCTCGTTGACTTCGAAGAGACCGAGGTCCGTCCCGCCGGTAATGTTCAAGATGATGCCCGTCGCCCCGTCGATGCTCGCCTCAAGCAGCGGGCTCGATATAGCGGACTTGGCAGCCTCCGCTCCCCGGCTCTCACTGCTCGACTCGCCAATGCCCATCAGAGCCGAACCGGAGTTCGACATGATCGTGCGAACGTCCGCGAAGTCGAGGTTGATGAGCCCCGGAACCGTTATGAGATCCGTTATGCCCTGAACGCCCTTCCGCAGCACGTCATCGGCCAGCTTGAAGGCATCCATCATGCTCGTGCGCTTCTCGGCTACCTGAAGCAACCTATCGTTCGGGATGATAATGAGCGAGTCGACGTTCTCCTTGAGACGCTTGATGCCCTCCTCGGCGTAGGTCGAACGCCGCCGCCCCTCGAAGGCAAATGGCCTGGTAACCACGCCCACGGTAAGAGCCCCGGAATCGCGAGCGATCTTGGCGACCACCGGTGCAGCACCCGTACCGGTGCCACCTCCCTTGCCCGCCGTGACGAAAACCATGTCCGCGCCACGCAACGACTCCTCAATCTCGGACTTGTTCTCCTCGGCGGCCTCCATCCCGATCTTCGGGTCAGCCCCCGCACCAAGACCCCGCGTCAGCTTCTCGCCAATGTGAATCTTCTGGTCCGCGTCGCACATCTGCAAAGCCTGCGCGTCCGTGTTGATGGCGATGAACTCCACACCCTGCAAACCGGAGTTGATCATGCGGTTAACTCCATTGGTCCCGCCGCCGCCAATACCAACTACTTTTATTACCGCCAGATAGTTCGTTCCCGCGTCCAACATTCCTCTCCAGCCCTCCGTCGCCTACAATCTCCCAACACCTTTGGACTATCCGCCCCGGAACCAACTCCTGACCGCCGCGACGATGTCCCCAATATTGCTGGCGGCACCGCCTTTACCCTTTGGTCCAGAGTGACCGTTTTTCGCGCCGAAGTATAGCAGACCTGTAGCCGTTGCATACTGAGGCTTTAGTACAGGTTTATTGTTGCCTCTGATACGTTGCAGGGTTGCGGCGCGGGCTCTCATGTTCAAGGCGGACTCCGCGAGTTCAGGCATGCCGTCCAAAAGCGATCCTCCGCCCGTCAAAACGACGCCTCCTGGCGCTTGATCCCGCACCCTCGCCTCATCCAATGTGTCGCGGGCGAAATCCATGATTTCACGACCGCGATACTCCAAAATCTGACTGATAAAACTGGCGTTGTAATGAGTTCCGCCGAAGGGAACAGCGGCCACCGAATCGACATCGTCCGAAAGCACGCTACCGTACATCATCTTGAGTTGTTCGGCTTCATCGTGAGTGACTTTCAAGCCATAGGCGAGGTCGGAGGTGAAGCTCTCGCCACCCACGGGGATAACCGCCGTGTGAGTGAGGGCACCTTTGAGAAAAGAGGCGATGTCGGTGGTGCCGCCACCTATGTCGAGGAGTACGACGCCGTTGTCGCGGTCGGCGGCACTCAGACAGGCTTCGGCTGAGGCTAGCGGTTCGAGTACAACCCGCCCGACTTTAACGCCCGCGTCTTCGCAGGCTCGCAACAGGTTCTGAATACTGGAGACCGCGCCGCTTACCACGTGGGCTCGCATCGTAACCTTGCGAGCAGCTAGGCCCACAGGACGCTTCACGCCCTCGGAACCATCCAGGACGTATCCTCGGGGAACTACGTGGATCACGCGCTCGTCCTCGTCTAGCTCGCAATCTCGGGCCTCTTGCTCAAGCTTGCGAGCGAAACGTTCGGTTATTGTGAGATCCCGCCCCCGGTTCAGCAACGTGACCTCGGTGTTGAACGACGAGATGTGGCTACCGGCTATGCCAACGCTTACCGTCCGGCCCCGAAGTCCACCAGCCTCAACCGCCTCAGCGATCGAATCAGCGGCGGCTTCGCGATCCACGACCACACCTCTCTTGAGACCTTGACTCGGAACCTCAGCGAGCGCGTCTACTTCTACCGTCTCGCGACGGCTGTCTACCCGTCCCGCGATAGCTACTATCTTGGTCGTTCCGACATCTATTCCGTAGAGAGTCCTCTGCGACATGGGCCTACCCGCTATCCGTCCCGCTCGGTCCCAGAGACCACGACTCGACCTGGTGAGCGCAGGTCGAAACGACCCGCATCGGGGTTCCGTTCCATTACGTCCTGCAGAATTTTCGCCTGCCCGTCGCGAACGACGTCGCCGAAGACGATTCGCCTGCCTTCCACCGTGGCCTGAACTCCCGCCGCGTCGACAGCATCCACCGAGTCAAGATCGACCCCGTTGTCCTTCAATATCTCGACTGTCTCCAGGATGCCTTTCAACCGCTCACCGTCCAGACTCACACTTTCGAGATCCGACTTTCCAAGCCCCGGAAGCTCCGTCCCGTCGCCCGCCATGATCACGCGCCGCCCTTCAAGGTCAGCGTCGATAACAGCTACTCGTTCCTCAACCTCGACTAGAACTATACCTGAACTCCACTTCTTGGTCACTTCAACACCCTTAACCCACGGATCAGTCTTCATCTTGTCTTTGAGTGAATCCGTGTTGAGAGTAAGTAGGCTGGAGCGTTGCGGAACGGCTTCCCAGGCGTTGGCTGCGGGGTACATTCGGTTGCCTTCGACCTGGACTCCGGCGAGAGGGGCGGAGAGGTAAGAGGTCAGGAAGACGGCTGCGGCTGTGATGATGGCCGCGGCCCCGGAGATGAGAGTTGCGCCGAGCAGTTTGCGCAGGGTCAGCCTCCGTTCTCCGCCAGGGCGAGGAACTCTTCACCGGCACGGGAGATGTCGCCCGCGCCCATCGTCAGGACGGTGTCACCGCTGGCTGAGATCTGTCTCAGGACTTTGGGGATGGCGTGTAGGTCGGGGATGTAGTAGACGTCAGGGTGGTCGCGAGTCTCACAGATAGCGTCGACTAGAAGTTTGCCGTTCACGCCGGGGAGCGGCATCTCGCCCGCGCCGTACACGTCGGTTATGAGAACCGCGTCGGCGACGGAGAAGGCTTCTCCGAACTCCCGGTGGAATTGGCGAGTACGCGAATATCGGTGGGGTTGGAAAACCGCGATCACCCGTCCCCCCGGAGTTATGGTGGCGCGTGCCGCGTCGAGCGTCGCGGATAGCTCCGTGGGATGGTGGGCGTAGTCGTCGATCACGCGCACCGAAGCTCGCTCTCCTTTGAGCTGGAATCTGCGCCGGACGCCACCGAAATCCTTGAGACTCGTCGCGGCCTCGTACGCATCGTGTCCGAGCCACCGTGCAATGGCGACGGCGGCGAGTGAGTTTAGGATGTTGTGCCGACCGAAGACTCCTAGCTCGACGATTCCGCGCTCGCGTTCGTCCTCGAAGAGCTTATAAGAGTTGGCGGATAGAATTTCGGCTCGCAGGTCGCCGCTTTCAATACCGTATGTCGTGATCTCACAGGGAGCATCCGCTACAACTTGAAGGCAGCAGGGGTCGTCGGCCCAGGTTACGAGGTGACCGTCGGCTGGGAGCGCGGAAACGAATTTTTCGAAGGTCTGCATCACATCCTCCAGAGAGGAATAGAAATCCGGGTGATCAAACTCCACGTTTGTGATGACGGCGGCGGTGGGCCTCAGGTACAGCAAGGACCGGTCGGATTCGTCGGCTTCGGCCACTATGATGTCGGAGTCACCTTGCAGGACGTTGCTGCCCGTGTCGTTGAGTTCGCCACCGACGAGCGCGGTCGGACTATCTCCCAGGGCTCGGAGGGCGTGGGTCGTCATGCTGGT
>JBGTFQ010000164.1:0-3329 GCA_041747155.1 Rubrobacteraceae bacterium
AGCTGCCGGACAGATGCAAGATACCCCGGCGAACGCATAGGAGGATAGAGTGACTCAGGCACCCGAACGCTACATGGGGGGCGGCATTCCTCGCAAAGAGGATCCCAACCTCCTGGTAGGCAAAGCCAACTGGACGGACAACATCAAGATGCTGGGGATGCTGCACGCTGCCATGCTTCGCAGCCCCATAGCCCACGGCAAGGTCTCCAACATTGACGTATCCGCCGCCCTGGAACAGCCCGGCGTAGTGGCCGTCTATACCGGCGCGGATCTCGCGGACCTGTGGCCCGGCGGTGTCGTCTGTGGGGCTCAGGTCGTCGAAGACCAGAAGACACCCTTCCATCCGCCCATCGTCACCGACAAGGTGAACTACCTCGGTGATGTGGTCGCGGTGGTCGTGGCGAGTGATCGGTACACGGCGAAGGACGCTCTGGAGTTCATCGAGGTGGACTACGAGGAGCTTCCGGTAGTAACGGATATGGAGGCGGCGCTAGCCGACGGCTCTACAATTATCCACGAGGATCTCGGTTCAAACGAGAGCTTTACGTGGGCCGCCGAAGCCGGGAACGTCGACGAAGTATTTGGTTCCGGTGAGGCTGGGTCTGGGACAGCTGACGTCGTCGTGACGGAGCGTTACATCCAGCAGCGGTTGCTTCCGACCGCCATCGAACCCCGGGCGACCGTGGCGATGCAGGAGCCGGGACATAGTGGATTCGTTATCTACACCTCGACACAGGTTCCGCACTTGGCGAAGATCGTGTTGTCGCTCTCGACGGGGATACCGGAGAACGAGATCCGGGTAGTCGCGCCCGACGTGGGTGGTGGGTTTGGCTCCAAGCTGAATATCTACCGCGAGGAGATCATCTCCCTCGTCCTAGCCAAGAAGATGGGCGTGCCGATCAAATGGGTCGAGGAGCGCTCTGAGAACTACCTGGCGACGATCCACGGTCGCGGCCAGATCCAGGACATCGAGCTGGCCGCTACGAACGAGGGCCGCATCCTCGGTCTTCGTGTGAAGCTTCTCGACGATCTGGGCGCGTATATGCAGCTCCTGACCCCGGCTATCGCGGTGAGCGGCGCGGGGATGTTCCCCGGCGTTTACACGTTCGGGGCGTTCTCCATCGAGATTAAAGGCGTCTTCACCAACATGACCCCAACAGATGCCTACCGAGGCGCGGGCCGACCAGAGGCCGCATACGCTATCGAGCGGGCCGTGGACGCTCTGGCTCGGAAACTAGACATGGACCCGGCGGAAGTGCGGCGCAAGAACTTCTACGAGCCGTTCGACGAGCCCACCGACACACCCGCTGGATTGCAGTACGACTCCATGAACATGCAAGCGGCGATGGACCGGGTCATCGAAATCGCCGACTACGAGGGCTTGCGGGCCGAGCAGAAGAAGCGGCGCGACGAGGGCGACCCGGTGCAGCTAGGCATAGGCTTCTCGGCGTACACCGAGATCTGCGGTCTCGGGCCATCACAGGCTCTCGCGGGCCTCGGCCTCGGAGGCGCGGGCTGGGAGGCTGCCAACGTGCGGATGCTCCTGACCGGCAAGGTCGAAGTAGCCACTGGCACCTCGCCGCACGGCCAGGGCCACGAGACCTCGTGGTCTCAAATAGCCGCCGACGCTCTAGGAGTTACCCCCGACGACGTGGTTGTACTTCACGGCGACACGGCGGTCTCTCCGATGGGCCGGGACACTTACGGCTCCCGTAGCCTCGCGGTCGGTGGTATAGCGGTGCATCTCGCGGCCCAGAAGGTCGTCGAGAAAGCCAAAAAGATAGCGGCGCACATGCTAGAGGCCGCCGAGGGAGACATAGAGTTCGAGGGCGGCAAGTTCAGCGTCGCGGGCTCCCCCGACCAGAACGTCGCGATGGGCGACGTCGCCGCGACCGCCTTTATGGGCGCGGACCTACCGGAGGGTATGGAGCCGGGCCTGAACGAGAACATGGTCTTCGATCCCCCCAACTTCACGTTCCCGTTTGGGGCTCACATCTGCGTCACCGAGGTGGACACGGAGACCGGGTTTACAAAGATCCGGGACTACTTCGCGGTGGACGACTGCGGTCCAGTTATCAACCCGATCATCGTCGACGGTCAGTTGCATGGCGGACTGGCTCAAGGCATAGCCCAGGCTCTCTTCGAGGAGGCTGTCTACGATGAGAACGGCAACCTCGTTACCGGTTCGATGGTGGACTACCTGGTCCCCGGAGCGCCGGAGTTGCCGAACTTCACGCTGGAGCGGACGGTAACGCCGTCGCCTTCCAACCCGCTCGGGGTCAAAGGCGTGGGGGAAGCCGGGACTATTGGCGCGCCGCCGGCGGTTATTAACTCGGTGATCGACGCACTCTCGACGCACGGGGTGACGCACATAGACATGCCCGCGTCGCCGTGGAACGTGTGGAGCACTATTCAGGAAGCTCAGGGTGGCACGACCGGCTCTCGGGATGCGGATCTCTCCGGGAGGCCGTCGCAGGCAACGGACAACGTCAATGAGAAAGGGGGTGAGTCGCTGTGATCCCGGTAGCTTTCGATTACGAAGTCGCTGAATCGGTGGACCACGCGCTGGAGCTTCTCGGCCAGCACGGGGACGAGGCCAAGCTTCTGGCGGGGGGGCATAGTCTTCTCCCGATCATGAAGCTCCGGCTTGCGGCACCGGCGATTCTCGTGGACCTCGGGCGCATCCCGGACATGAACTACGTCCGGGACGACGGCGACCATCTCGCCATCGGCGCGATGACCCGCCACACGGATGTCGAGCACGACCCAATCATCCAAGAACACTGTGGAATTCTGTCGTACACGGCTTCGCTCGTCGGGGATCCGATGGTCCGGCATCGCGGGACCATCGGCGGCTCCGTAAGCCACGCCGACGCCGCTTCGGATCTACCCACGGCCCTCTTGGCGCTCGACGCCAACTTCAAGATAAAGGGACCGGGCGGTGAGCGAACGGTAGCCGCCGGAGACTTCTTCAAGGACTACCTGATGAGCGACCTCGCCGCCGACGAAGTCCTCACGGAGATTCACGTACCCAAGCTCTCCGCCAGCACCGGCTGGTCGTACAGAAAGTTCAACCGCCGGTCGCAGGACTGGGCCGTCGTCGGGGTCGCCGCCGTGGTTGAGAAGTCAAACGGCAACATCGGCTCGGCGCGTCTCGCACTGACCAATATGGGCTCGACACCCTTGCGGGCGAGTGCTGCCGAGAGCGCGCTTTCGGGTGCTGAAGTCGGTTCGGTGGGCGAGGCAACCAGGAGCGCGGATGAGGGGACGGAGCCTTCCTCGGACATCGCCGCTTCCTCCGAGTATCGGCGTCACTTGGCGCGGGTACT
>JBGTFQ010000165.1:0-15231 GCA_041747155.1 Rubrobacteraceae bacterium
ACCTACGATCTCGTAAGCCCCGTGACCGGCGAGACATTCGCCCAGGCTCCCGCGTCCAGCGCGGAGGACGTGAATGCAGCTTTCGCCGCCGCCGAGAGAGCATTCGAGACGTGGCGCGACACTACGCCTTCGGAGCGGCAAGTGGCGTTGCTCAAGCTCGCGGATGCCATAGAAGAACGTGCCGAGGAGATCGTGGCCGCCGAATCCGAGAATACGGGCAAGCCTCTCGGCATGACTATGGAAGAAGAGATACCGGCGATGGTCGACCAGATCCGGTTTTTCGCTGGTGCAGCCCGCGTCCTGGAGGGCAAGTCCGCCGGAGAATATCTCGAAGGCTACACCTCGTTCGTCCGCCGCGAGCCGGTCGGTGTGATCGGTCAGGTGACGCCCTGGAACTACCCGATGATGATGGCTACCTGGAAATTCGCTCCGGCCATCGCCGCTGGCAACACCGTGGTCATAAAACCTTCGGACACCACACCAGTCACGACGGTGCTGCTGGCCGAGATCGCTGCCGAGTTCCTGCCGGAAGGTGTTTTCAACGTAGTCTGCGGCGACCGCGAAACGGGCCGCGCTCTCGTAAAACACCCAACCCCCCAGATGGTCTCGATTACCGGCTCCATCCGGGCGGGTATGCAAGTCGCCGAAGCCGCCGCCTACGACCTCAAACGCACGCATCTCGAACTAGGTGGCAAAGCCCCGGTCATAGTCTTCGACGACGCCGACCTCGAAGCCGCCGCCGAGGCAATCGCCATCGCCGGATACTTCAACGCTGGTCAGGACTGTACCGCCGCGACGCGAGTGCTCGCGTCACCCGGCATCCACGACGATTTCGTCGCGCTGCTTACTGAGCAGGCGAAAGCCACGAAGACCGGAGCGCCGGATGATGAGGACGTGCTCTTTGGACCGCTCAACAATGCTGACCAGTTGGATCACGTCTCCGGCATGATCGACCGCCTTCCGGATCACGCCATCGTAACAACCGGCGGCGAACGGGCCGGAAACGGCGGGGGCTTCTTCTACTCCCCTACCGTCGTCAGCGGCATGCGCCAGGACGACGAAGCTTCCCAAAACGAAGTCTTCGGACCCGTCATCACGGTGCAGAGCTTCTCAGATGAAGACGAAGCGGTACGTTGGGCCAACGGCGTGAAATACGGCCTTGCGTCGAGTGTGTTCACGAAGGATCACGGTCGGGCGATGCGGGTCAGTCGTCGGTTGGATTTCGGGTGCGTTTGGATCAACACTCACATCCCGCTCGTCGCTGAGATGCCACACGGTGGATTCAAGCACTCCGGTCACGGCAAAGACCTCTCAATGTATGGCCTCGAAGATTACACGCGCATAAAGCACGTCATGACAAATTTGGGTTAGACTGCCCGACCTTCCACACCGCCGGTGCGTTGGCAGGCTCCTCTGCGGGTAGGTAGAGTTGTGTGCAAGCGAGGAGAGGATGGTTCATGGCTACTAGCGGTGTGGAAGAGATGTCGTTGCAACTTTTGGAGGCGTACCACGACCTGGCGGAAGGCAGACTAAAAACCCCAATAGCGAAGCAAGCGGCGGTAGCACGAGCGGACATAGAGCACTCCTCCACCGAACCTGAGGTCGCAATGCGATACCTGCTCAACGGTGGATATCTGGAGCCCATCGAGCGGGAAGAAACCGAAAATCCCGACGAAGCGATGGACTCCTACGCCATCACCGTACCCGGCATGGACTGGGTCCGACAGAAGCGAGATCTGTAACCCAGCCAACCGCATCTGAACGGAGGTTCAAAATGGACGACAGGACACAGAGGATGCTGCTGCGGGTGATCTCGCTAGTGCTATCCCAAGCGCTCGCCCAGCCACTAGCCAGTTACATTGGCGAGAAAATCCCCGAACGCCGGGGCATCAAAGACGATATAGCCGAAGCCGTACTGAAAGGTGCCACGAGAACGGTAGCGTACTTCATCGCGTCGGTGATCGTCAGGAAGATCGCCGCCTCCCGGTAGAGCCGCGAAGCCTGCGGAGGCTCTCAGAAACTTTCCGAAGTCTCTTTTTCATAGGCGTATCCGAAACGGTAGACGGTAGCCTCGTCAAAGAGTTTTCCGATGAGCTGAAGTCCTACTGGCAAACCTGCGGTTGTGGTGCCGCACGGAATGGAGAGGCTCGGGTGTCCGGTCAGGTCTGTGGGTCCGGTCAGACGGGTCAGGGCAGAGTACACGGCTTCTTCGTGGCCCTGAATCTCGGTCTCGCGTTGATCCAGGAATGTAGCCGCGATCGGGGTAGTTGGGGCGAGCAGGATGTCTACTTCCTCAAAGACGTGCTCGAATTCCTTCGTTGCGCGAAGTTTTGTTTGTTGGGCGTTCGCGTAACGGTACGCTTGAAGGTCTTTGCCGCGCAGCAGACGTTCCAAACCGTGATCGTCGAACTTTTCGGGTGCCGTTTCGAGGCGTTCTTCGTGGACGGCGTAGGCTTCGGCGGCTAATGTTAATCTTTGCGCGGAGAGAGTCTCGTGGAGGTTTGGAAGTTCGATCTCGCGAATTTCCGCTCCAAGCTGCCGGAAGACTTCGGCAGCATCTTGGATTTTAGATTCGATTTCGGGTTCGACGTGCTCGAAGTAGAAGTGCTTCGGAACACCGATTACGGCTCCTTGTACATCGAGTCGCAGGTCTCGGGTGAAGTCTTCGGATGGTCGGTCGGTGGAGTATGGATCTTTAGGATCGTATCCAGCGACGACGTTTAGGAAGAGAGCGTTGTCTTCGACGGTGCGAGTTAGTGGGCCGACGTGATCCAGGCTCCAGGACAACGGAAATACGTCATACTTGCTCACGCGCCCGAAAGTGGGCTTCATACCCACGACACCGCAAAGCGCGGCGGGTATACGAATCGAGCCGCCGGTGTCGGAGCCGAGTGCGCCGTAGCAAAGCTCCGTTGCGACGGCGGCCCCGGAGCCGCCACTGGAGCCGCCGGTGATCCGTGCGGGATCGTAAGGGTTTGTTGTCGGGCCGAAATGCGACCGATCTCCCGTTGGCCCGTAAGCGAACTCGTGGGTGTTGGTCTTGCCTATGACGATGGCTCCGGCATCTTGTAGCTTCTCTACTACTGTCGCGTTGTTGTCTGGAATGTTCTCGGCGAATAGCGCGGAGCCCATCGTAGTTCGGATGTCTTTTGTGGAGATCAAATCCTTCAGAGCGACTGGCACACCGTGCAACGGCCCGAGATTGTCACCCGCCGCGAACGCCGCGTCGGCTCTAGCCGAATCCGCCAGCGCTTTCTCCCCCGTCACGGTGATGAAAGCGTTTGTCGTATCGGCTTCGATACGCACCAGGAGATCCTGCGCGATCTCCGTGGCTGAGACTGTTCGCTCGCGCAGAGCTTTCGATAAGGCGGAGATTGTGGCGGGCAAATCGCTCATAGCGCACATCTTACAGATTGTGCGGAGTTCTGGTAGCTCGGTGGCTGGTATCTTCTGCTGGTGAGAGGCGGTATCCAGAATCTATTCGGTGCATTTCGGGGGTTTGAGCGGCGGGTCTGGTTGATGCTCGGGGCGATGCTCGTGTTCAGGTTTGGGCAAGGTCTCTACTATCCATTCAGCGTGATCTACTTCCACAACGTCCTCGGTATCTCGCTCTCGTTGGTTGGCGTAGGACTGGCAACACTGGCCGCTTCAAGCGTCGTCGCGGGACTGGTGAGCGGGCCTCTGACGGATCGCTACGGACGCAAGCCAGTGATGCTCGTCTCGCTCTCGGGCGCGGCCCTGACCTTTCTTGGCTTCGCAACCGTAGAGAGTTTCTTTGGGTATTTGGCGGTCTCGGTTGCGGCGGGATTATTTGGCTCCTCGTCGTTTGATGCGGCTCGCAATGCGATGGTCGCCGACGTTACGGAGCCGGGGGTACGCGGGCGAGCGTACGGTCTCGTGCGGGTTGGGGGGAACGTAGGCTGGGCACTTGGACCGATGACAGCCGGTCTGGCTTCGGCGGCGGCTGGTGGGGAAGCCTGGATCTACCCGGCCCTCTTCACCGGAACCGCCGCCCTGACCATCACAGTGATGCTCTCTCTAGCGTTCCTGGCACGAGAGTCGCTACCAGCCATAACGGAAGACACTGGTTTCCGAGAGACTGGCGCGGTTCGGGCGGCTCTGTCGGATAGAGCTTTCCTGCTGTTGCTTTGCGCCGGGGTTCTTATGTACTTCGTCTTCACGCAGAACTGGCAGGCACTCCCGATCTACGCTAAAAATTTCGTCGATGTTCCGGATGGTCGGATAGGCTTCCTACTCGGCGCCAACGGACTCGTCGTTATAGCGCTACAGCTTCCAATCTCCGCACTCATAGACCGTATCTCGAAGATATCCGCGCTTCTGCTGTGCGCCGGACTCTTCGCCGCCTCATCCGCCACGCTCCTGCTGACGGATTCGTTTATCGGGCTTCTCGTAGCCTTCGCCGGGTTCTTCACGCTGGCGGAGATGATCCTGGAGGTAGCGGGACCAGCACTCGCCGCCGAGCTTGCGCCGGTGAAGTTGCGCGGAACCTATCTCTCCTTATTCGGAACTTGCTTTGGATTCTCCTATGGCATCAGCCCGCTCGTCGCTGGTCCGCTGTTGCAGGCTGAGCTTCCAGAAATTATTTGGACGATACAACTAATCGTTTCCGGATGCGCGGCTGTTGGGCTTTTAGCGTTGGCCGGTATGAGACGACGTAACAAGTTTCGGGAAGTCTAAATACTACTCCGCCGCCCGCAGGACCATTATTGCCAAGTCGTCACGAGGCGCGGCTTGTTGAAAAGCTCGGACTTCCTTTTTGATGTTCGCTGCGATCGTTGCGGCGTCTTCATTTTGGCGGGAGCGCAAGAGGGTTCTGAGTCGATCCTCGCCGAAGAATTCGCCACTGGGTGAGCGGGCTTCGGTTACGCCATCGGTGTAGAGGAGGATCGAATCGCCGGGGAGTAGGCGGAGTGAGATCTGTCCGAGGTTTGGATCCTCGAAAACGCCGAGAGCTTTGCCAGGGCAGAGGACTTCTTCGAGGCTGCCGTCGGCTCGCAGGATAAGTGGGGCCGGATGTCCAGCGCACGAGATGTCCACGCTGATGCCTGATTTATCGTCGTGGGGTTCGAGGCGCAGGCAGGCGGCGGTGCAGAAGCGGTCTTCGTGCAGTTGTTGGATCATGGCTGTGTTGAGAGTTTCGAGGAGATGTTGGGGCCGGTCGTCCGCAAGGGTGACAGCTCGGATGGTGTAACGGACGAGAGCCATTACGGCGGCGGCCTCGGCACCCTTCCCCCGCACGTCTCCGATAGTGCAGATCCAACCATCCCGAACGGTGTCTATGACATCGTAGAAGTCTCCTCCGACCTCGTTGGCCTCGCCCGCAGGCTGATATTCCGTCCCCACTTCGACACCGGGTATCTCCGGCAGAAGTGGTGGCAACAAGCTGCGTTGGAGAGTGCGCGAGATCTCGTCCCGGTCACGGTAGAGTCGGGCGTTGTCCACGGCGATGGCGCAACGGTACGCGAGGTTCTCGGCTAGTTCGAGGTCTTCTTCATCGTAACGTCGCTCGGGCTCTGAAGAAGCGAATGTTAGAGCGCCGACGGTTCTGCCCCGCGCCAAGAGCGGCACGCTCATCATGGACCGCATCTCTAGGTTGCGTAGAGCCCGCAAGTGCTCGTCGCTCGTCGCGCTTCTTACCAGTAGGGAGTCTTCGACCTCTGGTATGAGCATGGAGCGTCCTGTGGAGAGGACGGTTGCCACAGTACCGGGGGAGCCCTCCGTTAGCCTGCGATGCCGCTGAAACTCGCGCATTAGTCTGCCTTTGTCCGCCTTGGAGTGAGCGGCGGCGAGTTGTTGCGGCACTCCGCGCTCGTCCACAATATCCACCGAGCACCAATCCGCCAGATCCGGGACAACGAGGTGCGTAATTCTCTCCAGCGTGGCCTCATAGTCTAGGGAGGCCGCGAGTATCGGACCCGCTGACGCAAGCAACGCCAGCCTGCGCCGCGCCGAATCGGCCTCAGCCCTCGCCCGCTGCTCGCGCCCGAGAAGGAGATCCCGCTCCGCCTCGGCCTTTTTTCGCTCGCTGATGTCTTTTAGGACAGCGATGAAGTGCCGAGGCTCCCCGGAGGCTTCCCTCACGAGCGAGACGGTCAGTGAGGTCCAGGCATCCTCGCCATCCTTGCGAATGTACCGTTTCTCTGTAAAAAACGTCTCCGATTCGCCTCGCAGCATCCGGCGCATACCTTCGAGATCCGCTTCAAGGTCTTCGGGAGCCGTTATTCTCTGGAAGTCCGTCTCCAGCAACTCTTCTTCGGTGTAGCCGAGCATCTCCTGGAGTTTCTCGTTCACCCACAGCCAGCGACCGTCCGTACCCACGTGCGCGACACCCACTGCGGCTTGATCGAAGGTCGAGCGGAACCGCTCTTCGCTCTCACGCAGTTTCTCTTCGGCAACCACGCGCTCCGTAATATCGTTCTGGATGCCGACGTAGTTGATTAAACATCCTTCATCGTCGTGAACGGGCGAGATGTACAACTCGTTCCAGAAGCATGTCCCGTCTTTGCGATAATTCTTCAGCACCGCTCGATGCGGGCGTTCTTCGGCGATAGCTCGGCGCAGAGGTTCCAACTCCACCTGGTCCTGATCCTCGCCTTGTAAGAAGCGACAGTTTAGCCCGATCACCTCATCCATCGAAGATCCGGTCATCTGAAGGAAAGCCGGGTTGGCGAAGACTATCGGCGAGTCCGGGAGGCTCGGGTCCGTGGCAACGACACCGTTCGGGCTAGCTGCGGCAGCCCGCTCCAGAACCCAGCCAGATACGCTTGGTTCGGACCGCATCGTGCTCAACGCGCCGGACTGTTTTGAAGGTGAAGTACTCAAGGACTGCATTCTACAATCAACTTCTACCCAAAACCGTACACAATCCGGCTCTTTATAGCCCTTTTTCACGTTAAAAGTCCGAGCTTTCGGGGTATGCTAAAGTTTGCAGCAAATGTGCGAGCTAGGAGAGGAAGAACATGGCTTACGAACTACCGCAACTACCCTACGGCTACGACGCGCTTGAACCGACCATCGACGAGCAGACCATGCATCTGCATCACGAGAAGCACCACAATACCTACGTCACCAACCTCAACGCCGCGCTTGAGAAGCACCCAGACGTAGACCCCGGCACTGTCGAGGAGCTTCTGGCTAACATCGACTCTCTGCCCGAGGATATCCGCACGGCAGTTCGTAACAACGGCGGCGGACACTCCAACCATTCGATGTTCTGGCAGATCATGGGTCCCAGCGGCCAGGGCGGCGGCGAACCGCACGGCGAGCTAGGCGCGGCGGTCGAGTCGGCCTTCGGTTCATTTGACGGCCTGAAGGAGCAGTGGAGCGCTGCGGCGGCACCCGGTGCTATCTTCGGCTCCGGCTGGTGCTGGCTTATAGCGGGCCGCGACGGCGCTCTGTCCATCGAGAAGACCGCGAACCAGGACAGCCCCCTGATGGAAGGCAAGACCCCGGTTATCGGCCTGGATGTCTGGGAACACGCCTACTACCTCAACTACCAGAACCGACGCCCCGACTACATCAACGCCTGGTGGGAAGTTGTGAACTGGGACGAGGCCGAGAAGCGTTACCAAGCCGCCAAAAGCGCGTAACCAAGAATAATCTCGATAACACCAGCCGCCTCCGGTCTCCAAGCCGGGGGCGGTTTTTGTGTTTGTGGCGGCGTTTTGATCCCACCAGTAGCCTCCACTACATCACTGATGCTCGTCCGCCGGTAGAATCCAGCTCGTTGGGGCAGCGAATAGAAGGATTAGAGAGATGCGACTGGTCGTAGTAGGTGGTGTGGCAGCAGGGACAAAGGCGGCTTCGCGAGCCAAGCGGGTGGCACCGGAGATGGAGATCACGGTGTACCAATCCGAGCCTGAAATCTCGATCTCGGAGTGCGGTTTGCCGTATTTTCTCTCGGGAGTCGTCGAAGATCGCTCGCGTCTCGTAGCTCGAACCCCGGAAGACTTTGCAGAGAAAGACATCGAAGTTCTAGTCCGACACCGCGTCGAAGGGATCGCCCCAGAGTCGAAGAAGCTTACCGTCCGAAACCTCACGGACGACACGACGTTCGAGGATCACTACGACCGGCTCATCATCGCGACCGGCGCGAGCGCAGTATGCCCCCCTATCGCCGGTGACGATCTCCCCGGCGTCTTCAACCTGCGCTTTCTCTCAGACGCGGACGGCATCATGTCGTACATGGGCGAGCATTCCTCAGAATCGGCGGTCGTGGTCGGGGGCGGATACATCGGATTAGAGCTCGCCGAGAACCTGAGTCATCGCGGGATGCAGGTGACGCTCGTGGAGGCGGCGGACGAAGTCGCGGGAGTGTACGGTTCGGAGGTGTCAGAAAGGGTCCAGGATCACCTGCGCGAGCATGGCGTACAAGTCCACGTGGGCGCGAAGGTCGAAGAATTTACCGGCAACGACCGAGTAGATGGCGTGAGGTTTGGCGACGAGAAGGTGTCGGCGGAGCTGGTGATCGTAGCTATCGGTATCGGGGCGAACACGGATCTCGCCGAAGAAGCCGGAGTAAAACTTGGAGAAACGGGTGCGATCTCCGTGGACCGTCACATGAGAACGAACATCGCGGATGTGTGGGCTGCGGGCGACTGCGTGGAAACCATCAACCTGGCGAGCGGCGAACCGACTTGGGCACCACTAGGCGATACCGCCAACCAGATGGGCCGCGTCGCCGGGACGAACGCCGCGAGCCCGGACAGCGAGAACCCCCTGGAGTTCCCTGGCGTACTCGGCACCGGCATCTTCAAGGTCTTCGATCTCGGCGTCGGCAAGACGGGGCTCTCGGAAGAGGAGGCCGAATCCGCAGGCTTCACAGTAAAGTGCGCCTCGGTGGAATCCAAGAGCAAAGCCGGATACTTTCCCGGTGCCGGAGAGGTGTTCTTGAAGCTCATCGCCGACGCGGAGACCGGTCGTATCCTCGGCGCTGAGGCGGTTGGGGCAGGTGCGGATAAACTGACGGACGTTTGCGCCACCGCTATCTGGGGGCGGCTATCTTATCCGGACCTCGTGAACCTCGACCTCGCGTATGCCCCGCCCTACGGCCCGGCCCTCAGCCCGGTCATACAGGCGGCGATGGTTCTCTCCGGCAAGTTCGAGCGCAGCACGGAAGGCGTGCGCTCGACGGAGTAAGCGAGCTATCGCCATCCGAGCGTCGCGAGATCCAACTTCTCAGCTTCTTCGTCCGTGATCTTCCACCCCAAAGATGCCGCATTCTGGGTAGCTTGGCGAGCGTTCTTGGCACCTGGTATCGGGAACGTTTCTTTGTGAGTAATGAGCCAGTTCAGAGCTACTTGCGAAGGTTCCTTATCGTGCGCCTGGCCGATCTCACGCAGTATCTCGACCACAGGCTCTACCTTTTTCAAGTTGCGCTCCCCGAAAGCTTTCCCGGCTCGTCGCACGAGCCCAGACGGCTTGACTCCCGGCCCGTATTTGCCCGTCAACAAACCTTGAGCGATGGGACTGTAGGGGATAAGCGTAACGTCCAATTCGCGGCAAACATCCAGAACGCCGTTGGTCTCCGGGGCGCGGCACAGCAGACTGTATTGGACTTGATTCGAGGCGAGCTTTACGCCATTGTGGGCTAGGCGTGCGTGCGCCCGGCGCGTCCCTTCCGCGCTGTAGTTGCTCACGCCGACATGGCGAGCCTTGCCGGTCTTGACCGTCTCAGCCAGAGCATCCATCAGAGGGTTGAGTTTCAAAACAGGATTCGGGAAGTGGACCTGGTACAGATCCACGGATTCCATCCCAAGACGCTCCAGGCTAGCATCGAGAGCTTTTATGAGCGAGCTTGGCTTTAGCCGGTACGGGAGCGGGGCGAACTTCGTAGCGATGACAGGCTTCTCGGCAAAGCCACCCTCACGTAGGACTTCGCCCACGATCCTCTCCGAGGCACCGGAGCCGTAGATCTCCGCCGTATCCACAAGCCGCACGCCTCCGGCCACACTCTTCCGAAAAGCCGCCGCAACGTCCTCACGACCGTACTCTTTGCCGTAGCCCCAGAGCCTCGTCGTACCCCAGGCCCATGCCCCGACGCCCAGCGGCTCGACACCTAGCTCTTTAGCCAATCCAACCGTCTTTTCACCCTGCATAAACTCCCTCTCGGTAGACAAAGCCTAGGGAAAAGGATACCGCACGGATTCGGGGCGACTCTCTCTTCTAACCCGGTATCGCGGCGATGGCGGCATCTATCTCCGCGTCGGAGTGTTCGAGGTTTATGAGATCTCCAGCCAGATACTGCTCGTAGGCGGCGAAGTCGAAGTGACCGTGACCACAGAGGTTGAAGAGTATGTTCTTCTGCTCTCCAGCCTCTTTCGCCTCTAGCGCGAAGTCTATGGTCGCCTTTATAGCGTGCGTGACTTCTGGAGCTGGGACGATTCCTTCGGTGCGGGCGAAGGTAAGACCTGCCTCGAAGGTCGGATTCTGGGGGTAGGCTCGGGCTTCGGCGAGTCCCTCATGGACGAGTGCCGAGACTATGGGTGAGTCGCCGTGGTAGCGGAGTCCTCCGGCGTGGATACCGCTCGGGACAAAGCTGTGGCCGAGGGTGTACATCTTCATCATCGGGGTCATCCCGGCGGTGTCGCCAAAATCGTAGACGTAGCGACCTTTGGTGAGGGTTGGGCAGGAGGCTGGCTCTACGGCGACTATTCGCGTATCTTTGCCGTTCTTGAGGTTCTCGCGGATAAACGGGAAGGCTATGCCGCCGAAGTTAGAACCGCCACCGACACAGCCGACGACGATGTCCGGGTATTCTCCCGCCATTTCGAGTTGTTCGAGGGCTTCCTGACCGATCACGGTCTGATGCATCAACACGTGGTTGAGCACGCTGCCCAAAGAGTATTTGGCATCCTCGTGCATCACCGCGTCTTCGACAGCCTCGCTGATAGCTATGCCCAGTGAGCCTGGCGAGTCCGGAAATTCTTCTAGGATGTTGCGCCCAGCCTGGGTGAGCTTTGTGGGGCTGGCGTGGACTTCGGCGCCGTAGGTCTCCATCATGATGCGGCGGTAAGGTTTCTGGCCGTAGCTCACGCGAACCATGTAGACGGTGCATTCCAGGTCAAACTGTCGGCACGCGAAGGCGAGCGAGGAGCCCCACTGGCCCGCGCCGGTCTCGGTGGTGAGACGTTTTACGCCAGCTTCGCGGTTGTAGTACGCCTGTGGGACAGCGGTGTTTGGTTTGTGGGAGCCGGACGGACTCCCGCCTTCGTACTTGTAGTAGATGTGGGCTGGAGTATCGAGAAACTTCTCCAGGCGGCGGGCGCGGAAGAGCGGGGTCGGGCGCCAAAGGGAGTAAATCTCCCGGACTTCGTCGGGGATTTCGACGTGCGAGTCCGAGGTAACTTCCTGGGCGATGATCTCATCCGGGAAGATCGGCGCGAACGCCTCTGGACCTACGGGCTCCCGAGTCGCCGGATTTAGCGGGGGTTCCAGATCGAACGGCAGGTCTGGTACGAGGTTGTACCAAGACTCGGGAATTCGCTTCTCGTCTAGTAGAAACTTCGTCTGTTCCACGCGCAACCTCTCTCCTGTAGCCGACTATGAAACATCAGCTTACAGGTTTTCGAGAGACCAGGCCGTGCGTTCGTGCTCTCGTCTACGGCGCGAGGTTCTCCTCGATTATCTCCGGCTCGAAGGAGAACACTTCCTCGTCGCGAGCGTCCACGGAAGCGCGAACCCAATGCACGTCCGGGCTGCCGAAGGTCTCTACGCGGGTGAAGTTGAGAAGTCGGCTATCGGAGATCTTGGGTTTATCTATGCGGAAGGTGTGACTGTCTCCGTGGACGAGCACAACGGGCTTACCGAAGGACCGTACTTCATCTTCGAGAGCGGCCTTGAATTCCGTGAATCCTGAGGGGTTCTTAGTATCTTCTTCGAAGATGTTCGCCTGTATTACGAGCATTACAGCCGGGCTGTTCTGCTTCCGGGCGGCATCGAATGTCTCCGAAAGCCACTCTATATTGGCCGCGTTGCGGGCCTGGTATTCTTCTTCATCACCGACGACTGCGCCATTATCGAGGGTGGTTGGGCGGTTGTTGTTGGAGCCAACAACGTGCAGCGTGGCGAAAGTTACGCCGCCGCGGCTCCAGCGAGCGTTCTCCGGGTACTCGGCACTCTGGCGCGTCTGGTCGATGGTCTTGCGCCCAAGGGATTCATCGGTTGTAAAGAAAGTTTCACGCACGAGATCCAAGCGGTTTAGCGGGTCTGCTTCCTCGGGCGATGGGTTTGGTGGACGATGGCAGTCGGTCCATTCGTTATCTCCCGGCGTGTAGACTAGCGGGTTGCGCGAGTTCTCGAAGCGGTTGAGTTCCCGTTCGTATACGTCGTTCGTGCAAGCAGAGCCGCCGCTTTTGATATCGCCATCGTGGGTAATAAAAGCAAGTTTCTCGGAGTCCAGTTCCTCAAACAGGTTCTGGGTTTGTTGTTCTTGCAAATCATTGTAGGGGAGGTCTCCGATCAGGGCGACATCGAATTTTGGCCCACCTTTGCCGAAGCTTTCGCTGCGTTCTTTGCTGTCGGGTTTGGCTAGAGCCGAACCCGCACTCGTGGAGATCACTACCGCCACAGCCATAACTAGTATCAGACGCTTCGGCATAATGCCTCGCTCCTTTTTGGCTTACTCTTCACGTCGAACGCGACTATAAATGAGTCCGCGCAGGGTTGTGTTAACCGTCTGGTAAATAGAGGTTAAATATTCCCTGAGATGCTGAAGTGTCGGACAAGTCGAAAACTATCCAGGAATTTTTGGCACTGTAACCTAGCCAGCCTTTGAGAAAATTTCGTAGATCATACGGGACATATCTCGCATGGCTTCGGTTGCATCCTCCTCGACGGCTTCGTCCGAGAGGATCACGACGAAGTACTCGATCTCCTCGTCATCTGGCGCGAAGACTATTCCGGCGTCGCCGAAACTCCCGCCGATGGTTTCGTCGTAGTAGCTGCCCACTTTGTGAGCAATCCTCACGTCCTCCGGTAGACCAGCGGGGATGCGCTTTTCGAGGTAGGTGTCGGTCATGGTGGCGAGCATCTCTCGTGAGAGTTTCTCGCTCGTAAACGATGGATCGGCTATGGTTTGGAGCATTTTCATCACGTCTTTGGGCGTGGTGGTTAGGTTCTCGTAGTCGGTGTCGCGGATGTCGAGGTTTTCGAGTTGATCCTGTATCTCCCGTTTGCCGAGAGTTCGTTCGAGCATTACCCAGGCCGTGTTGTCGCTCTCGTTTATCATCAGGAAGGCGCATTTGCGAAGCGTTATTTCGGTTCCGGGGGGAGAGCTTTGGAGGATTCCCGAGCCGTAGGATTGCACGTCCGAAGATTGGATAGTGATCTTGTCGTCAAGATCTAGCTTATTTTCGGACGCGGCTTTGTATAGCTTGATGAGGACGGGCAACTTGGCGAGGCTCGCGGCCTCAAACTCGTCATTCTCGGAGATGGACACGCTCTTATTTGAGGTGGGATCCCCGACAACCACACCAAATTCTCCGGTGTGATCCTCAGCAACTTCGCGCAGTTTCTTCTCCAAGCTTTCGACGTTGACTTTGGACAGTCCGAGTTGAAGCGGTGCCGGAGCTTTGGGAGCTTCCACCCCGGCTAATGGTGGGATTGCTCGTGGAACCGCCGGTGTTTCGACCAGTAGATCCAACCTTCCAATCGACAGCGTTACCCCGGAAGCCAACGCAATCCCCATCATCACAACCAGTATCTGACGCACGAGACGACGAACAAGCTTTATCCTGCGCCGCGACTTACGAGAACCGGTCTCGAAGTCTTCGGGCGGGCCGGACTTGCGATAAGACCGCCTCGCGTCCCGCCGTCGATCAGGCGCTGGAGCGCTTACGACCGCCAACCTTCAACGACAAGGTAGAGACTCAAGCCAAACGTCTTCAAACCCGCAGAAGAGAGGGCTGGCGATGTACCTATAGGTATGACGATTCCAGTAACGAACAACGGGTCTCTTTTCTCTCTTTCGCCGCACACTGTACGCTATCGTCGAAAGTATTGCCTGAGACTTTCTGAAACACAGCCATCGAGCTTTACCACCGACCAAACGAGCACGCCACACGGCATGCCCGCTAGTCGGTGATCGCGTGAATGTTTAGCCTTCTTTGGTGATCCTCTGCTCGGTCGCCAAGTCTGGGGCGGTGAATGGCTGTGGTAGATCTGCTATGTACTCTTCGAGCGCGTCCAGGTCGCCGCCGACGGTCGTAATCTACCTGAAACCATCTGCACCTCCTAAAAGACCCAAGAACCTTCATTCCGCTTGTCGCATCAACTAGCACGCATTATAGCGAGTCAGTCTTCGAGTAGATGCCGATACGACCTTATCTCCCGCGTTTACCAGATCCCCGCGAAAGAGTTAGTACCGGCGGGTCGTGATCGGAAACCTTATGACCGTCCGTCGGGTCTTCGCGCTGATAGTAGTCGTTGTCGAAGTGTGCGTATCGGAAGTCGTCCACTTTGCTCTGGAGTCCTTGAGTCACGAGGATGTGGTCCAAAGTCTGTAGCTTGCCGGAGAAGGCGAAGCTGTAACGTTCCTCCGCCGGAGCCTCATCCCACAGGTTGTCGAGAGTCGTGGTGCCGTCTTCAAGGGTCTTCAAGGCAGACTCGTCCTCGAAAGCGTTCAGGTCACCGGCGACTATAGAGCGTTTGCCGTCATTCTCCAACTCCGCGACCCTGTCACGAACGAAGGCGGCCTGCGCCTCGCGGCATTCGTCCGGCGCGCCTTTGGAGGAGAAGTGGTTCGAGAAGACGGTGAACTCGCCGAAGCCTTTGGTCTCGACCTCAACGGCGAGCGGTGGACGGTCAAAGAGTCGGCCTTCTACGTCGGAGCAATCGAAGCCCGCCGGACCTTGCGCCGTCTTACCGTATTGCGTTACGTCCTTAACGTTTACGGTGTCTTTGATGAGGAAGCCCACGTCAATGCCGCGGTCGTCGTTGCCCTCTTCGAGGTAGGCGGTGTAGCCATCCAGCGAGCTTGCCAGGGCTTGCAGTGTTGGGAGGTCCGCTACTTCCTGGACCGCGAGGATGTCAGGGCGTTCCATCAGGTCGTCGATAGCATCGGTGAGGCGAGCGGTTCTCTCGGCGAACTCTTCTTCGCTTACCGTGCCACCGTCGAGTTTGCCACCAACCGGGAAGTAGTTTTCGAGGTTGAAAGAGGCAATTCGGAGTTGTTTGCCTCCTGCCGGGGCGATATCGTCGTAAGGATAGGCT
>JBGTFQ010000166.1:0-15998 GCA_041747155.1 Rubrobacteraceae bacterium
CGACCTTCAGCTTGACCGCCGAGTAGCCATCCTCGCGCATCCGGCTGGCACTTTCGAGCACCTCTTCCGCTTCTCCCAACAAGAGACCGTTTAGAGGCACAACCCGCCGAGATTTCGGGAACATCCATTCGACTAGAGAGACACCGTGAGAAGCCGCGCAAAGATTCCAGATTGCTAGCTCGCATCCAAAGCAAACGGAAGATGAGAGATTCAGGCGTTCGAGTTCCGAGTTTAGCTTCTCTCGTACCTCGTAGGCATCTCCCTGTAACTCGTACCCGATCAGCGAACTCGCCGTGCCCTGAATGGACTCTTCGGCTTGCTCCAAATTTTCCGCGCTGAACCCCGGCAACGGCGCGGATTCACCCCACCCGATAGAACCATCGTCGCCAGCCAGTTTCAGCAAAAGTCCTTCACGGTGGTGGATTGTACCGGCGGATAATTTCACGGGTTCTACGAGAGGCAAGCTGTAACGATACAACTCGAAATCAGAGATCCTCATAGTGCTGGGACTACGGGCGTTTAGGGAACTTCGAGAAGTCCGGGCGGCGTTTCTCCTTGTACGCATCGCGGCCTTCTTGGGCTTCCTCGCTCCCGTAGAAGAGTAGGTTCGCGTCATGGGCGAGTTGCTGAATTCCGGCGAATCCGTCCTCGTGGGCGTGGAAACTGGCCTTCAACATCCGCAGCGCGAACGGCGAGTGGTTCAGCATCTCGCGACACCAATCCACGGTTTCGGTTTCGAGTTCCGCGAGCGGGACGACCTTGTTGACGAGGCCCATTCGCACGGCTTCGTCGGCTCCGTACATACGACACAGAAACCAGATCTCCTTGGCCTTCTTAGGCCCAACAAGCTGCGTAAGCACCGAGGCTCCGAATCCACCATCAAAGCTGCCGACTTTCGGCCCGACTTGTCCAAACTTGGCGTTGTCCGCCGCGATGGTCAGGTCGCAGATGATGTGCAGAACGTGTCCCCCACCGACGGCGTAACCAGCGACCATAGCTATGACGGGTTTGGGGCAACGGCGGATCTGGACGTGCAGATCCGTGACGTGAAAACGCCCGACCGAAGCACCTCCCGGTGTGCGCTGCGGATCATCCGGAGATTCCAGGTAGCCTGCGTCTCCACGCACCTTCTGATCTCCGCCGGAGCAGAAGGCGTCCGGACCTTCGCCGGTCAGGATTATCGCTCCAACTTCATGGTCCTCGCGAGCGTCGTCGAGGGCTTGTTGCATCTCCATTACCGTCAGCGGGCGGAAAGCGTTGCGTACCTCGGGGCGGTTTATGGTGATCTTCGCGATCCCCTCCGCTTTCTCGTACTTGATGTCCGTAAAATCTCCGGCTGATTCCCAAATTATGTTAGTCATAGCGAGGATTATATTCCCTGCAGAAACTGTTTCAGAGACGCGAGGTACGGTTCCGGTTTTTCAACGCGCACATTATGTCCCGCGCCCGACACGACGACCCCACGAATCTGCGGGTTGATCTCCGTCATCCGCTCAGCGAGCGCGACAAATTTCTCATCCAATTCTCCCGTCACAGCCAGTGCTCGAACCCGTAACTCGGGAAGCTTTCTCCACAACGAAGGCTGAACGCCCGTTCCCATTCCTCGCAGAGATTTCGCAAGCTCCAGCGGATCGTTGTTCTTGCGAGCCTGGATAGTCTCCTGTAACAACTTCTCATCCCACGCCAGTGATTCGAAGAGCGGCTGCCGGTACCAATCCTGTAGGAATTCACCAAAGTCTTCGGTCTCCAATCGCCGCGCTTTCACTTCGTCGGCGGCACGACGGGCGGCTCGGTCTTCTTCTTTTTCCAATCCTGGTGAGGCTGATTCGAGGAGCAATCCGGCAAAGCGTTCTGGATTATGGAGTGCTAGATATAGCGCGAGTCGTCCGCCCATCGAATAGCCGACAAGTGCCGTTTGATCGATCTGCAGTTCGTCCAAAAGTCCAATGATCGATTTTGCGGCGCCCTCGAGTGTGTACGATTCTTGCGGCAGCCTGACGGATGCTCCATGTCCGGGGAGATCTACTGCGACGCAGCGGATCTCGGACTCCAAAGAGTCCATTACCGCTCTCCAGTCTTCCGACGAGCCCAGGAAACCGTGAAGAAAGGTTATCGTCGGGTGTTCGTCATCCTCCGATTCAATGAACCCTAGTGTCGGTGGCGAAGTCGTAACCGCGACGACTTAGCTGACTTGTGGCGAGGTTGTTATTGGTTGGTCCATTTGAGTTGAAATTCGATCTCCTCTTCGTCTCCTTCGCGCTCGTGTTCGACGTTGAACTCGGCATTCTTGGGCACGCCTATGCGTTCACCGGCTACTTGTATTTCGAACCTTTCGCCAGTTTCGAGGGCGTCGGCCAGCCTACGCAACTTCGCTACAAACTCGTTTGTTGAGTAGACTTTCTCGACATCCCGATCTTTGTTCTCACTCACCTTCGGCCTCCGGATCTCTCGGTTGTCTCTCGCGTATCCTAGCGTTTCCAGGTCTGCTACGCCGGGTCTCTCTCCGAAACTTCACACAACAATTCATTGTGCAGCGTTACGTTCTCGTCGCGGTTTGTGTTCACCTCGATCAAGGTGGAAGTCTGGCCGGACACTGCCGAACGATAGGCTCTAACAAACTCCGCCGCAGTTTTCGGGTTCTCGTAGCCCAGACCGAACATAGCAGCAGCGGACTCGAAGCCCACACCTTGCGGCGTACCGAAATATGGCTCGAAGAACTCACGCTCTCCGGCGACCGGCAGGAATGAGAAGATGCCGCCGCCGTCGTTGTTGACTACGACCACGGTCACGGGCAAGTCTCGCAGCATCGCCAGGGAGTTAAGGTCGTGGAGCAAGGCGAGATCCCCGATCACGAGCGTCACCGGACTATCCAACCCGCAGGCGAATCCGGCTGCGGTGGCGACCGTGCCATCTATGCCGCTCGCGCCCCGATTAGCCGCTACGGGCACGAAAGCACCATCCGTCACGGCAAAAGTATCGAGGTCCCGCACCGGCATACTAGACGCGACTACAAGACCATGCCCCTCCGGCACATGACGCGACACCACCCGAGCCACGACCGGCTCACTCAAATCTCCATCTTCCAACAGAAGCTCTCCAAAACGCTGCTCCACATCCTCCGAAGCCTCACGCCACCCCGAGAGCCAATCACTCGGGGCCCGCTCCGGCAAAGCCTGTGAGAGAGCGTCGCAAAAGTCCACGACGTTCGTCTCGACGCTGTGCGTCACCCGGTGGCTTTGGTCCAGCCGAAAAGGATTATCTCGAATCACGATATACGGGTCCAGGCGACCCCGACCCACGAATTTCTCCAGCCGTTTGGACAAGGTTCTCCCGCCCACATGCAATACGGCTTCCGGTGCGTACGAGGCCGCAAACTTCTCATTCGCAAGCAGCGCGTCGTAGAAGGCGGCACTATCTCCGACACCAAGACGAGCCTGAGACCCAATATCCGGTAGCAGCGGCCATCCAAGATCCTTCGCGAGCCTCTTTACAGCCTCGCCTTGTTCACGGTAGGTTAGGCGTCCGGCAACGACGAGACCGCGTTCGATGGGTTGGAGCATCCGCTGGAGAGTCTCTATCTCCGACTCGTCCACGCTCGATTTAGTGGGAGCGTAGCGGGTGTAAGGTTCGGCGTTCGTGCTCCATGGTTCGGGGGGTTCTAGGGTTTTGGATGGTTTGTTCGGGTTTGGGAGGAAAGGTTCGCGGAACATCAGGTTCAGGTGAACGGGGCCTGATGGGGAGCGGCGGGCTCGGTACACGGCTTGATCCACGGTCGTCAGAACCATCGCGGGGTCTGTGTCCGGGTCTGGAGCGGGGAGGTCGAAGCTCCAACGGACGAAATCTCCGAATATATCGGGCTGGTCGATGGTCTGGTTGGCACCGGTCTGCCGGAGTTCGGGGGGACGGTCGGCGGTCAGAAGGATCATTGGCACACTGTCCACGGAGGCTTCCACGATGGCTGGAAGACCATTTGCTACAGCGGTCCCGGAGGTAGTGATCCAAGCGGCGGGCTGCCCCGTTGCCCGTGCGTATCCTAGTGCCGCGAAAGCCGTGCCACGCTCGTCGAAGTGGATGATCTTTCGCGCTCGGGGATTTGATGCGAGGGCGGCGACCAGCGGAGTCGACCGTGATCCGGGGGCCACGCAGAACAGCCCTACGCCACAGCGCACAAGCTCCTCGACCAAGAGCGTGGCCCAGAGACGGTTAGCTTCGGGCGTGAGCGGGTTCAAGGCCGAATATGCGCGTAAAGTCGCCGATTTTCTGTTCGATCTCGGCCCATTCGTCGTCTGGCACGGAGCCCAGCACGATGCCCGCTCCGCTGTAGAGTGAGATCCCACGCCCCCGCACCAACCCGGAGCGGATGCCGACCGCAAACTCCGAAGAGCCCGCCCCGATCCAACCAACAGGACCAGCGTACCAACCCCGATCAAAGGATTCGGAGGCCCGGATTTCTTCCAGCGCATCCTCTCTCGGATAGCCTCCAACTGCCGGCGTCGGATGGAGCGTCCACAAAATTTCCGTATCCGTCACGGTCTCGTTCAGAGTACCGCTCACTCGTGAGACTAGATGCCGACCTCGGGCGAGCTTCATCTCGGAGGCTTGCTCTTCGACCTCCAGACGCTGGCAGAGAGAGCCAAGTTTCTCCTTGATGCTGAGGCGTACGTAGGCGTGCTCGGAGAGGTCTTTCGGACTGTTGAGCAACTCTTCACAGAGGTCCACGTCATCAGCCGCCGACTCGCCCCGTGGTCGGGTTCCAGCTACGGCCTCGCTCTTTACAGAACGCTTATCCCGCCGATAGAGCCGCTCCGGTGATGCTCCCAGAAACGCCACGCCAGCCTCGGGCTCGAAGTAGAAGTGAAAACAATCAGGGGTGCGAGAAGCAAGATTATCCATGAGCAGCAGCGGGTCGAGTTCTCCAACGGAAGTGAGATCCACCCGTCGAGCCAGCACTACTTTCTTCAACGGTTCGCTCTCGAAAGCAGCCAAAGCCCCCTCCAAATTAGCTCGCCAACCATCGATATCGGGTAGATCCCTCCGATTTTCGAGCGTAGGCAACGACTCGTCTGGACTGACTTCCACTTCCAGCAGAGTGTCGATCTCCTGCACGATATCTTCGGTCTGTTCAGCATCTCTCGGTAGCATCAAGTTACAGATGAGAACCGTAGCCTCACCCGCGCAGCGCAACTCGAAGCGCGGCAGCACGAAACAATATGCTCCGAAAGCCTCCCATTCCAGACTTGTTTCTCGGGCGGCATCGAAACGCATACCACCGTAGTAACGAGCCATAGAATCCGACGAAAGCGACGAGAGGAGATCCCTCATCGAGCCCCCAGCTTCTTCCTCGCTTCTCTGTATATCCGCGATGCCCGCAGCCGCGACCTTGCTGCCGTCGCCGCGCCCGGACCAGTAAAATTTTGGCGTCGTCTTCCGGGCTCGCAGCCAATCCAGGCTGTTCATGGAAGGCACTGGAACAGAGCACGATACGATGTGGTCCCGCTCCGTCGAGTTGTTGCTCTCTGAGGCTCGGCGCACGAGTTTGGACAACTCTTTCAGGGGAGCATTGAGGGATTGAAATTCGTGGCGAATTTCGTCGGCTACCTCTCGTTTTGTCCGTCTCAAACCCGGTGCCGCCATCCGGCCTCACTTTCGATCTTTTACAATTCAAAGTGTATCAAGAGGTATCTAAACGCATAGCGACGGCGCTCACAATCCAAGACCCGGACACAAACCTGGATATATCTTCTTGTAAGAGTCGAAGGGTTCGTCGTACTGGCTATTTTCTCTATCAGGCTCCACAGTTCCGGTGGGTTCGACGGTGGGCGCGGCTTCTTCGACCGAATCGTATATACCGCAGGCTGCACCTGCTAGTAGTGCCGCGCCACGGGCGGACGCTACGGAAGCAACGTCGTCGGGGAGTATCTCAAGCGGTCGACACAGAACGTTGGAGAGCATCTGCCGCCACCGGTCATCGGTCGAGCCCCCACCGGCGAGCCGTAGCTGAGACACAGCATTGCCTCTATCTTTCAATGCCTCTAGACCCTCTCGAAAGGCGAATGCGACTCCTTCGAGTGCGGCGCGTATTAGGTGTCGTCGGTCGTGTCCGAGTCCGAGGCCCGTCCAGGCTCCGCGAGCGTTGGGATCGAAGTGCGGCGTCCGTTCGCCACTCAGGTATGGCGCAAATGTTACGCCTTCGGCACCGGGTGGGACGCTGAAAGCCTCCTCGTAGACATCCTCCCAGGACACGCCGAGGACGCTCCTTACCCATTCCAGGGCAAGTCCTGCGTTCTGGATCGCAGCCATCGAGTACCAGGCAGCCCCGCCCGAAGTCGCCGGAGATGCCGTGCGATACAGGTGAGTTCTGCCTTTAGGGTCGGTCGAGACTTCATCTTGGAGAACTACGATCTGACCTCCCGTGCCGACTGTTAGCTGCGCTTGATCCGCACTCAGTAGCCCACTCCCGAGCATGGCCGCCGCCGTATCCCCCGCACCAGCCGCGACTGTAATGCCAGCTCTAACTCCGAGAGCTTCTGCCGCTTCCCGAGTGACTTCACCAGCCGCGCCACCAGAAGAAACGAGGTCTGGCAGCAAAGATCTCCGTAGACCTAGAGCCTCTACGACATCGAACGTCCATGCATCTTCGGTAAGGCTGTAGAGCAGTGTGGCCGAAGCGTCCGATGGTTCCGCTACGGTCTCACCAGTTAGCCGCAGCCGCAGCCAGTCCTTAGGTTGAAGTGCCCAAAAAGCCTGCTGGTACACCTCCGGTTCCTGGTCTCGCAACCAGAGAAGCGTGGGTCCGGCCATGCCGGTCGTGATGGGATTAGCGAGTTCGCTTAGGAGATCTTCGCCAAGGTTTCGGTAGGCTGAGAGTTGCTCTCCCGAGCGAGCATCCGCCCAAAGAATTGCGTTTCGTAGAGGATTGCCGTTCGCTTTGCACAAAACGACTCCGTGCATCTGGCCGGATAATCCGACTCCCTGCACGGCATCTCCATGCTCCCCTATAGCTGTTCTTGCAGCCCGAAGTGTGGAGTTCCACCATTCCTCGGGGTCCGACTCCGCCCAGCCGGAGTACGGGCTTCTGACTCTATAAGGTTCGGTTCCTTGGCCGAGGATTTCTCCCTGGGAGGAGATCAAAAGGGATTTCACTGAGCCCGTGCCGAGATCCAAGCCAAGTAACATTCCCGCAGTCTAGACCAAACGCGAGCCCAAACCAAAACAACATGGGATCGAAGCTGTTTCGCCTCGATCCCATGTTTCGCGGGCTTGTATTTCTACGAAAGTATCTAGGACTTTACGTCCTTTAACTCGCCACGAACCACGAGACGCTCAGTGTTCGAGTAGTCTGGATTGCCGTTCTCGTCAACGTTCACAAGCTCGCACGTCTGAAGCGTGACGATATTCTTGCCCGGCACCCGGTCCAGTACTTCGACATCCGTGGGCTGAACGACCTTCTTTTCGTAGACCTCGTAGCTATACTCGGTACCGTTCGCGTCCGTCACGATCATCTCGTCCCCATTTTCGAGGGTCTTGAGCCCTTCGAAAGCCTTGTAGCTCGGCGTGCCCTCGTAGCCCTCGACATGCCCGGCGAGGTAGACATTCGCCACCCTCTGCCACGGAAATCCCGTGTACAACAAGTGAACCGCCGCGTTGTCTTCCAAAAGCTGCGTGTCGTCGCCGCGCCCGGTCGGTATACCCTCTATATTCTTGTCGAGCTTGGGAATACTCAGACTCAGGGTCGGATCCTCCGCAGGTTCCGCCAGAGTCCCCTTATTCTTTTTCTTGCCGTCCTTCTTCCCCGCCTCTTCTTTCTTCGTGGTCTCCGGCTCTTTCTGCGCACTCTCGGATGATTTGTCCTTCTTCTTTCCGTCACCAGACGAATCCCCGGACGAGTCGCCGGACGAACCGCAAGCTGCTAGAGCCGCAACCATAGCTAGCGCCGCCACCAAAAGCATAAGTTTCTTGATAATCATTCAATCACCTCGTGTGACCCGGCCACCGACCGAACCTCGCTAGTTTTCTCTAACACCCCGGAAGCTTACCATCCACAGATAACATACTGATTACAAAAAGATCAAAGCCTTGTTACAGACAGCGAGCATTCCCTTGACAGCTCTGTATATATGTGTATACTGCACATAGTTGGATATACGAGCTTGAGTGAGGAGATTTTTGATGGCTACTACGGTTCAGAAGGCTAGCAAGACGATGGAGGACTTGGCTGTGACGGCGCGGGATTCTTTCAAGGTCGCTGTAGACCACACGGTTGGGATGCAAGAGCGGAATGTCCGTTTCGCGCAGGGTGTGGCTGATGGTTCGATCAAGGAGCTTCGTCAGCAAGTTGAAGCGAATCGCGCCATGACCCAAGAGATGTTCGAGAAGGCCGAGGGGCAGCGGAAGACTTTCCAGAAGCTGGCCGAAGATTCGATCAGCACCTATATGGACATGGTGTACGCGCCGTTCTCCTACTTCAAGGAAGGATTGCACATCGTCGAGGACGAAGTGCTAGATACCTTTCCCATCGCGAACTACGATGAGATGAACGTCGGCGACGTTGCGAAAGCCGTTGATTCGCTAAACGCCGAGCAGATCCGGAGGGTGCGCGAGTACGAGAAGAAGAACAAGAACCGCGAGACCCTGATCGAGCAGTTCGACCGCAAGTTGAAGCCCGCCTCGTAAACGGGATCCTCAACTAGCAGCAAAAGAGAAGGGCCGGGAACGAAACCCCGGCCCTTCTCTTCGTAACGTTTACTTGGGTTACTTCAAGAGATCCTTGAGGTGACCCTTCTTCTCTTTCATCGTGCCTTTATTCTGATCCGAGCGTCCTTTGGACTTTTTGTCCTTGTCGCCGCTCAAAGCACCGGAAGCCTCTTTTAGCCGACCTTTGGCCTTGTCCATCGCGCCTTCGTTGCGATCCTGCTTGCCAGTCTTGTCCTTGTCGCTCATCGTTCCTCCTGTTTTTCGCTTTTGACTGTATCGTTACATACCCGGAATACTGAAAGCCAAACTTAAACAAAGGTCAACAATCCCCTGTGCGCTGCCGCTAGTTTCAGTTAATATGTGCTTCGCTCATCGAAGCCCGGATGGGTCTCCGTGAGGGGGGACAATGAAATCCACGCTTCAAGACAAGCTTCGCTCCGCCGATGCTCGCACCCCGAAGGGTGCCCCGGCGGGCGTCAATAGTGCCGCGACGCTCGGAAGAGGTCGGTTAGGCCGACTCTCCGGGCTTGATGGTCTGCGGGCTCTCGCCGTTGTGGCGGTGCTCGTCTACCATGCCGACGCGAACTGGCTGCCGGGAGGATTCCTCGGGGTCGAAGTTTTCTTCGTGGTGAGTGGGTATCTCATTACGGCGTTGCTGCTCTCAGAGTGGCGCGAACGAGGCGGCATCAACATTCTCGCTTTCTGGGGAAGGCGGGCTCGGAGGCTTCTGCCAGCCGTCTTCCTGATGATTCTCGTAACGCTCATATTCGCGGTGCTATTCTTGCCGGGAGAGGTAGCGGGGCTGCGCTGGGACGCTTTCGCGGCATTTGGATACGCGACCAACTGGTACATGGTCTTTGGGCAGGAGTCGTACTTCGAGGCTGTGGGCCGACCATCGCTCCTCAAGCATCTGTGGTCGCTCGCGGTCGAGGAGCAGTTCTACCTGATCTGGCCGGTGCTGGCGACTGGCGCATTGGCGGTTTTTGGGCGTAGGGGCTTGCTATTACTAGCAGTCGCTGGAGCTGTAGCATCCACGATGCTGATGGCAAGTCTGTATGTGCCGGATGTGGATCCATCGCGGCTGTACTATGGGACGGACACGCGAGCTACCGGGTTGCTCATTGGAGCAGCACTGGCGTGTCTTTGGGTACCAAGCGATAAGTCTAGTCGAGCGAGCGCCGCTGTGGAGCGGAGGCTTTCAAGACGCGAGCGTCGGACAGGGAGACTGGAGCGAAAGTGGGGTTGGCTCACGCCGGTGCTCTTGGATGTAGCTGGTGTCGCGGCGTTTGGCGGGCTGGTGTATCTCTGTTTTGCAGTAGACGAGTATCAAGGGTTCTTGTATGAGGGTGGGTTCGCGGTCGTGGGGGTTGCTACGGCGGTTTTGATCTCCACCCTAATTCACCCCCGGACTCATACCAGGATTATGGATGTATGGCTCTTGCGCTGGATCGGGGTTCGCTCCTACGGCATCTACCTCTGGCACTGGCCGATCTACATGGTCACTCGCCCAGAGCTGGATGTCTCACTCGACGGCCCGAAACTTCTGGCAGCGCGCTTGTTAGCGACCCTCATAATCGCAGACCTCTCCTACCGACTGGTCGAAACCCCGATCCGGCACGGAGCCCTGGGCCGGAGATGGCGCGCCTGGCGCTCCGCGCCTCGCTACCGCCGTCGCCGCCTGAACGCCGGATGGACCACCGCCGCCGTCGCCCTAGTAGTAGTCTCATCCGCCCTCGGAGCAGCCGTAGTCCGCGCCGAACAACCCGAAAACCCCATCTACCTATCCCAAAAAGCCATCCACACAGTCACCACCCAAGACGAACCGGAACAGCCCGTAGAAAAAGAACCTGCAGACGACTCAAGCGACAAGAATACAGACAAAAAAGTACAGCCCGACGAGGAGAAAGAACCGGGGAAATCGAAAGCTTCAACTGATAAAGACAAAGGTTCCGGTGGCTCTGTGGGGCGAGTTACGGCTGTTGGAGATTCAGTAATGTTGGGTGCGGCGAAACCGCTAAGGAAGAAGTTGGATAACCTGGAGGTCATGGATGCGGCGGTCGGTCTCTATCCAATGGATGCCATCAAGATACTGCGGTCGCGGGCAGCTTCCGGGGAGCTTGGGGATACGGTCGTAATTCATGTTGGCGAGAACGGGCCGTTCAGTGCCAAAGAATTCGATGAGATGATGGAGATCTTGGGCGACCGTCGGGTGGTTTTCGTGAATATCAAGGTGCCTCGTACCTGGGAGACTCCAAATAACGAGGTGCTGGCTGAGGGGACTCGCGAGTATCCGAACGCTAATCTTGTGGATTGGCATAGCGTTGGGGCCGCACACCCGGAATACTTCTGGGACGATGGGATCCACCTTCGACCCCGAGGAGCCGTGGCTTACGCGAACCTCATCGCCAAAAGCCTCCGTTAGAGTTCGACAACCCAAAAATCCATTAAGATACCGACGATAATCACACAGCAAGGGAAGGGTATTTTTTGAATGTAGGGACTATGACGCGGGTCGCGCTAATGGCTGCTGTAACAGCGGTCGCTGCTCAAATAGCCATTCCGGTACCGTTTTCGCCGGTGCCGTTTACGCTACAGGTGCTCGCCGTGATCCTGGCCGGGCTTCTCTTGGGATCACGAAACGCGGCGTTGGCGATGGCAGTCTACCTGCTAGTCGGAGCCGTCGGAGTACCGGTTTTCTCCGAATTTCGGGGCGGTCTAGGACATCTGCTCGGACCCACGGGAGGATACCTGATCTCCTACCCCCTGGCAGCCGCAGTCGCGGGCCTGGCCGCCGCCTCCACATTAAATACCGACCGACGACGTGCAGTAACCTTGGGATTCCTATGGGGAGCCGCAGGTCTAGCCATAATCTACACCGTAGGCGTGACTTGGCTGTCCGTAGTCACCGGCATCTCCATCCCGGTAGCCATAGTGCAGGGAGTACTGCCATTCGTGGCTTTCGACCTCGTAAAAGTCGCGCTGGCCGTAGCAGTCGGAACAGCCGCCGCCCCAGCTATCGCCACCTCCCGCGCATAGAGAATCCAGTCAGCGATTCGTTCACTGACTGGCCCAGAGCTGCTAAGGGCGGCGTGCTGACTGGCAGACCGGCTTAAATTTCGAGTTCGCTCGCGTTGTCCTGAGAAGCAATAAAAGAGCACGGCCTCTAAGGATATAGACCGCGCTGTGAGTTTTTGAGACTTGTCAGCTAATCAGCAGCTTGACTCGTCAGAGAATCCCTAAGAACCCGCCACCTTGTCGAAGACTCTTGCCAATATCGTCAAGCCTTCCTCCAGCTCGTCGTCGGCGATGTTTAGGGGCATCAGGGTGCGGATGACATTGCCGTACTGTCCGGCGGTTAGAAGCAGCAGACCTTCCTGGAGCGCGGCTTCGACGATCTGACCGGTTCGCTCCTTGTCGGGGGTCTTGCTCTCCGCGTCTTTCACTAGCTCCATCGCGGCCATCGCGCCGAGCCCGCGCACGTCGCCGACAAAGTCCGGGTGCTTCTCTTGGATATCGCGCATCGCGCCCATCACCCGCCCACCGAGCACGTTTGCCTTGCCGAGGATATCGTCCTCCTCGAACGCATCCAGGACCGCGAGTGCTGCGGCACAGGCTAGAGGATTGCCTCCGTAAGTAGTCCCGAGCCCGCCCGCGTGTACGGAGTCCATGATCTCCGCTTTCCCCGTCACCCCGGCGATGGGCATTCCTCCACCCATGCTTTTGGCCGTCGTCACAATGTCCGGCACAACTCCCGAATGCTCGATGGCGAACATCTTCCCCGTGCGCCCGAACCCGGTCTGTACTTCGTCCACGATCAACACGATGCCGTACTTGTCGCAGAACTCGCGCAACTGCCGCAAGTAGAAATCCGGGAACGGCAAGAACCCACCCTCGCCACTGACCGGCTCCACAATGACCGCCGCCACACTCTCGGGATGCACGTAACCCGTCATCGCCTTCTCAAGCGCCCCGAAACAATCCCCCTGACAGCCGCCGGAACAGTTCTTGCCAGATGGACAGCGGTACGGATACGGTGCTGGAACCCGATATATCTCTGGGGCGAACGGCCCGAAACCTTTCTTGTAAGGGTCGGTCTTGCTGGTCAATGAGACACCCAGCAAGGTGCGTCCGTGGAAGGCGTTTTCGAACGCTATGACCGCTGGACGACCCGTGTACGAACGCGCCACCTTCACCGCATTCTCGACGGCCTCCGCGCCAGAGTTGACGAACATGGAACGCTTCTCGCCATCGCCCGGCACCAGAGCGTTCAGCTTCTCGGCAAGCTCGACGTAGACCTCGTACTCGGTGACGTAGAAGCAGGTGTGGAGGACTTTATCCGCTTGTTCCTTTATCGCTTCGACGACTCGTGGATCGCTGTGCCCCACGTTCAGGACGCCGATGCCGCCGCCGAAATCTATAAACGTGTTGCCGTCCACGTCCGTGAGCAGCGAGCCTTCGGCTTTCTCCACGAACATAGGTGTGGCGATACCGACTCCCGACGTGACGGACTTGTGCCGCCGTTCCATCAACTCCCGGCTTTTGGGACCGGGGATCTCCGTTCGCATCCTCTTTGACTCCAGCATCTTTGACACCTCTTCCTGTTGCTTTGATCTTTTCCAGTATACTCGTACTCAGAGGTCGGGACTGTACTCTGGAACGTTCATGCGGACCGCGAATATCAACCCTACTACCGTCCAGATACCGACGATGATCCACTCCGGTGTAATCAGCCCGGCGGGCATACCCGGCAGGTACTGAATGCCGATCCCAAAGCTCAATACGGCGGCTATGATACCGATGATTGGTCCTCGACCGGCTCGGAACGGGCGGTCCATATCCGGTTCCTTACGCCGCAGCACTAGGAAAGCGATAGCGACCATGAAGTATGCGATCACGATTCCAAGCCCCCCGGCGTCGACGAGCCACACAAGAGCACTCCGCCCGAAGAACGGAGCCACAACCGACAACGCGCCGATGAGCAGGACCGCGTTGGCGGGCGTGCGGTAACGAGGGTGAATACGGCCCAGCCATTGAGGCAGCATCCCGGATTCGGCCATCGCGTAGATAATGCGGCTGCCACCGATCATGAATCCGTTCCAGCTAGTGAGGATGCCCGCTACGCCACCGAGAACCAAGATATTGGCGAATATTTCGCTACCAAAGAGGTTGCCCATCGCGTCTGCCGTAGCGAGGTCCGTGTTCTGCAACGCCTGCTGGCCCAGACCAGCACCGACACCGATTATGATCAGGATGTACCAGGCCGCCGCCAGGATTACGGAGACGATCAACAGTACCCCGAGTTGACGATAAGGAAGGTTGATCTCCTCGGCGGACTGCGGGATCACATCGAACCCCACAAATAAGAACGGTGTCATTATCACCACAGAGAGGATGCCTGCGACACCCCCGGCGAACAGCGGCGAGAAGTTCTCGGCTTTGCCACCGGTGATCGTGCCGAACACCAATAGCATCCCAATCGCTAGAAGGAAGAGCACAGCTATTATCTGGAAGACGGCTGAGGGTCTCACCCCAAAATAGTTGAGCGCGGTAATGCCGACCGACCCAATCACCCCGATAGCCACCCAACTAATGTAGACATCGTACTCGGCAATGGTCCATAGGAATCCTACTTTGTAGTTCGGCAGCAGATACTCTAGGGTGGCCGGTAGAGCGACCGCTTCGAAAGCGACCACGGATACGTAACCGAGCGCGATAGCCCACGAAGCTGCGAACGCGCCCTTCGCACCGATGGCCCGCCAGACGTAATTGTGTTCCCCGCCGGCCTTCGGCATCGCTGAGACTAACTCCGAGTACGTAAGCCCCACGAAGACCACCAAGACCGCACCGATCAGGAAAGCGATGATCGCACCGAGACTTCCAGCCTCCTGCAACCACGTCCCGGCGAGGACCACCCAGCCAAACCCGATCATGGCCCCAAACGCCAGCGCCAGAACATCCCTCTGACCCAGAACCCGGATGAAACGCTCTTCGTTCTCCATGCCCCAACCTCCCATATTCCTTCGGAGACCTCGACCACATCGCATCATGGCACACAATGTCAGCCTATATCAATCGGTTTCCGCCTTTCTCATAGCTATAAGGCTCAAGAACTCATAGGCGATATTCGCCGCCAACAGGCTCGTGACCTGCCCCGGCCCGTCGTACTGCGGATACACCTCGACCACATCGCAACCCACAATCTCCAGGCCGCGCAAACCGCGCACGAACTTCTGGGCCTCGTAGCTCGTGAAGCCCCCGACTTCCGGCGTTCCGGTGCCGGGAGCGTAGACTGGATCCAGAAAGTCAACGTCGAAGGAGACGTAGACTTTCGTGTCGCCTACGCGCTCTTGGATGCGGTCGATGGTCTGTTCGATCCCTGCTTCGCGCACGTCGTCGGTGGTCTGCAGATCTAAGCCGAGATCCCGCGATGTCTGCAAATCTCCGGCATCGTAGAGCGGGCCGCGCATCCCGACCTGGATGGAACTCTCCGGGCGCAGCAAGCCTTCCTCGACAGCTCGCTTGAAGACGGTGCCGTGGTTGTACTTTTTGCCAAAGTAAGCATCCCAGGTATCTGCATGAGAATCGAACTGCACGAGCGCGACGGGGCCGTGAGTTTCAGCTGCCGCCCGCAACTCTGGTAGAGCGATGGAGTGGTCGCCCCCGAGCACTATGGGAACCACGCCCGCTCGGTGTATCTCTGCGAGGCCTTTCTCTATCTCTTCGTAGCTCTCCTCAATAAACCCCGGCACGACCGTCACATCACCATAATCGATGGCCGAGAGATGCTCGAAGATCTCGACATCCTGCGAAGGGTTGTACGGTCGCAACAGATGAGAGGCCGAGCGAATACCCTCCGGGCCGAACCGGGCCCCCGCCCGGAACGACGCGCCAGTATCGAACGGAGCACCTACAACGGCGGCATCCGCATTTGCGAGATCCCGATTGTTCGGCAGCCGCATGAATGTACGAACCCCGGAGAAGCGCGGGGTCTCGAAGGAGTTCGCTGGCTCGTAGCGGATCACGCGGACTCGGTGTACGGTAGGCCGTGGGCTTCGGCAACAGGACCGCTAACGAGATCCCCGTTCAAGGTCGAGAGTCCTTTCGCCAGTACCGGGTCTTCCGCCACAGCGCCTTGCACGCCACTATCCGCTATCTTGACTAGATACGGCAGCGTGACGCTGGTCAGAGCGAGAGTCGACGTTCGAGCTACCGCGCCGGGGATGTTTGCGACACAGTAGTGGACGACGTTCTCCTCCACGTAGGTCGGTTCTGAGTGGGTGGTCGGACGACTGGTCTCGAAGCAT
>JBGTFQ010000167.1:0-2690 GCA_041747155.1 Rubrobacteraceae bacterium
TTCAAGGCGGCGGCACGGGTTCGAATCCCGTTGGGGGCACCATTCCGGCGGGTCCACACGGACCCACCGGGCGATTAGCTCAGCGGTAGAGCACCTCCCTTACAAGGAGGGGGTCACTGGTTCGAACCCAGTATCGCCCACATCCCAAGCTACTCCATCTGTATTGGATCCACAGCGATGAACAAAAACAGGGTGCGCCGCGCTCTCGCTTTCGAGATTCTGCAACTGCTATACTCCACTGCCGAATGATCTGATGGTTTCATTGGAGATAACTGCGAAGAAAGGTGTAGCTAAGTGAAGATACTAGTACTCGGTGGAGATGGTTTTTGCGGATGGCCTACGGCCTTACATCTTTCCGCCCAGGGCTACGAGGTTGTCATAGCCGACAACCTGTCCCGGCGCAAGATAGACATCGAGCTTGAGTGCGACTCACTCACCCCGATCCGTCCGATGGGCGAGCGTCTGCGTGTTTGGGAGGAGTTGACCGGCAACCGGATCGACTTCCACAACATCAACGTGGCCGAGAACTATCGTCAGCTGCTGGATCTCATTACGGAATGGCAGCCTGATGGGATCATTCATTTCGCCGAGCAGCGGGCCGCGCCTTACTCGATGAAGTCCAGCAACCACAAGCGCTATACCGTGGACAACAATCTCAACGCGACGAACAATCTCCTTGCGGCGATCTCCGAGAGTGGCCTCGACCCTCACGTCGTCCATCTGGGTACTATGGGCGTCTACGGATACGGGACAGCCGGTATGCAGATCCCCGAGGGATATCTAACGGTCAAGGTGGAGACTGATGAGGGTGAGCTCGTGGACCAGGAGATCCTGTACCCACCGAATCCCGGAAGCATCTACCACCTGACTAAGACCCAGGATCAGCTTCTGTTTGCGTTCTACAACAAGAACGATCAGACTCGGATCACGGACCTGCACCAGGGGATTGTGTGGGGCACTCAAACCGCGGAGACCAGGCTCGACGAGCGTCTCACAAACCGCTTCGACTACGATGGCGACTACGGAACCGTCCTGAACCGCTTCCTTATGCAGGCCGCTATCGGCTATCCGCTCACCGTACACGGCACCGGCGGACAGACTCGGGCTTTCATCCACATACAGGATACTGTTCGCTGCATCCAACTCGCTCTGGAAAACCCGCCCGAGATCGGAGACCGCGTAAACGTCTTCAACCAAATGACCGAGACTCATCGGGTTCGAGATCTCGCCAAGCTCGTCGCCGAGCGCACCGGGGCCGAGATCGACAACGTCAAAAACCCCCGCGCCGAAGCAGCGGAGAACGAGCTGCACGTCCGCAACGACCGCTTCCTGGAGCTTGGCCTGGATCCCACAACTCTCAGCGAAGGTCTGCTGGAAGAAGTCACCGAGATAGCCGGTAAGTACGCGCATCGCTGCGACACAACAAAGATACCGTGTACCTCATTGTGGCGGCCAGAAAAGGAATTGTCCCAACCCACACCACAGACGTAAAGCTTGTACCTCATGCTCCACCGCTGAAAGCAAAGTTTTGACGCCACAAGCCAATGCCCTGTCCCTGCTCGAAGACGCTTTTGGGCTGACCGAGGGGAAGCAAATCCTTGATGTCGGGTGCGGCAGTGGCCGTTTCGCTCGGGCGTTGGTGGACCGGGGGGCCGAGGTGGTTGGAATCGACCCCAACGACGAGGCTTTGAGGTTAGCGCAGGAAGTGCTACCCGAAGGGACTTTTGTCCGAGCCACAGCAGAGGCACTGCCGTTCTCGGACGATTCTTTCGACGGTACGGTCTTCCTCAACTCCCTGCATCATGTTCCTGTGCCCGACATGAACGTGGCTTTGCGTGAAGCTGCGAGGGTTGTAGGCGCGGACGGTCCTTTAGTTGTTATCGAGCCGCTGGCTGAGGGGACGCTGTTCTACGTGCTCAGGTTGGTGGAAGACGAGACGGACATTCGTAACGCTGCCCAGAGAGCTATCGACAGGACCATCGAAAGCGGTTTTCTAGAACAAACTCGTGTCGTGGAGTACGTTCGGCATGAGCGTTACTCGGGATTAGAAGAGCTCCTGGATCATATAGTGGCTGTGGACCCCACGCGGGCCGCGACTGTGGAGGAGAAGCGTTCTGCGGTCGAAGACGCTTTTTCGAGTTACGGACGGAAGTCGGAAGATGAGGTCTACGTCTTGGATCAACCCATGCTCGCTCGCATCCTGAGAGCTAAAGCTCGACCTGACGGCGAATCTGGATAACTCTCCTCTACGGGCTTCTACGCCGCCAACGCTCGCGGCCTTCACGATAGAGATCTCCACCTTTCAGATCGTTCACCACTACTACAGGAAAATCTTTGACGACGAGCCTCCGTATGGCCTCGGCCCCGAGGTCTTCGTAGGCGACAATCTCCGCTTCTTTGACGCAACGCGCCAGCAATGCCGCCGTGCCTTCGACCGCCCCGAAGTAGACGCAACCGTGCTCGATCATCGCGTCCCGTACCTGCTGCGAGCGCAGACCCTTTCCGACCATGCCGCGCAGTCCGCGCTCGATCAGGAATGGCGAATACGGGTCCATGCGCGATGCGGTTGTCGGACCCGCCGGGCCGAGTACCTGTCCAGGTTTGGCGGGCGCTGGTCCGGTAAAGTAGATGATCTGCCCTTCAGGATCGAAAGGTAGGTCTTCGTTGTTGTGAATCGCCTCGACCATACG
>JBGTFQ010000168.1:0-7745 GCA_041747155.1 Rubrobacteraceae bacterium
GCCGAGGATACCGCAGCCGACGATGGAGCGTTCATCCTGTATACCTCGGGAACCACGCAGCATCCAAAGGGTGTATTGCACACGCATGGTTACACGCACGCAAAAGGGATGCAGGCTAAATACTGGTTGGATCTCCAGCAGGATGACCGTCTATGGTGTACCTCCGGGACCGGTTGGGCCAAAAGCATCTGGAACGTATTTCTGGGACCGTGGAGCCTCGGGGGGGAACTTTTCGTCCACGAGAGCGGCTTTGATCCCGCCGAACGCCTCAACCTCATAGAACGCCACAAGATAACCGTGCTCTGCCAGGCTCCAACCGAATACCGCCTCCTAGCCAAAGCCCCCGAATTAGAAACGGCAAACCTCTCCTCAATCCGGCATGCCGTCTCCGCCGGAGAGCCGCTCAATCCGCCCGTGATCGAGAGATGGAAAGACCTGCACGACATCACCATCTACGATGGCTACGGCCAGACCGAAAACACGCTCCTCGTCGCAAACTATCCCGGCCTCGAAGTACGACCGGGCTCTATGGGCAAACCATCCCCCGGCTGCAGAGTCACGGTCATAGACCCGGATGGCAACGAGTGTCCATCTGACGAACCAGGAGACATCGCGCTCGCCGGACGCATTCCGTGCCTCTTCAAAGAATACTGGGAGCAACCGGACGAGACCGCGTCCACGTTCCAACATGGGTATTACTTGACTGGGGATCGAGCGTACAAAGACAGCGATGGCTATCTGTGGTTTGTCGGACGAGCTGACGATGTCATCTTGTCGGCGGGATATAGGATCGGGCCGTTCGAGGTAGAGAGCGTACTGATCGAACACCCAGCAGTACTCGAAAGCGCCGTAGTCCCAACACAGGACGACGACCGGGGCAGCGTCGTCAAAGCGTACATAGTTCTGGCGAAAGGCCACGAAGCTTCCGAAGAGCTGAAGAAGGAGATCCAGGACTACTGCAAATCTCACAGCGCCCCGTACAAATATCCGCGCAAGGTCGAGTTTATAGAAGAGTTACCAAAAACAACGAGCGGCAAGATCCGGCGCGTCGAGCTTCGCGACCGCGAGAAAGCATAGGAATTAAAGCTCTAGCTGATCCGCTGAAAGCCGCCAACGGCGGCGTGCTGACTGGCTGACCGGCTCACTGGCTCAGATCTCCGATGCGCGACCGGCGGCTTCTTCAAGGGCTGCTAGGGCTGAGGCTTGATCCATACCCGTGCTACGGAGCAAGTCCACGGCGGCGGAACGGATCTGACCGACCAGCACGCTTGTCGCGAGATCGTGGCGATCCCGCAGCAAAAAGGTCGCTACTTCCGCAGCCTTGAGCGCGTAATGACGGGCCTCTTCCGGAATTTCGGATTCCTCCAGATACAGGGATAGAGCCCGCACGCCCGCCGCCAGGTTGAGCACGGCTTCGGGAAGCCTGGGTGGCACGGAATCACCGCGACGGGTTGCGTTGGCCGCGCCTCGCGCCAGCACTCGCACGTTTATGACGGCCAGTTCGATCCGGTGTCCAGCCGCAGTGTAGAGCTGGATATGCTTTAGAGCGCGGCGGCGCGTCGGGGAGAGTCGAGCCGTCTAGTGGCCGGTTTCGAGAGCCGCGTGGAAACTGCGCACCCGATCATCTATCTCGCGAGATTTCAGCAATGCGCGTTCGGCTCGATCCTGATCTCCAATCTCAAGCGCCATCGCCACTTCTTCGAGCACTCCGACCAACTCCTCGAAGACCGGACGGGCCGCACCCTCGACAAGCTTCTCAGGGTTTATCGGAAACACGTAATTGATAAGCAACGCGACTCCACCACCCACCAGGGCATCCAGAAACCTTTCCGGCGAGAACACGGCATCCGGGGGTTGAAGCACCACTACAAGCAGAGCGGAGATCGCCGCTTGGTTCACGAGCAACGCGCCGCCGCCGAAAAAGACCGCCGCCAGCATCGAGAGCAGCACGACCAAGCCGATTTGCAGTGTCCCGGTACCAATGAGCACCACCACGATATCCGCTATCGTCAGCCCGACGGCTACCCCGATCATCAACTCCACTGTCCGTCGCCGTCGCTGTCCGAGCGTGACGCTTAGGGCGATGATCGCCGCGATGGGCGCAAAGAATGGCCGCTCGTGGCCGATCACCGCCGTCGCAAAAAGATACGCGAGGCTAGCCGCCGCCGATGCCTGAAGAAGCGGCCACGCGCTCGCTCGCCCCCGCGCCAATCCCCGCACCCAAAAACCACTCACGAAACTGTCAACCTCACAAAGATCTCATCTACTACACGTTGCAACCCCGATTGAAACACGCATTAGTGTGCTATCTCTTCCGAAGTGGCAGAATGTACGGACAAAAGCAACGCAACAGGAAGGTAACCAGAGATGGCCCACAGGAACATATCACCGTTTATCAACGACTCTCTTTCCGTGGAAGGCCCGTAGCCGTGGCCCGTTCGGACGGAACCAAACGACTGCACGAAATGGACGACCTGCGGGACATGGGACGGTTTCCGCTCCCGGTATACGCTGGAGCGACGGGCAACATACTCGCGACAATTATCCTGACCTTCATCGTAAAAGCACGTTACCCGCAGCCCGGAAACCTGCCCAAGTGGATCTCACTGGTACTCTCCCTGAACCTCGCGCCGGTCGTCTTATTGCGGCTCGGGATGGATGGCAACGAGCGGACCTCCATCATCGAGGAGATGGATTTCTACAATGATCAGCACAAGTTCGCGAGATGGGTCTACGCTGTCGCATCAGCGAATATGGGGTTCTGGATCTCACTCTCCTGGCTCGCTTTCTCCCTGCACCGAAGCCGCAAGGTTCTCCTAGCCATGCTCGTCCTAGCCCTGGTCTGCACCTCCTTCCCAGCCTGGAAACGACTCTTCGACCGCCACTGAAGCCCCGGATCACCACCTTCGTCTAAACTATCTTCATGCGCGGCGTAAAGAAAAAAGACCTCCCGGAGAAAACCTGCCCGGTCTGCTGTCGTCCTTTTAGCTGGCGCAAGAAGTGGCGCGACGACTGGGACACCGTCCTCTACTGTAGCGACCGCTGCCGGTCGGCGGCGAAGTCCTCGCGAAAGACACCCTGAGTCCGTCACGACGACTATCCGCGGTTCAGGCTTTCAGACGGGCCCGACAACTCCTATACGGCTACGAAAGCCCCGTCTATCAGGCGCGGCGCGACCGGCATGGTGTTTAGGGCCAAGCATATGTCAAGGTCGTGGGCGTAGTTCAGACGCTTTAGGCGCTTTGCGGCGGTGTTGTTTCGGAGGGATCTCTCGGGACGGGTCAGGTAGGTTTGTACGACGCTTTCGGCTCGGTCGTCGAGGGTCGCGCCGCGTTCTTTGAGACGCTGTAGGATCGCGCCGGAGGCGGATTCGTCTTCAGAGGAGCGGCGCCCGCGCCAGCCACAGCCGATTACCGCGACTTTTTCGTTCGCTGTGTCGGTGGAGACATAGTCGGCTATAGCGTGTGCGTTCACAAAGGCTCCTGTGAGGATTGCCGGAGCGTCTATGGCGGCGGCTAGTATCCTGGTTCCGTTGGTGGATGAGAGGACGACTGTAGCTCCTCTTTCTATCTCGGCTGCGGAGACCTCGGTCGGCGAGTTGCCGAAGTCGAAGCCCGGCACTTTCGCGCTGTCACGCTCTCCTACCCGGTAATCCGCTCCGGGGTAATCTGCGGCTTCCTCGATGGACGCTACCGGGATCACACGGGCACCCTTCTTTATGAGGACTGAGATGGTGGTGCTCGCCCGATAAGCATCGACTATGACCACGGTCGCGCCATCTCGTGCGGCTTCGGAAGCTCCACTCTCACCTGCGGCGTAGGTGGCGATCAAAGTTCGCGGAAGATTCGCTCGGACGCGGAGATCGGGTCGAGCTCCCGCCGGTAGACGCGGTCCATGACCTCACCATCCTCCCGCCCGAGCCGCTCGCGCAACGTCCGAGCCAACCGCGTCGTCGCCCACGAAACCACAAAATCCCGCAGAGCTGACCGCCGCCGCTCCTCCAACTTTCCGCTCTCTATCAGGTAATCTCGGTGCTTCTCGATGGTCTCCTTCAACTCTTCGACACCTTCGCCGTCTACGCTATCCCCGCGAGTCATCACTATCGGCGGAAACCACGGGTCGGGGTCGAGTTCGTGGCCGATCTCCAGTATGGACCGGACCTCCGAAGCGGCTCCCTTCGCCTGTGGGTGGTCAGCCTTGTTGACGCAAAAAACGTCCGCTATCTCCATTACTCCGGCCTTCAGAGCCTGAACCGCATCCCCCGCTCCCGGTTGCAACGCCAGCACGACCGTGTCCGCCGCCGACGCTACCTCGACCTCGCCTTGCCCTACTCCGACCGTTTCGTACAGAACTACGTCGCAGCCGTAGGCGTCCATCGCCATCGCCGCCAGCCGCGAGCCACCAGCCAGTCCTCCGAGATGCCCCCTACTACCCATGGATCGGATAAAAACTCCAGGGTCCAGGAAATGGTCCGAGAGCCGGATGCGATCCCCGAGGATTGCGCCTTTTGAGAAAGGGCTAGACGGGTCCACCGAGACGATGCCGACCTTCTTATCCTCCGAGCGATACAGCTTTACCAGACGCCCGATCACACTGCTCTTGCCAACGCCCGGCGGTCCCGTAAAACCGATGGTGGTCGCGTTACCGGTCTTGGGGAAGATCTCCGCGATGATCCGGGTCGTCTCCGCATCCTCGCGCTCTATCTTCGAGATCACCCGCGCCAACGCCCGTCGATCACCCGAAAGCAACCGCTCCACCAAACCATCCGTCATCCGCTGCACGCAAAGCAATAGACCATCCGCGCCAGAGTACGACAAGCTTCGCGTTTCCACAAGACGCGCCGGTGCAGCGATTCACATGTGCAGCACATGTGATACTCTCAAAAGCGTGTCGAAGATGATCCAGATACGAAACGTCCCGGACGAATTGCACCGGACGCTAAAGGCGCGAGCGGCAAGCGAGGGCATGTCGCTCTCGGATTATCTGCTCTCGGAGGTCGAGAAGGTAGCGGAGAAGCCGACTATGCGCGAGTTGATGGAGCGTTTGAGAAAAGACGAACCGGTGGAGTTGCGAGAGTCTCCAGCGGAGATCATCCGTCAGGTGCGAGACGCGGACGGTCCGCGCGATCTCGGCTAGTTTTCCTTGATCGTACTCGATGCTTCGGCTGCGATCACTATCCTGCTGAATACCAGCCCATCCGCTGAAGCTATCCGGCTGAGGATCGGGGATTCAGAGCAAACCCTGCATGTGCCGCACCTTTTCGAGATCGAAGTATTGCACGCTCTTCGACGCCTCAATCTAAACAGCGCCGTCTCTTCAGAGCGGGCCGATATCGCACTTAGCAGACTCCGAGATATGACCCTAGCTCGCTACCCGCACACCACCCTGCTGCCACGTATCTGGGAACTCCGTCAGAATGTCACTGCCTACGATGCTGCGTACATTGCGCTCGCTGAAACCCTGGACGCTCCGCTCATCACCACAGACGCTAAACTCGCCCGAGCATCCGGCATTCGAACCGAAGTGGAACTCTACGAATAGAGAGACCCTCCGAAGAGAGCCTCCCTGTAAAGCCGTACTTTAGCTGTTGCTATCCCTCTAGCAACAAGGATTCCGGGTCTTCTATTAGCTCTTTGATGCGGACCAGAAAGCCGACCGCTTCGGAGCCGTCGATGATGCGGTGATCGTAAGAGAGCGCCAGGTACATCATTGGGCGGACTTGGATCTCGCCGTCGACGACCATCGGACGCTCTTGGATCTTGTGCATGCCCAGGATCGCGACCTGCGGCATCGTGAGGATCGGGGTAGAGAGCAAACTACCGAAGATCCCACCGTTCGTAATAGTAAAAGTACCACCAGTGATGTCTTCGAGTGTTAGCTTGCCATCGCGAGCCTTGACCGCGAGGTCCGAGATCCCACTCTCTATCCCGGCGAAGCTCTTGCGATCTGCATCCCGGACCACCGGAACCACGAGCCCCTCGTCCGTCGAGACGGCCACCCCAATATCGTAATACTTCTTGAGAACCAACTCGTTTTCCTGAAGCTCGGCGTTGACCTTCGGAAACGCCTTCAAAGCTCCGATAGCGGCCTTCGCAAAGAAGCTCATAAAGCCAAGCCGGGCTCCGGTGCGCTCCTGGAACGCCTCCTTGCGGCGCTTGCGAAGCTCCATCACGGCGGTCATGTCGACTTCGTTGAAGGTCGTAAGCATCGCGGCGGTCTGCTGAGACTCGACAAGTCGGGTCGCGATAGTCTGCCGCCGTCGGGAGACCCGCACCCGCTCTTCGAGGTCCGCACGTCCGTTCTCCGCAGCGGGCGCGGGTTGCTCGGATTTGCCGTTGCTCTCGGGTTGGGATGGTTTTTCTGATGCTGTTTTGGTGTTGCCCTCTTCCCGGATCAGGCGTTCTACGTCGTCGCGGGTTATTCGTCCACCCGAACCGCTACCGGAGACTTCTGAGAGGTTGAGATCGTACTCGTCCGCCAACTTCCGCACCGCCGGAGATGCCCGGAAACCTTCCTCCCGATGTCCGTTGGAAGTTTCTTCGGCAGGCTCGGCCTCTTCGGTCGTGTCTTCTTCCGGCTGCTCAGCTTCGGCCTGTTCGGAAGAGTCCTCTTCGGTTTCCTCGGTTTCGGTGCTAGACTCCTTCGAGCCGTTGCCTGCTCCGATGGTGCCGATGACATCGCCTACGTTGACGGTGTCGCCCTCCGGGCTGGCGATGGATTCGAGTACGCCATCCTCTTCGGCTTCGACTTCGAAGTTGATCTTATCGGTCTCAAGCTCCACGAGCGCGTCGCCCGCCGAGACTTCCTCTCCCTCTTTCTTCAACCAGCGTCCTACCGTCGCATCGGCGACGGACTCTCCAAGCTCCGGTACGTGTATCTCGACCGCCACGGCTAGTCCTCCCTCTCTGTTTTAGTTATTCGCTCGCCGTAGCGGCGCGTTCTTGCGTCGCCTCCACTACCGCTTCGTCTTTTCCTTCTTCGCCGTCATTCTCGAAAGCCGACCGCACGATGGCCGCATGCTCTTCTTTGTGGAATCTGGCGGACCCTTGCGCCGGGCTCGGTCGACCGGGCTTACCGACGTACCGGAACGGCAACTCACCATCGAGCAGCTTTTCGAGCCGCGGACGCACAAAGCTCCACGCACCCATGTTCGCGGGTTCTTCCTGAACCCAGAGAACCTCGCGCAGGTTCGGGTAGCCGTCTATGACCTCCCGGATGCTGTCCTCCGGCCACGGGTACAGAAGCTCGACGCGGGCCACGGCTGTACGCTCGTCCTCCTCGCGACTCTCGCTGGCGACTAGCTCCGTATAGAACTTGCCGCAGCAGAGTATGAGGCGTTCCACATCTTCCGCGTGCTCCTTCATCTCTGGATCGTCGAGTACGGTGTGGAACCGATCTTCGGACAAATCCTTCAGGCCGGAGGCTGCCATCGAATTCCGAAGCAAGCTCTTGGGAGCCATCACGACCAAGGGCCGTAAGTTGTCTTTGAGCATCGCCTGTGCCCGCAAGAGATGGAAGTATTGAGCCGAAGTGGTGACGTTCGCCACGCGGATGTTCTCCATCGCCGCGAGTTGCAGGAATCGTTCGAGCCGGGCACTGGAGTGCTCCGGTCCCTGTCCTTCATAGCCGTGTGGCAGCAACATTACTAGACCGCTGCTCTCGCCCCACTTCGCTTGACCCGAGACGATGAACTGGTCGATCATGGGCTGCCCGACGTTGGCGAAGTCCCCGTACTGAGCTTCCCA
>JBGTFQ010000169.1:0-27273 GCA_041747155.1 Rubrobacteraceae bacterium
GCGAATCTCCTCGGAGGACCGTCGGGCGAACTACCGACACAACTACGAGATTTAGCCTTTGAGGACCGTCGACAAGCCGAAGAAGGTCTGGTAGCCCTTATGAGCGGCGGCAAAGTATCCTACAAACACCTCGAAGACCTCACCCAGGAGGACCGACCCGCCCGGGATGCCGCCAACAGGCTGCGCACGACATGGCTCAAAGAACGCCAGGACGGGTGGCTAGTCTACAACAACAATCAAGCCTAGTATCTGAATCTACGCCGCCCGGCTCCTGGAAATGTCACCTGGTCGCAGTACTTTTAGTGCTGGAGATCCGACGCTTCCCGCTAGAAAATATAGCCGAGGCCCACGAGGCGGTGGATAATGGGCGCACCGGGAGCCGAGTAGTCCTCGACATCGTTTAAGAGAGAAACACATTGAACGACGCAGAAAGATTACTATCTAATCACTGAACAGCGCAGACTTTTTAGTGCGCTTATTCTCTGAGTCCGTCGCTCGTACCAGAGTCGGTCTCTCAAATAGAATCAGACATCAAGTCCGTTTGTACAATGTCGTCCTATCTCAAGTAGTCTGGCAAATGCTCCAAAGTTGCCGGGTTCCGGTATACATCAGCCTTGTCCCTTATCATCAACCGACATAGCTCCGGTCATGATGGCGACCGCGTCGGACATGCTCATATCTTCGGTACGCACAACGGCGGCACGTTTGCCGAGGCGCTGGATATGAACGCGATCAGCGACTTCGAAGACGTGGGGCATGCTATGGCTTATGAGGATCACGGGCAACCCCCGGTCCCGGATGCGACGGATGAGATCCAGAACCATCCCCGATTCTTTCACCCCGAGCGCCGCCGTCGGCTCGTCCATGATGACAACGTGCCGTGCGAAGGCGGAGCTACGGGCTACGGCTACTCCCTGCCGCTGTCCACCGGAGAGTGTCTCAACCGGTTGGCGCATCGACTTGATGCCGATCTTCAGATCGCTCATGTAGGAGTTCGCCTTTTCTACCATCTGCTTTTTGTCCAGCATCCTGAAAACTTTGCCGAGGATGCCAGGACGTCGTATCTCGCGCCCGAGAAAGAGATTGTCGGCTATCGTCATAGCGGGTGCTACGGCCAAATCCTGGTAGACGGTCTCTATGCCGTGACGACGGGCGTCTATGGGGCTGTTGAAGTGGACGGTCTCGCCATCCAGCAGGATTTCTCCTTCGTCCGGGACGAGCGCGCCCGAGAGTGCTTTTATGAGTGTGGATTTCCCGGCGCCGTTGTCCCCTATAACGGCGAGCACCTCGCCGGGCAGCAGCTCGAAGTCCGCGCCGTCGAGGGCTACAACGTTGCCGTAGCGCTTGACTAGCCCGCTCGCCCGGAGAACCGCTGTCACTTGAGTTTGTCCTTCGGTCATGCTTGCCTCCCGCGTGCGATCTGGTCCACTGAAACGGCCAGGATCACGAGTATGCCCGTGACGAGAACCTGATAGACCGAGGAGACTCCCATGAGTTGCAACCCGTTTCGGAAGACCCCAACTATAAGAGCGCCGGTTAGCGTCCCGAGCACGCTGCCGCGTCCGCCGAAGAGGCTGGTGCCGCCTAGTACCACCGCCGTGATGCTATCGAGGTTGTAGTTCACTCCGGCCTGCGGATCTCCGACTCCGGTGCGTGCGATCAAGAGCCAAGCCGCGATGCCGTACATGAGACCGGCGCCTGCGTACACGACGAGGAGCAGCTTCTTCGTGTCGATGCCGGTCAGCCGGGCGGCCTCGGCGTTGTTGCCCGTTGCGTACAAATGGTAACCGGCTGCGGTCTGTCGCAGGATGAACCACACCAGCAGAAAAAGCCCAAGCGCCAGCACGGTACCGTAGGTTATGGCCGTGCTCCCGACCGTGAACGTCTGGCCGAAGAAAGTCAGGAATGGTGGCAAACCCGTTACCGTCTGGTTATTAGAATAGATGCTGGTGAGCGCGAACCCGATGTTGAGCATTCCCAGAGTGACGATAAACGGCGGCAAGTTGAGCCTGGTGACGAACAGTCCGTTCGCAAATCCAAAGGCCGTGCAGACAACGAGTCCCAGTAGAACAGCCAGGACCGGATTAATGCCTGTGTCAACCGCCATCTTAGCCATAAAGACGGAGCCGAAGGCCATTATCGCACCGCACGATAGATCGATACCGGCGACTAGAATGATCAGGGTCTGCCCGATGGCGAGCGTCCCTACGACCATAACCTGCTGGAAGATGAGCGAGAAGTTACCGCCGGTCAGGAACTGGTCGCTCTGAAACGCGAAGAATGCACACGCTACGGTCAATGCCAAAACCGGACCAAAGGTAGCTGGGGAGAGAAGCCCAGATAGGATCGAATGTCCTCCCCCTCCGCTCCCCGATCCGTCGTGTGCGTCTTGCGCGGCTCCTTTCTCGCTCATTGGCTCTCCTCCCGTCGGGTCCGGTGACTCGCCGGACCCGCTCCGCTGTTCATCCGTACCTGGAACATTCGGCCTCTAGCCCCAGCAGTTTTTTAGCCCGTAGTCGGTGTCTTTGGCCTCTATACCGTCCTGGGATTCGTCGGTGATGAGGGTGACACCCGTGTCGGTGTAGCCGGAGGGTTTCTCGCCACCTTCCTGAGCCTGTACGATTGCCTCCACACCTTTCTCCGCCATCTTAAGCGGATATTGCTGGCTCGTCGCGGCGATCTTGCCATCCGCAACAGCCTTGACGCCCGTGCAGCCACCGTCTACCGAGACGACCATAGTATCTTTCTTACCCGCCGACTTGAGCGCCGTGTTAGCTCCAAGAGCCGCAGGCTCGTTGATCGTATACACGAGGTTGATATCCGGGTCCTTCTGCAAGCAGTTCTCCATCGCTGTCTGACCTTTAGCCTGGTCCCCCTGGGTGTCCTGGCTGCATACAACCTCTGAAGTGTTAACCAATTCGGTCTCGCTGTCGTCTACGTCCGAGAGCCCGAAGCCTTTCATAAAACCATTGTGCCGCAAGATGCCTACAGAGATGCCCGGTGCCAGATCGAGCGTTGCGATCTTCGGTTCCTTGTCGCCCATCGCGGCCTTGGCATACTCGCCGATAAGGACTCCGGCTTTGAAGTTGTCGGTGGCAAAGAGAGCATCGGTTGCGTCTTGTGGCTCGGTCGGTGTATCGAGCGCGATGACGGATATGCCCTGCTCCTGAGCCTTCTCTATGCTAGGCACAATGGCTTCCGTGTCGTTTGGGGTGATGAGTATGCCGTCGACACCGGAAGTTACCATGTTCTCCATGGCAGTGACCTGCCCGGCGTTGTCCCCATCAACCTCTCCCGCAGCCGTTTGAAGATCTACATCCGACTTTTTCGCCGCCTTCTCGGCACCTTCCCTCATCTTGACGAAAAACGGATTGGACTCAGTCTTCGTGATAAGGCCAACACTCACCTGATCATCCCCACCGTCACCACTATCGCCGCTACCACCACAAGACACCACTAACGCGGCGACTAGCGCAATCAACAAGAAACCTAGAGACTTACGCACGATCACTCCTCCGTATCCTCCCAGACCAGGATTGGTCCATAATCTTCTCGCAAAACCCGATTCCCCACAGGCCTTACACTATGCAATAACTCCTAACTAACTTCAGAACAGCCACCACTCAACTCCGTCTAGAACACCCACATCGGCAGAAACCTCAATTAAAATACCTTCTTTCCTCACCTCCTGACAACCTTGTCAATCCCTGTTGCGGAGCAATTTAGCTTAGTTAGTAAACGTTGTCAAGTGTGTCTTAGAGAATCGTTTCGGTGAAGTAGCGGTTTATTTGTCAGGGAGTTAGTATCCGCTGGACTCTCGTATGACAAGCTCCGTTGGAAGGATCAGGTGTTGAGTTTCGGGGTGGGCTTTGCCGTCGAGGCGGTCAAAGAGTAGCTCAGCGGCTTTCCGTCCTAGTTCTCTGGTTGGTTGGCGAACGAGGGTCAGGTTTGAGCGCAAGATGGATAAGAGCTCGAAGTCGTCGAAACCGACAAAGGCCATATCTTCCGGTATGCGTAGTTCGGCTTTCTCGACAGCGCAGAGGACGCCAGCCGTCATCACACTGTTACCGGCGAAGAAGGCTGTGGGGCGGTTGGGCAGCGCGAGTAGACTTTCCGTGGCCTTCTCCGCAGAGGATATGGAGCCCACACCGAGTTTGTATATGGGTTCGAGTTCCGCTGCCTTCAGCGCCTCCATATAACCTTCCAGGCGTTCGCGGGCGGTGAAGATCCGCTGGTCGTCACCGACGAAGGCTATTCTTCGGTGCTTGCGTCCGATCAAGTGCTCTGTAGCCTCGCGGGCCGCTGACCTGTTCTCGACCATGACTACGTCGGTCTCGATACCTTCCGCAGGACGGTCGAGGGCCACTATGGGGAGCCCGGCGGCCTGCTCTTTTTTGAGGTAGCCGTGTCCTTCGGGAGCTGGTACCAGCAACAGGCCATCCACGCGGCGGCTGGTAAGGATGCCAACATACTCTTGCTCGGCCTCAACGTCCTCCCCCGAAGCACAAAGGACGACAGAGTAACCACGTTGGCGGGCCACTTGTTCCACCGCCTGGCACACATCAGCGAAAAAAGGATTCGAGATGTCGGCGATGATCAAACCAATAGTGCGTGACGCTTTGCCCTTGAGGCTCCGGGCCAACTCGTTGGGTCTGTACCCTAACCTCTCGGCAATTTCTGCAACCCGCGCCGCCGTCTCTGAGTTCACCAGGGGTTCTCTGTTAACTACGCGCGAGACCGTTTTGATCGAGACTCCCGCCTCTTGCGCCACGTCGCGCAGGGTAACGCGACCCGCTTGTCCTGTAGATGACTCGTTAATCACGATGCAGAACAGCCTACCATGCTTTCGCAAACCCTACCTTCGCACTCACGCCGAAGACAAGTAGGATTATTCGCACGTAGTGTTTGGAGAGGAGATCCGCAACTTGGTCAGCGTTGCCTGCCAGGTCGCTGGGGATATAGTCCGGGATCCCACCGCTCTTTGATCTTAAGTCCACGTCGACGACGAGCGCGACGATATTCGGCACCCGACTAACTCAAATCAAAGGTAACCGACTTCCCTCAGGTCATCTATGTCGGCGATTCCAAGAAGGGCCGTCAGCATCTCTGTACTAAGTTCGGTAGTAGTATGTTGACCATGGAGGATACACGCCCTAGGGTGTTGGTGGTCGATGATGAGCGTCACATCGTCGAGTTTGTCACCATGGGGCTTGAGGGCCGAGGGATGGAGGTTCGTGGAGCCTTCGACGGACATCGAGCGCTTCAGAGCGTCGAGGAGTTTGATCCGAACGTGATCGTCCTGGACCTTATGCTGCCGGGCCTTTCCGGTTTCGAGGTGGCGGGTAGGATACGGGCGAAGAGCAGTGTCCCGATCCTGATGCTAAGCGCGCGCGAGGAGGTTGCGGACAAGGTGCGAGGCTTGAGCCTCGGGGCGGACGATTATCTCACCAAACCGTTCGCGTTGGACGAACTCGCGGCTCGTATCGTGGCGCTCCTACGACGCAGCGGGGCGCCGCCGGGCCAGACCTTGCAGCACGCCGAGATTGTCTTGGATCTCGCGACTAGAGAGGTTCGCCGCAATGAACGGCGCATCGAGTTGACGGCGAGGGAATTCGATCTTTTGCACCTGTTGATGCGGCATCCCCGTCAAGTGCTGTCCAAAGAGCAGATCCTGGCCGCCGTCTGGGGCTACGATTACCTTGGGGACTCTAACGTTATTGAAGCCTACGTTTCGTACCTCCGTCGAAAACTGAACGGCCCGGACGAGGACGACCCCATCTTGACCGTCCGAGGCGTAGGGTATCGGTTGGGCGGATAGCATGTTCGGTACGCTCCGCTGGCGTCTCACGTTGTGGTATGGGGCGGTCGCCGTCGGCCTTCTCATCCTGTTCGCCTTCATCCCCTTATTCTTCTACGTGATCGGGGCATCGAGACCCCGCGCCGAACAGACCGCCCAAGTCCGTCTGACAGCAGAGAACGCGGAGAGTCTCCTTCAGGAGGGCGATTCGCCGGAAGAAGTGGTTCAGAAGATCCGGGCTCCCAACCTCCAGGTGATCGTGCGCGGCACTGGAGATAAAGTGCTGGCCTCGACTCCGGGAGCAGGAGGACCGCCCGACGAGATAGATCTGCGGCCGGACTCTTTTCCCGCCGTTCTGCGGAGTGAGGGATATTTCGCCACCAGCCTCAAGTCGGAAGGCGCCTCGGGTGAGACTATCGAGGTCTACGCGGGCGTACCCGTGAGGGATGACCCATTCGTACGCAGGCTCGTGATCAGCCAGCTGATCGGGCTGCTTGCGGCACTGGCCCTGATGGTCGGCCTCGGCCCTACGCTGGCCGCCGCGGCCCTCAAGCCTCTCCGGCGGGTGAGCGAGGTGGCCGGTGAACTACGGGAGGGTCGGCTGGAGAGCCGGGTAGACTTGCCGGCACTCAAAAGCCGTAACGACGAAGTCGGGCAGGTGGCGGCCTCCTTCGATGACATGGCAACGAGCCTTGAGAAACTTTTCGCAGCCGAGCGAGAATCCAAAGAAGGCATGCGCCGCTTTCTAGCCGACGCCTCCCACGAGCTTCGTACCCCGCTCACCTCTATCCTCGGCTACCTGGATGTTCTGGAGGAGCGCGGCGACGCGGACCCCGCCATAAGAGAACGAGCCTACGCGGCGATGAAGGATGAGGGTGGCCGGATGGCGCGGCTCGTCGAGGACCTGCTGACGCTCGCACGACTGGAGTCGCGCCAGGCGGACCATCTGGAGCCGACGGACCTCGTCGAGCTGGCGCGGGGGACCGTCGCAAGTTACCCCGGTCGCCGCATAAAGATATCCGGCGCCGGCCCCGTGGTAGTCGTGGCCGAACCGGAGAGCCTGCGACGTGCGATCTCCAACCTTCTCTCCAACGCCGTGAAGCATACGTCGCCCGATGGTGAGATAGAGGTCTCCGTGAAGCGCCTGGAGGATGAGGCCATCCTGCGCGTCACCGACGAAGGCGAAGGCATCTCCGAGGATGACATCCCCCACGTCTTCGAGCGTTTCTATCAGGCCGAGACCTCGCGATCTGGCGAGGGTACGGGGCTCGGGCTGACGATAGTTAGGGAGACCGTCGAGGCTCTCGGCGGGCATGTAGGGGTAGAGAGCATCCCCGGCGAAGGCACCACGTTCACGGTGCGTCTCCCGCTCCCCGACATTCTCTAAGCATCTCTTAGAAACACATCAATCCTTTTTAGTTTTCACGCTCTCACGAAGAGATTAGCCTGCTTTAAGCTCGTTTTAAGGGTCCCTCACTAATATCAATTTATAGAAAGCCAAGCCCACACAGAAGATGGGCGGCCAGGATTGAGAGGAGTGAGGACCATGCTAGAGAAGCAGGCGGCGGAGGAAGCGAGGCTCGTAACCGCCCTCGTGGAGGCCGTGCGCTTGGATGGGACTGGTGGCTTCCGGGACTATGTACTCCAGGATCTTCTCGCCGATGTCCGGGTGCCGGGGAGGCCCTACGCTCGTCTGAAGGCAGCGGCGATCTTGTTCAGCCTCGCCCGGCGCATAGAACTCTCGGCGGAGGATTATCCCTACCTGATCCAGGCCGCGTCCGAACTCGCAGACGACTATGAGGACAGCGAGAAAGAACGCGCCCTCCACGTCTCGCGCACCGTCATCCGTCCCCTTGCCGACGTGTATTTGGAGGAGGTGTGGTCCCCTTGACCATTCCTAAGACGCAGCCTCTCCGAACACTGGATGGACCAACGCTGGAGAGGAGGACGCCGTGAAGACGGTTTTCTTGTGACTGTCCGTCAGAAGCAAATGCTGCTGTTGGATCTTTGAGCAAAGGAGAGATAAATGTCAGTGGAGTACAGAACTAAAGACTCGGAGGCGGCGACGATCGCGGCTCCCGATACCGTAATCCAAGCAGAGAACCTGACCAAGATCTACGGTCAGGACGAGAGTCGGGTCGAAGCCCTTGCAGGTGCGAGCCTCAAGGTCGAAAGGGGTGAGTGGGTCGCCGTGGTCGGTCCATCGGGGTCCGGCAAGAGCACGCTGATGAACCTGCTCGGCATCCTAGACCAGCCGACTTCCGGTCGCTACGTTTTGGACGGTCGCGAGGTGTCCGGGCTAAAGGGGTCTGAGACGGCCCGAGCGCGGAGGGATCTTATCGGGTTCGTCTTCCAGAGCTACAACCTCTTGCCCCGACAGAGTGCTCTCAGCAACGTGGAGCTTCCTATGGTCTACGCCGGGGTGTATGGATCGGAGCGAAAGAAGCGGGCATTGGAAGCTCTCGAAAAGGTGGATCTGTCCGACCGGGCCACCCACAAGCCCCCGGAACTCTCCGGCGGGCAGAAACAGCGGGTCGCCGTAGCGAGAGCCTTAGTCAACAACCCGGCCATCTTGTTGGCGGATGAGCCGACAGGAAACTTGGACACGAAGTCCGGAGAGGGAATCCTGCAGCTCTTCGGGGAGCTCAACGCCGACGGCACCACGCTCATCATGGTCACTCACGACACGGAAGTGGCCGAACGGGCCGACCGGATCATCGAGGTCCGTGACGGCTTGATCGTCGCCGACGAGGTCTCCAACGACAAAACACGCGAGAAGATAGGAGCAGGAGCATGAGGAAAGCACTACAAATAACGGGCATGAGCCTGTCGGCGCTGTTCGGCAACTGGGTGCGTTCCACCCTTACCATGCTGGGCATCGTGATAGGCGTGTCAGCGGTCATCCTGATCACCTCTATCGGCAACGGAGTCCAGGGCCAGATAACCGGCCAACTGAACGGGCTCGGCTCTAATCTCATAACCATAGCCCCCGGCTCGGGAGGCGCCAGCGGTGGCGCTGGCGGAGCCGCCGGCGGTCCTGGCGGAGAAGAGGATGGTGGCCCCGGTGGTGGCTCCGCGGTTCCAAGTACTCTCACCACAGAGGACGCCAGTGCGGTGGCGAAGCTTCCATCGGTGAGTGCGGCATCGTCAATGGTCTCGGCTACCGTGCCGATAGAGGGCGCCAGCTACTCGCTCTCTGGTGTCGAGTCCTCCTACCAGAAGGTTAATTCCATAAAACTTCAGGCCGGGCGCTTCATCGAAGGCGACAAGGAGCTCGTCCTCACGGCGGCCACGGCCAAAGATCTGCTCGACTCCGGTCCTAAAGCCGCGATCGGCGAGACCCTCCCCATCAAGGGCGCACAGTACGAGGTAGTCGGCATCTCCAAGAAAGCGAGCGGAGGTGGCTTCGCCGCAGAGCCCGCTTCCTCCTACATGAACGTCGACGACGCCTTGGCGCTCTCCGGCGCCGAGAACGTCAGTCAGATAACGGCACTTGCCAAAAATTCCGATAACGTCAACGCTACGGCCAAGGATATCTCTGCCGAGCTTAAGACTGCTCATGATGATACTGCGGACTTTACCGTGACCACCCAGGAGCAACTCCTTTCGAGCTTCACCCAGATCACCAGCCTCCTCACCTACGCCCTCGCCGGCATAGCCGGGATCTCCCTGCTCGTCGGCGGCATAGGCGTCATGAACATCATGCTCGTCTCGGTGACGGAAAGAACTCGTGAGATAGGCGTTCGTAAAGCCCTGGGAGCCAGCAATGCCAACATACTCTCCCAGTTCCTCATCGAAGCCGTGTTGCTCTCGGTCTTTGGCGGCTTGGTCGGCATAGGCATCGGTGTCGGAGCCTCAGCGCTGCTCCCGCTCCTGTCGGCCAACCTGGCTACGTCGGTAACGTGGACATCCGTTGGTCTCGCCTCCGGGGTCTCGGTTCTGATCGGGGTGGTCTTCGGGGTACTCCCCGCCTACCGCTCGGCGCGCCTGCAACCCGTCGACGCACTCCGCCGGGAGTAAGTCAGAGCCTAGCATTAGCCAATTGGTGGCGGAGACGCTCTCTCTGCCACCAACCGGCCTTCGAGCAGAGATTCCTACGAGACCAGAGGAGACACTATGTTTATCCAAGAGAATCGAGAGCTGTATTTGAGACTAGCGGAGTGCGTCCCGGAGAGGAGCTTCCGATGAGTGGAGCCGCCATGAAATCCAAGGTCAATCCTCGGATCGAGCCACCAGTCCCCAAGTCGCGTTTCAAGCTCTCGCCGCTCATCATCCCGGTCAACGTCGCGGCTGCGGTGGCCTTATCGGCAATGTCCGTCTTGGGTGTTGGCAACATGGTGGCTCCGACTGCGACGGTTGGTACGATCCTGCTCTCCCTCACGCTCATTCCATCCAACTTGCTGCGCTTCGGGCCGTTCGCCGTTCGCGGCAGCAGAGCGCGTAGCCTGACGTGTACCCTGGCGAAGTTCCGGGCACCTTTGGGCATAAGCTCCGGCGTATGGTTCGTCGCTCACTCTCTGATAAGTCTGGAACTCTTCGACCTCGCGGCGCCGGCCCTGGCCCAGTTCGCCGCCCCGGACATCGCTATGGGACTCGTAGCGACTTTGGTTTTCGTCGCCATGCTCATCACGTCCTCCGAGGGCTGGAAGCAGAGGTTGGGCAAGAACTGGAAGCGGCTGCAAAGCCTGGTGTGGTTCGCCGTACCGCTCGCGCTCGGGCACACTGTGCTGTCGAGTCTGCGCTTCAATGGGAGTATCGAACCGCCCACTACGGCCCTTTTGGCAGGTCTCATGGCCTTCGTCGCATTCGAATCCCTGGTTCTGTGGAGGCGCGGAATCGCTCGGCGGAAAGCTTGGACGCACGCGAGGCTGGTCGTCGCGGGATCCGCCACTGCCGCCCTGATCTACCTATTCTTATAAAGACCGGAGAGGAGGTGACATAGAAAATGTCGAGCACAAACCTAACAGTAGAGCGCACGAACGATACACCTCACGTAGTAGAGGTACTCCACGAGAAAGAGCCGAGGACATCGGTAGCCCGAACGGTGTCCCGAGGAGCATGGATCTCAGGGTTTCTCCCGGTCGCGGGGACTTTGGTGCTTGCGTACCTGCTCTCACCCGGACTGCGCTCGGACGTGAATGGAATCGTTGCCTTGCTGAGCAACATCAGCGCGGCTGGCATTACCGATTGGGTTCTCTCGTTTGGCGCGTGGTCGCCAGTCGTCTACCTCCTCGTCATGGTGGCCCAGGTGATCGCCAGTCCAATCCCAGCTGGTCCCGTCGCCCTGGCGGGAGCCCTCATCTTTGGTGTGTGGCAAGGTCTCGCGCTCGCCCTGACCGGCTCCGTGATCGGCTCGGTCCTGATCTTCGTGGTCGCCAGACGGTGGGGTGAGCCGCTAGTTGTACGTCTCGTGGGCAGAGAAGTCTATCGTAAGTACGTCGGCATCTTGGATGCTAGAGGATGGTGGCTCTTCGCGATCCTGCTCTTCCCCTTCATGCCCGACGATGCAGTGGTCGCTCTTGCGGGGCTCTCCGCGATCTCCTTCAGGCGCTTCCTCGTGGTAATGGTCGTGGGGCGGATACCGGGAAGCACGATGACGGCACTCTTAGCCTCCGATTGGGTGACAGGCTCGGCAGCCACCTGGATATCCGTCGGCGTCACAATCGCCGTGATCCTGACCCTCGGGTTCGTCTACAAGGATCGCCTAGAAAACTGGATGTTCCGGGTAAATCGCGAAGATCAGGCTTCGGTAGATTTCGCCGAAGTTCCGCGCCGAGAGGACGCAAAATGAGCTTTTCGGTCGAGAGCATCGTAAATCTACTGGAAGCGCACCCTCACCTGCTGCTCTTCCCGCTCGTCTTGGTGGAGGGGCCAATCTCCACCATCGCCGCAGGGCTGCTGGCAGCCGCAGGCGTCATGGTCTTGCCAATCGCCTACGCGGTTGCCGTGACCGCCGACCTCACAGGCAACACCTTCTACTACCTGCTAGGCCGCTCCGCACGTTACCCAAAGACCGGCAAACTCCTCGTCCGCCTCGGCCTCTCACAGGAGAAGCTCACGAAGATGGAGGTGTCCTTTGGTCGTAACTACGGCAAGGCGCTGGTGGGGGCGAAGATCGCAGACTTCACGACGATACCTGTATTCCTCGCTGCGGGACTCTCCAAGGTTGGCTACGGGCGTTTCCTGGCGTGGACAGGGGCTGCGACCGTCCTCAAGTCCGGCTCCCCAGAAGCGCCCCAACGGCGACCAGTGTGTAGCGCAGCCGCTGCTCACACCGCGCAGACTGTCCTCGGAACAACGCTACGTAGTGAAGAATCTGTTGGAGTGCGACGGTAAGATTCGGAGTGAAGCCCTTTTCTGCTTGAGCTACTGAGCTGGCTGCCGAGTTATCGACGTACCGTGGCTTACGGTTGAGAACTGCCACATTGGCCTGAAGGTGGATTGGGTGCGAGTCGGGCACGCTGTCCACTTTTCGAGTATATGCGTCAGCAGTGACGAGTTGAAGAGAGCCCACACGTGTCTACTCCAAACGCTCCCCCGCCTCAAGGAGGCGAGTGTACACCACTGGCTCAGTAGGTTGAAGAAGAATGCCACCAAAGACAAGTGGGAGTTGATCTCCGAAACCACCTTCCACGATCTTTGCCATGACTTCGCTCTCCGGGCCAGTGCTGCCGGGTAGACAATGGAGGAGATCGCATACTACCTCGGGCACACCGCCTGGAATGAAAAACACCGACGATACACACCACCATGCGCTCTACGCGCGACGGAATACCTTCTGCGGCCCAGGCTCCGTTCGGCAGTGTAAGAGTACGCTTTCGGGCACGAGGGCGACCACTATGGGCTAGAGGGATATCTGTACGTCAAATAACGTCTCGCTGGGCGGTATCTCCAATTAACTATCCCTCGCACGCCCAGTTCAGGAGACGCTACTGGCACCGTCGCCGTTCTGCGCGGCTTGAATCGCTTGCCACACACGCATGGGGGAAGCCGGCATGTCCACATGTGTGACCCCGAGCGGCTCCAGGGCGTCTATCACCGCGTTTACGACCGCCGGGGAGGAACCTATCGCCCCCGACTCTCCAATGCCTTTTACTCCGAGCGGATTGGTAGGAGAGGGGGTGACAGTCTGCTCCAGGGTCATGTTCGGGATCTCGGGCGCCCCCGGAATCATATAGTCGGCCATCGAAACCGTCAACAGCGTACCGTTTTCGTCGTAGACGGCCTCTTCATAGAGCGCCTGTGCTATGCCCTGGGCTATTCCACCGTGAAGCTGGCCGTTGACGATGTCCGGGTTTACTACCGGCCCGCAATCGTCCACGGCGACGTAGCTGACTATCTCTGTCTTGCCCGTCTCCGTGTCCACCTCGACCACACAGATGTGGGTTCCGAACGGCCAGGTAAAGTTGGGTGGATCGAAGACGGATTGCTCGTTCAAACCCGGCTCCGTACCCTCCGGCAGGTCGTCGGCCAAAAGCGCCTTGCCCGCTATTTCCTGGATGGTAATGCTTTGATCCGGGGATCCCGCGACGCTGAACGCACCGCCTTCGAACTCCATGTCCGCTTCGGAAGCCTCCAGCAGGTGGGCCGCTATCTTCTTGCCTTTCTCGACAACCTTTTCGCAGGCAAGATGAATCGCCACGCCCCCAACGGACAGGCTCCTTGAACCGTAGGTGTCTCGTCCCATTGGTGCAACAGCGGTGTCTCCGTGCAATACCTCAATATCGTCGGGGGAAACACCGAGCGCGTCGGCGGTGATCTGAGCCCATGAGGTCTCGTGGCCCTGGCCGTGCGGCGAAGTGCCGGTAACAACCTCGACGGTGCCCGCAGAGGTGAACCGCACGTTCGCCGCCTCCCAGCCGCCACTCTGGAGACGCACCCCCGCGGCGACCTTTGAAGGAGAGAGGCCACCGCTTTCCGTGAAGTTGCCGATGCCTATGCCCATCTGCTTTACGTCGCCTGATTCGCGGCGACGACGTTGCTCTTTGCGCAGCGACTCGTAGTCCACTAGTTCCAGGGCCCGGCGCATGCAAGCCTCGTAGTTGCCGGAGTCGTACATCACGCCAGCGGGGTTGGTGGTGGGCTCGTCGAACGGTGGGATCAGGTTCTTGAGGCGTAGTTCCGCCGGGTCCATGTCAAGCTTACGAGCCAGAGCGTCCATGATCCGCTCGTGGGCGTAAGCCGCCTCGGAGCGCCCGGCCCCGCGGTAGGCGTCGGTCGGGGTCAGGTTCGTGAAGACTCCTGTACACTCGAAGGAGTACGCGTCGAAGGCGTAGAGACCAGGATAGGTAAACGAGCCAAAAATGGCGATGCCGGGGGTCAGGAGCTGGAGATAGGCTCCCATATCGGCGAGCAGCTTGACCTTCATGCCCAGTATTTTGCCTTCGTTTGTGGCGGCGAGCTCCATAAACTGCACCTGTCCACGTCCGTGGGTCGTCGCCTGGTGGTTCTCGTAGCGGTCCTCCACCCACTTGATCGGCGCCCCGAGCTTGCGACACAGCGCGAGAGCCAGAGCCTCTTCGGAATAGACGTTCAGCTTCGAGCCGAATCCGCCACCGACATCGGGAGCGACGACTCGGATCTTTTGCTGCGGCGTCTTACAAACCGCGGAGAGAATTTCCTTCACGAAGTGCGGAACTTGAGTCGAGGTGTAGACGGTAAACGAGCCGCCGTGTCCTGGCTCCCGCATGACCACGGTGGCCCGAGGTTCGATGGCGCTCGGAATGAGTCGCTGTTGGATGTAGCGCTCGCTTACCACCACGTCTGCCTTCTCGAAAGCCTCGTCCACGTCTCCGGTTCCGAGGGGCCATACATAGCACTCGTTGGTCCCGAACTCCTCGTGCGCCAGCGGTGAACCTTTCTCCAGCGCAGCCTCTACGTCCACGACGACATCGAGCGGCTCGTAGTCCACCTCGATATGTTCCAGGGCGTCGTGAGCCTTGTAGCGGTCGGTCGCCAGGACCACGGCTACGGCTTCGCCCATGTGGTTAACCTCGTCTATGGCGAGGGGCCAGTGGTCAGGGATCTTGATGTCCTCCGTAACCGGCCAGCCGCACGGAATACCGATCGCCCACTCGTCCGCCAGATCCTTGCCTGTAAACGCGGCTACGACACCGGGTAGATCCAGGGCTGCGGAGACGTCGACGCGGGTAATCTTGGCGTGGGCCAGCGGACTGCGGAGCACGGTCATGTGCAGCATCCCCGATACCTTGATGTCGTCGGTAAAGTTGGACTGACCCGTGAGCAGAGGCGCATCCTCTTTGCGCGGGACGCTTCTCCCCATATACCGTTCGGTCGTCTCGGTCATGCTACGTACTCCTTCCTATAAAGGACCATTCGTTGGCGATAGCTCCGCTGGTATCTACTGAGGGTCATCAGGAATAGGTGGTGCGCTTTCCGGAGATCTTCGCGGGCTCGCTTTCTCCTCGTAGGCGCAAGCCAATTTCAGCAGTTCGGCCTCGCCGTACGGTTTCCCTACGATCTCGAACCCTACAGGCACATTCCCTTGCGCGAACCCCGCGGGCAGCGAGATGGAAGGAAGGTCCGATTGGGCGGCGATAAGCGCGTTCGTGGGGAAGGTGAGCACAGTCCACTTCCAGTCGTCTAGCTCCTCTCTCGTTGGCGGTAGAACCTGCGAATTCGGGAAAAGCAGCGCGTCGAGTTCGTGCGCGGCCATTACATTGAGGATCGCGCGGCGAAATTGCTCTCTAGCGGCGAGTCCCTTGAAGTAGTCGGGATCCTCTTCGGGATCTGTCGGCGCCTCCTCCTCTATGGCGGTGAAGAGATCCAACCGTGGATGAAACTGCTCTGAGGCGTAAAGGCTCGCTATTGTGTGGGCTCCGGGACGCTTGGACAGGAAACCGTCTATATCGTATCTGGATTGCGAGAGGTACAGGGACGTTACACCGACGTACTCCTCAAGTCCCGGCACCTCGACGGGATCCACGATCTCCGCCCCACCCTCGCGCATCGACTCGATAGCCCCCTCTATAACCGCGTTGACCTGAGCGCAGTCGGGGTCGTGATCCGGGCCAAACACTTCACGCAATACGCCGATCCTGGACCCATCCAGGCTACTTCCAGCCAAGCCGCTGGCGTAGCTCCCGGCGTCTACAGCGAGTGAAGCGACTGCCGTGAATGGGTCGGCGGGATCGTAGCCGACAAGCACATCCAAAAGTGTGGCTGCGTCCTTCACCGTGCGGGTCATCGGCCCGGCGGTGTCTTGAAAGACCACCAGCGGGGATAGGCCCGCACGGCTTATTAGACCGGTGGTGACTCTAACGCCTACCAAGTTGTCGAAAGACGCTGGGACGCGAATGGAACCTCCAGTGTCTTCCCCTATTCCAACCGCGCCGAGGTTCGCCGCTATCGCCGCTCCCGTACCGCTGCTGGAACCGCCGGGATCCCGATCCAGAGCGTACGGGTTTTTAGTTACGCCACCGGCGGAGGAGTAAGCGAACCAGGACGTTGCGAAGTCCGGCAGGTTCGTTTTTGCCAGGATGATCGCCCCAACCGCCTTGAGCTTCGCCATCACAGTCGAGTCTTCTTGCGGCGTGTACTCTTCGAACGCGACGGAACCGAAGGTCGTGCGGATGCCGGCGGTCTCCGCCTGATCCTTGACCAACACTGGGATACCGTGCAGGGACCCAGCCATCTCTCCAGTCCGCTCCAAAGAGCGGTCTAATTCGTCGGCTTCCTCCAAAACGTTCGGGTTTATCGTGATGATCGAGTTGAGCTCCGGACCACTCTTGTCGTAGGCTTCGATGCGCGCCAGATACATCTCGACCAGCCGTCGGCAAGTCAGCTCCTCAGACCGGAAAGCGGAGTGAATGTCGTCTATCGTGGCTTCTTCCAACCGAAATGATCCCGTAGACAAAGTCGACTCCTCTAATAGATGGTCATGAGAATTCGGGTCGATCCCCAACCCTTATTCCAACTCTATAACGTCCTGTCCCGCGCTCACCGCTTCCTCGTCCTCGACCAGGATCTTCACGACCTTGCCGTCTTCCTCGGCTTTGACCTCGTGGAACGATTTCATTACCTCGATGAGCCCGACGGGGTCTCCCGCCGAAACGGTGTCACCCTCCTCGACGTAGGTCTCGCTCTCCGGGTCCGGTCGACGGTAAAAAGTGCCGGGCATCGGGGCTTTCACAGTCTTTTCAGCCATACTTCTCCTCCTTCGGGATACTGTCTATTTCGCCCGTCCCAGTGGACGGATCTCGATGTCGGCCTCGTTTAGCTTGCGAACTATAGCCTCGGCCAGCTTCACGGCCCCCGGCGTGTCTCCGTGAACACACACCGAGTCGCAAACGACGTCTACTTCCTTACCGCTATCGGCCTCGACCTTGCCCTCCTTGACAGCCCGGACAACCCGGTCGCCGACCTGTTCGGCATCAAGCTCTTCTGTGACGGCGCGGGTAAAGACGATCTGACCCTCGTCGTCGTAGCCTCGATCGGCGAAGAACTCGCCCGCTACTGGCTGATCCATCTTCTTCGCGAGATCGTAGGTGACGGAAGCCTGCATGCAGAAGAGGAGCAAGCCAGAGTCCACTTTCTGTATCGCCTCGATGATCGCACGCGACAACTCCTCGTCTCGGGCGGCGACCATGTAGAGGGCACCGTGAGGCTTTACGTGCTGAACCTCCATATCGTAGTAGCGGGCGAACTCGCGCAGGGCCCCGAGCTGGTAGAGAAGCTCGTCGTGGATCTCCTCCGGCGGCATATCTATCTCGCGCCGCCCGAACCCGACCAGGTCCCTGTAGCCTGAGTGGACGCCGACCGCGACGCCATGCTCCTTCGCCAGCCGCACGGTGCGGCGCATGACGTGGGGATCCCCACCATGGAAACCACCCGCGACGTTCGCCGAAGAGATGTAGTTCATCATCTCCTCGTCATGGCCCATCGTGTAAGAGCCGAAGCTCTCCCCCATGTCGCAGTTGAGATCTATGCGCATTGTTGTCTCCGTTCAGTCCGCTTCTAGCTCAGCGCTTCCTTTATTTCCTCCATCTGCCGCCTGCGTTCCGCCCGGGCTTCCATAGCCTCTGCGAGATCCACGGAGCGGAAACGGGTTGTGTCGTTGGTCTTGGTCTGAGCGAGGGTGTCACGATCCACGCTTATGACGGTGCCGATGGTGGCATAGCCGCCGCCGGTAACGGCGTCGTTGTTGAGTACGATGGGCTCTACCCCACCGGGGACCTGGATGGAGCCGACCGGATAGCCGAAGTCCACGACGTTTGCCTGATCCGCGCCCGCGCCTGCCGGCTGCTCCCGCTCGACGAACTCCAGCTCGCCGCCCCGGTAGCGGTAGCCGATGCGGTCGGCGTCCGGGGTAACAGTCCACTCGGTGTTCAGGAACGTCTGCAGGCTATCCTCGGTCAGCCGGTAGCTGGCGAGGCCGATGATGACGCGCAGCTCCGGAGAGTCACTATAAACTGGAATTTGGTCGTCATCTACCCGTTTTCCGACACGGTCGGACGCTCCATCTGAATCCCCAATCTTGAGTTCGTCGCCTTCCTGAAGGGCGCGGCCTTCGTGACCGCCGAGACCGATCAGGGTGTAGGTCGACCGGCTGTGCATGAAGACGGGCACGTCTATCCCGCCGGCGATCGCCAAGTACGAGCGGGCTCCGCCTTTGAGGTAGTCAAAGGAGAGAACGTCGCCTTCTTCTACAGCCAACGTCTCCCACGTCGGGGCTTCATCGCCGTTGATCTTAGGCGGCAGCTCAGCACCCGTGATGGCGATAACTGCGTCCTGCGTAAACTCGATCTCCGGTCCAAAGTACGTGATCTCCAGCCCCGCAGCACCCTCGTCGTTACCCACGAGGTAGTTGCCAACCTGGTAGGAGAACGTGTCCATCGCACCCGAAGGCGGCATCCCGATGTCGTACTGACCGAAGCGTCCCGTATCCTGAACGGTAGTCAACAGTCCCGGCTTCCGAACCCTAATCGCCATACAGCACCCCCAGGATCTCCTCGTTGTAAGCATGCGGATCTTCCAGCGCCCGGTCTCCGTAAAAGGTGAACTCCGCCTTACGGTACTCAAAGGTGCCATCCTCCACCGTGGACCGTATTTCGTCGTACTCTTCCCGATTCACGCCACGATATTTGAAGACATCTCCTGGCTTAGGGAAGACTATGTTCTCCTCGAAATCCTTAAGGCTCTGGCTGAGATCCAGGACCGGGGCCGCGGCGGTGCCGAAGAGTTGGTACCCGCCCGCGCCCTGCACCGGGTAGACCACCGCGAACCCACCGCCGAAACCGAACGCCCGCTCGGAGGTGAAAGTGCGCGGTCGCACGTACTTTGGGACCTCGATCTGCTCTTCTGGCGGGACAAGCTGGTAGCACCAAGGGAGTCCGGGAACGAAGCCGATCATGGTGACAAGCCACGGTGAATCCAGGAGGGCATCGATGAAATGGTCTTTCGTGTCGTAGCCGTTGACGCGGGCGCCGTACTCAAGGTCCGTAGAGTCCGGGTCCTGGTGTCGGTCGCGAAAGCGCATCAGGGTCTCGTGGGTCCAGGGGTCCTCGATCAGGACCGGCACGTCCACGACCCGCGTTTCGATCTCGAAGCCCTGTACGTCGCCTACCTCCTCGTCGATTTCCTTGAGGCGGGAGATCAGGTCGTCCGGTCGTAACACGTCGGGGTCTATCCGAATCATGTACGAAGCGTTCGACGGACAGATGTCCACGATGCCCTCGATATTCTCTTCCTTGAGCCGGTTCGTGATCGCCATCGCTCGGAAGTTGATCTTCAGGCTCATCGCCTCGGCAAGTTCGACGAAAACGAACTCATCGCCACCATAACTGTATCGCGCCTCGGGAAGCCCAGTTTCCAAGCTGCTCACGATCCTGCCCCCTAGATTAGTGGGTCTACGGTACGGCCACTCCGCCGGAATACTACATGGCTAGGAAATACCGGTCAATGGATGTTAGAAGATGTTGTACAAGTGTCTCAACAGCGGGAAGGAAAAGACTTGTACATGCGAACGATGACCCGGATGGCGCTGATGGCCGCTGTAACGGCGGTAGCGGCCCAGATCACCATCCCGCTCTTCCCCGTGCCGTTTACGCTACAGGTCTTCGCGGTCGTTCTAACAGGTTTGCTGCTCGGGCCGCGACACGGAGCCCTGGCTACGGCAATTTACCTCCTCGTTGGCGCCGTCGGCGTGCCGGTATTCGCTGGGTTCAAAGGCGGACTCGGCATTATCTTCGACCCCACCGGCGGATACCTGATCTCATATCCCCTGGCCGCTGCAATTGCGGGGCTCGCGGCACAAACTGTGGCACATGCCGCAGCAAGCGCCCTCCGGCGCCGGGCTCTTGCGTTGAGCGTAATAGCTGGCACGGCGGCGCTAACGGCTATCTACGCCTTAGGTATGACCTGGCTTATGCTCGTCGCGCAATTGCCGGTTTTGGTGGCACTGGCGCAGGGAGTTCTGCCATTTGTGATTTTCGACCTCATAAAGGTAGTACTCGCCGCTCTCGTGGCCGTAGCCGCAGCTCCCGCCATAGCGGCCTCACGCACGTAGCCGGTCGCGTGCGCCGGATGAGAAGCGATCGTGAGAGTATCATGGGGGTCTCGCTACAGAATCGGCAAAAAGGACGTGAGCTCATGTTGGAAAAAGTGCTGGTCGCAAACCGGAGTGAGATCGCCCTGCGCGTCATCCGCGCCTGTCAGGAGCTCGAAATACCATCCGTTGCCGTTTACTCTGACGCCGATGCAGAGGCACTCCACGTACGCCGAGCTGACGAAGCTGTCCATATAGGGCCATCTCCAGCTGGCAAGAGCTACCTGAACATAGAAGCTATCCTAGAGGCTGCTAGGAAAACCGGCGCCGACGCTATCCATCCCGGATACGGTTTCCTATCCGAGAATGCTTCGTTCGCGGCAGCGTGCGAGGATGCGAGGCTCACATACGTTGGTCCTTCTTCAGAGGCTATAAGGAAGATGGGCGACAAGTCCGCTGCTCGCCGGATAGCGCGGAAAGCCGACGTACCGGTTGTGCCAGGCTCGGACGAATGTTCTTCGGCTGATGAGGCCGCGGAAGCCGCGGAGGAGATCGGCTATCCGGTTATGGTCAAGGCCGCGGCGGGCGGCGGCGGTCGGGGCATCCGGGTGGCCGAGGACGAAGAGGAATTACGCAAATCCGTTCAGGTAGCGAAACAGGAGGCGGAGAAAGCCTTCGGAGACGGTTCGCTCTACCTGGAGAAGTTCCTTCCAAACCCCCGGCACGTCGAAGTGCAGGTTATGGCCGACCACCTCGGTAACGCCATCCATCTTTACGAACGGGAATGTTCTATGCAGCGTCGGCGACAGAAAGTGCTTGAGGAAGCCCCGTCGCCCGGCATAAACGCCGGGACCCGCGACCGGATGACCGACTCCGCCGTTCGATTAACGGAAGAAGCCGGATACACAAATGCTGGAACGGTGGAGTTCCTAGTGGACGACGACGAGAACTTCTACTTCATCGAGATGAACACTCGCATACAGGTCGAGCACCCGGTCACTGAGATGCTAACGGGCGTGGACTTAGTGAAAGAGCAGCTAAGGGTCGCCTCTGGTGCTCCGCTAAGCCTAAAGCAGGAGGATGTGCCATTCGAGGGCTGTGCGATGGAGTTTCGCATAAACGCCGAGGATCCGGACCAGGACTTTATGCCATCGCCGGGGGAGATCTCCTTTCTCGACGTTCCCGGCGGTCCCGGCATCCGGGTCGACTCGGCCATCTACCAGGGGTACGTAATCCCGCCTTTCTACGACTCCCTGGTCGGCAAGCTCATCGTCTGGGCTCCGAATCGCGACGAAGCCATAACTCGCGCCCGCCGAGCTTTGCGCGAGTATCGCGTAGAAGGCATCAAGACCACGATCCCACTGCACATCCGTCTGCTGGAGGATCAAGCCTTCCGCACGGGGGATTACCACACCGGCTATCTGGAAGAGCTATTAAAAGAGGGGCAAGGGTAGATTCAAGAAGGCGTTGCCCGAACCATCTCGGACGTTGTGTTCGTGCGGCGAACGCCTACCAACACGCCGGCCACTACCGCGAAGATGCCGGCGAACTCGAAAGCGGAAGGAAATCGGGCTTCCGCGACGAAGACGTAGAAGAGTCCCGCCAGGACCTCCGAGACGACGAGCTGGCCTGCCAGAGACGTTGGGAGGCGCGCCGATGCCCCGTTCCAAAGCAGCGTCCCGCCCCAACTCACGACCACCCCCAAGAAGGCACTCGCGGCCAAAAACCAGGCGAGGCGGGGACTGGGGTGCGGCAGTTGTTGAAACCCTACGGCACCGGGATCTAGGAGTGCTACGACGGGCACGGCCAGAGCCACCAGGACTAAGGTGGCAACGCCCACCATCGTCGACCAAGCCGGGCCCGACACGGACGGGTTGTTCCTCAAAAATCGGGCGTTCGCTACCCCGTAGAAAGTCCAAAGCCCGACGGTGCCAAGGGCACACAGAATCCCAAAGAACCTATCTTCGCCAGCTCGCGCATGAGCCCCCACTCCGCTTCCCACTCCGGTCAAGTTGATAGCTAGGAGGCCGAGAAGGATGAGTGTCACTGGAAAGGCGAGGCGTCGCCATGGGAACTCCCGTTCTACGATGTTACCCGCGATAGCCACCGTCACGGGGACGATCCCGATTAGCGGCGTCACGATCGGCGCGCCAGCCAAGCGGATGCCCAAGACCAGCAGTAGGTACATACCGACGTTCCCCGAGAAGGCAAAAGCCAACGCCAAGGGCCAAGCCTTCCCGCCGGTGGTCCACAAGCCTTTCCAGCCCTGGTGCCGCAGCCCCAAAGCCAGAAGCAAGCCGGCTGAGAAGACACCATAGAAGAAGTAACGGCCAAAAGCGATCTCGATGGGCCCAAAAGACGGCATCATCTGAGGCGCGACGAAGGCGAACCCCCACAACAGACCGGCCCCCAAGCCCAGCATTACGCCGGTCGCCTCGACGGACGCCTTGCTGGATCCATCACGTCCTATCGGTGTCATGCTGGCCTCCTCTCCGCTTATCGGCAACAACGAGTGTTCTGGCGGCAACCGTACCACCTCGTTATTATCGGGCAATGCGCCTTTACTAGTAATGTGTGGGTGTGATCCGAGACGCAGTCGAGTAGCGGACAGCACCAAGGGTCCCACGCCGCCGCCGCCCACCCTGATACACCACTAACGGTGCCACACTCGAAGGAGCGTCTCTAGGATAGATCGGGTACAGTACTTTGGCATCCCGCCGGTCAAGGTCGCTCATTCAGCGGCATGCCTCCGCCGGAGTCAACCCCTGAACAGCCGTAACGACTGAGAGCGACGGAGGACGATGGTCGTGGTGCTCGCTTATGGTTGCTCTAAAATGATGTGGATTCCTGCGAACCCGCTCGCCCCCCTCTCCCTCCTACGCCGTGATCTCCTGCGCGAACCAGCGCAGCATGAGCGCGGTGGTGAATAGGAAGCAGGCGTAAGCGGTGCAAAACTCTACGGGCACGAAGAGCAGCGTGGCAATGTTGACGATCTCGGCGTTGGCAGGCGACAGCGAGACGACCGCAAAGCCGAAAGCGATGGCCGCGAGCGGGGTGCTGCTCGCGGCCTCCTGGACGTGCTGGGGCAGCCTCCGGCGGTGACCGGTAGGTAGACCTGCGGCAGTGGCTATGACGGGCGCCCCTCTTAGCTAGCGAGCAGCTCTTTGATGACTCCGTCGATCCACTGGAGATCTACGGAACTGTCACCGCTTCCCGCGAAGTGACCCCACACCCCCGGAACCACTCGTACCTCCCCGTTGGGGATGTACTGCGACGCGTACTCTTCGTCCTCCGGCGGGAAGTACAGATCCTTCTTGGCGGGCATGGCGATGAGCTTGGCCTTTATAGACTGCAGCGCCTTGATGTGGTCGCCGTCGAACCCGGGCGTCGCACCAACATCGCCATACTGCCATGTCCAGAGCATCGCCAGCAGGTCATTGACGTCGCGACGGTCGAGAAAGTGGCCTTCCCAGTAATCGACGAGGAAATCTTCCAACGTCGGAAACGCGAGATCCATGCCGAGCCTTCGCGAATGACCCATCTCCGTGTACAGGCGATCCCAGTAGAATGCCTGAGAGAAGCCCCAGCCAGCATACACGCGCCCAGCCGCGCGGAGGCACTCCACCGGCTTTTCGTCATAGAAGCCGCCCTTGAAGCTTTCGGGGCCAGTGAGCGCCGCCTTCACGCCTTCTAGGAAGACAAAGTTGTGCTCGCTGGTTTTGGAGGAGCCGCAAAACGGGGCCGCACGTTGCACCATGTCGGGATAGCTGACGGCCCACTGATAGGTCTGCCCCGCGCCCATAGACCAGCCAGTGACAAGCACCAAGGTCTCGATCCCGAAGTGCTCGGTGACAAGCTTGTGCTGGGTCTCGACCTGGTCGTAGAAGGTGACATTCGGGAAATTCGCTTGGTCGTGCGGCGGCGGAGTGTTGCTCGGCGAGCTTGAGAGCCCATTGCCGAGCATGTTCGGGACGATTATGAAGTACTTCGCAGGGTCAAGGGACATGCCTTCACCGATGAGCCACTCGTTGTCCCAGTGGAAGCCCGAGTACCAGGTCGGGTAGACGATTGCGTTGCTTTTGTCCTCATTCAGCGTGCCAAAGGTCTTGTACGCTAGCTTGGCATCTCGCAGGGTCGCGCCTTCTTGCAGCACGACATCCCCTAACTCAAAGACTTCGTAGTCGTTCACGAATGCTCCTCTCTTTCGATAGTCTCATCGTCGGTTACAAAGCCGCTGGTCGGGAGAAAATGACCCGTACCGGTTCGGTTGTTACCACTCCCTTGTCTACCAGCTCGTCGAGCTGAGGCAAGATGTCCTCGACCTTTGCTTCTATATCGTCGTGCTGCCCCAACCCATGCCGGCGAGATCTTCAGAAGCGGAGTTTGGCGGATGCAGCCCCAAATCCAAAACGTCAACGACCAGAATATCTCCAGGCTCCGCATCGTCGATCGCGATAGGGCCCGAGAGTACGTGGTTGAATAAGAGGTCCATATCGCGAATGTCATGTGTATAATATTACAAAAACTCAATTCTATTTGTCAAGGGAGGATAGATGCCTAGATGCAATCAAACGAACGTACGTGCAACCATGAAGTTTTTGGTTTCCGAGAATTGATGCTCTCGGCTATTCACCCACGTGCATAAAATTAGATCTATATTTTGTGGATCCACTTTCTCCAGCTCGTCTTGGGGGTCGACGAGCTCACCGCAGGCCCACACCACCCAACCCGATAGATACGCTGATTACTTGAGCTTGCAACCGCTCTTTGGCTTTCTCGCACCAGACTGCGACCTTGTTGTAGAGTTCATCCACCGGGTACTCCCCATCCGTTCTTTTGTAGCCACTCGCGCTGCTTGTCAGCATTTCAGTTGGTCAGCTTGGTAGCGGTTCATCTGATGGGCTTGCTCGGATGCTAGGTTTCTTCGCGGATGATCTTCTCTAGAGATAATCGGCTGCGGCTTAGCTCTGACTCGATTATCGACAACCGGGATAGCGAGACTTCATTCAGCCGGTCGCGTTCGACCTCCCGCGCTACCGCTGCGGTGGCTTCTTCTATGGCGGTCACGGCACTCTGTAAACTTAGTAGATCCTCGTTATTCATACGCGGCATCTTACCTCAAGCTCTGGCCTCCGGAAGGCTTGCAGTTCATGCAAGAAAGTGATTTCAGGATGATTCGTTTAGAGCTTTTCTCAGGGGGTGCGGATCCGCTGTGGAGTAGAGCATCTCAGCAGTTCAGCTTTTTCCGACGCGCTGGGCGGCTGAAAGCCACCGAAGGTGGCGTGCCGACCGACCACGGCCAGGTTATCCTCGATCTCTGGCTCCGCGCCCTCTGGCGGCGGCGCCTCCACTTTGCCCGCACCCTCCTCAATCTGTCGGCGGATGCTCTCAAGCGTCGCTGAGATGCCCTCCGCCAGGGGATCTTGGTCCCTGGCCGACTCTTCTCGGATCTCACGCTCCGACGAGCGCGATCGCGGCTCCGAAGAGCAGCAACTCGTTAAAGCCGTCCACGAACGCTTGTGTCGGATTTGCGCCCACCGCAGAGGCCCGGGCTGGGGCTCTCTGGAGGACCCGCCCCGAGCCCGGCCACGCCGAAGGCTGCGCCGAGTTGGCGGAAGGTGTTGTTGCTGCCGGCGGCCATGCCGCTACTTTCCGGGCCGACCACTCCTAAAGCAGCCGCCGCCAGAAGCGGGTTGACGAGGCCCAGTCTTGTCGCCCACCCCAGGAACTTGTCGTAACCACCGAAAATTCGGGTCAGGTCGGTTGACGAACCCGTCGCGAACACCCTAGTCTTATTCTCACAGCCGTAAAGGCTGTCTAAAACACCACACAAACGCTGCACGAATGCTACACTTCGCGTACACAGAAAACGTAAGTGTTAGCGGGGAGGTAGCTAGATGAAGGTGGTTTTCGTACATGGGGCTCTGGTATACGACGGGGCGTGGTGGTGGCACCGGATGGTGGAACCGCTTGCTGCCCTCGGTTTGGGCAGCCGGGCGGTGGAGTTGCCGAGTTGTGTTGCTCCTTCGGGCACCCCTGAGGGGAACGCTGGAGACATGTACGCCGACGCCGACGCGGTCCGCTCCGCGCTCGACGAGGAGGACGGACCCGTTGTGCTGTTGGGCCACTCATACGGTGGCATGGTCACCACCGACGCCGCAGCAGGACAGGAGAACGTCAAGCACCTCGTCTACCTGACTTCGGTGATGCCCGAGCACGACGAGACGATGGCAAGCCTGGGAGGATCGACAGAGCCGGGACCGTGGATGGACCCACGCCCGGAGGAGGGTACGATGGGTATCAAGGGTGATCTGATGCCCGATGCCTTCATGCAGGACTGCGACGAAGAGGCGGTCGTGGGGGCTTTGGAGCGCCTCACCCGCCAGCCTTTGGCGGTTTTCGGGCAGAGCCCGCGTGCCGTCGCGTGGCGCGAGAAACCCTCGACCTACCTCGTATGCGCCGAAGATCGGGCGACCCCGCCCGAGGTCCAGCGCGAGTACGCTAAGAGGGCTAGTCGGGTCGTGGAGCTACCGACCGGCCACCACCCGATGCTCTCGCGACCAGAGCTGCTGGCCCGGGTTCTGGCGGAGGCAGCCGCCGCGCCGGACGAGTAAGGAGCCGTGACCCAGGATTGTTGTGGGTGAGTCGCTGCGCTCGCGACCGGTCGAGTTGTCTGCGACAGCGCGAGTATGGTGCGGGCGACATACGCGGATTCGAGTGCCAGTTCTTGTAGCATTTGACTTTATTGAAGCAGGGATCTGAGTATTACTCGATGCTGTTGGCGAATTCAGCTCGGACGTTCCCATGCCGCTAATTTCGCGAAGGTAGAGACCCGGTTCTTCGGGGGAGTGAAACCACTCAGCCACTCTTTCACCCGAAGGATGCTGAGCGCTACGGCCATGAACACATGCTCCAGATTTACCTTCTGCTGCCCTCTGTAACGAGCCCGCCTGACACCGAGAAGACTAAC